>CAZJNA010000137.1:0-6745 GCA_964547325.1 uncultured Opitutaceae bacterium | reverse complement strand
TTTGCAGGATGGTGTGGGTCAGCGAGCTGCCGATGAAACCGTTGGCTCCGAGGATAAGGACTTTGAGCGGCATGGGGAAAGGTTTAGGTTAGGGGGATATCGGCCGGAAAGGCGAGCCCGCTAGAGTTTCTGGCCGACGTCCAATTTCGGCTCGGGGGCGTTCCGCCACTCCGTCCGGACGAGTTCGAGCGCCCCGTCCCCCGTCCCGACGACGAGCGGCGAGATTGAGAGGATCTCGCCGGGCTCCCCCGTCACCGCCAGCGCAGCCGCGCTTGAGGCCTCTGCCCACCACACCATGAGGCGGGCCGGACCGACGTCCGTGAACGCGCCGGGATACGGATCGGTCACGGCGCGTATGAGGTTGAAGATCTGCACCGAGGCCTGGCTCCAATCGATCCGTCCATCCTCCGGCTTGCGGCCGCCGAAGTAGGTCGCCTGGGAATCGTCCTGCGGCGTCTCCTTCGCCTTTCCGGCGAGCAAAGGGTCGATTTGCCTCCCCAGGACCCGCCGCGCGCAGGGCAAAACTTTTCGGAAGGCCTCCTCCGCGGAATCCCGCGGCCCTATGTCGGTGCCGTCCTGATCCACGATGGCCCCGGCGTCAGGCGCCTTGACCATGCGGTGGAGCGTCATCCCGATCCTCGGCTCGCCGTGGAGGACGGCCCAGTTGATCGGGGCGCGGCCCCGGTATTTCGGGAGGAGAGAGCCGTGCATGTTGAAGGCACCGAGCGGAGCCAGTGATAGGATCTTGGTGCTGATCATGTTGCGGTAATAGACCGACAGGATCAGGTCCGGTTTCAGGGCGGCGATCTTCTCGATCCATTCCGGCGTGGATATCTTTTCGGGCGTAAGGATCGGCACGCCCTTGGCCAGAGCGACGGCGGCCGGGGTCTTGAACCAGATCTTCTCGTTCGGGTTGTCCTCGTGCGTGAAGAGGGCGACGACATTGTCGCCGCGCTCGAGGAGCAGATCGAGGCACTCGAAGCCGACCTCGCTGTAGCCGAAAAAGAGTATGCGGGGCTTCGCGGGCAAGGAGGCGGACACTTATTCCCTGGTCTCCAGGATTTCGCGCACGAAGTACCTCTGGCGGGAGCGGACGACTTGGTAGGTCCGGCCGACGTATTCGCCGATCAGGCCGATGCCGACCATCGTCACGCTGAGAAGGAAAAAGAGGATGCCAAACAGGGTAAATGTGCCGTCTGCCTCGGCGCCGAGGAAGATCCGCCGGTAGGCGAGCACGAATACAAGAAGCAGGCTGAGCCCCGAGCAGCCGAGGGCGAACATCGTGAAGTATTCGAGCGGCGCGATGGAGAAGCTCGTGATCAGGTCGAAATTGAGCCGGATCAGCTTGTAGAGGGAATAATTGGAGACGCCGGCGTGCCGCTCTTCGTGGAGCACGTCCACCTCGGTCGGGCGGCTGGCGAAGGTGTAGGCCAGGGCCGGGATGAACGTGTTCGTAGCACCGCTTCTGACGATGGCATCCACCACGGGCCGGCTGTACGCGCGGAGCATGCAGCCCTGATCCGTCATTTCGATGTTCGTCGTCTGCCTCCGGACCGCGTTGATGATCCGGGAGGCCTGCGTCCGAAAGAAGGAATCGCGGCGGTTGAGCCGGCGTCCGCCGACGCAATCGAAGCCCGCGTCCGTCTTCACGAGAAGCTTCGGGATCTCCCCGGGCGGGTTCTGGAGATCGGCATCGAGCGTGACGACAATGGAGCCCTTCACCCGTTCGAAGGCCGCCATCACCGCCATGTGCTGCCCATAGTTTGCGTTGAAATCGATGACCCGTGTGACGTCGGGCCGCTTCGCATGCTGGGCCTTCAGGAGCTCGAAGGAGCGGTCGTGCGAGCCGTCGTTCGTGAATATCACCTCGTAGCTGCGGCCGAGGGCGTCGAGCACGGGATAGAGGCGCTCGAAGAGCAGGGGCAGGTTCGCCTCCTCGTTGAAGACCGGTATGACGACCGAAAGCTGGGGGGCTGCGCTCATGACTTCAGGTTGTCGGAGAGGACGGAGGACAGGGCCTCAACGACCCTAACGACATCGGAGCGCGTCATCGCCGGGAAGAGCGGCAGGGTCAGGATGTTGCGGCCGGCGTATTCGGCGTGCGGAAAATCGCCCTCCTTCCAGCCCAGCCGCCGATACAGGGCAAACCGGTGGATCGCCGGATAATGCACGCCGGTCGCGATGCCGGCAGCCAGGAGCTGGGTCATGATTTCAGCGCGTTTCGCGGTGAGCCGCTCTTCGGGAAGCACGACCTGGAACATGTGCCAGTTGCTGTTCGAAAAATCCGCGGCCGGCAGGCGCAGGCCGAGGGATCGCACCGAGGGGGCCTCCAGAAGCTCGAAATAGGCCTGCGCCAGTTCGCGGCGCTTCGCCGTGAATTCATCGAGATGCGGGAGTTGCCCGAGTCCCACCCGGGCAGCGACGTCCGTCAGGTTGAACTTTCCCCCGACCCGCTCGACCTCCATCCCGTCCTGCCCGGAGCGGATGACGCCCTGAAGCCGGTACTGTTCCGCGAGCTTCGCCTCGGCCTCGTCGTTCATGACCAGGCATCCGCCCTCGATCGTCGTGATGTTCTTGTTCGGATGGAAGCTGAAGGAGACAAAATCGCCGAAGGATCCTATGCGCCGGCCCTTCCAGCTGCTGCCGAACGCCTGGGCGGCGTCCTCGACGACCCGCAGCTTGTGCTTCTTCGCGATCGCATGCAGCCGGTCGCGGTCCACCGGCAGACCGGAGAGGTCCACGGGCAGGATCGCCCGGGTCGCGGGCGTGATCGCCTGCTCTACCAGGGACAGATCGATGTTCCGCGTCGCCGGATCGATGTCCACGAAGACCGGCCTGGCGCCGACCTCGAGGATGACGTTGCTCGTCGCGACCCAGGAGAGAGGCGTCGTGATGACCTCGTGTCCCGGCCCTATCTCCGCGATGCGGAGGGCTATCTCCATCGTGCACGTGCCCGAATTGAAAGCGCGGACGGGACGGCCCCCGCAATATTCCGAGAGCCTCGCCTCAAAGGCCTTTACCTGGGGACCCGAGGTCAGCCAGCCCGACCGGAGAACCTCGGCCACCCCGGCAATGGTCTCCTCGTCGATCGTCGGCCTCGTGAAGGGAAGAAGCGGGACGGCGGGCTTGGGCGAAGCTGCGGCGGGTGCGGTCATGACGGGGTCAGGGACGATTGCTGAAAAGATAATGGCCCCGGGTCTCGCCGAGCAAATGATAATGAAACGCGGGATCGGCAAAGAGTTCCCGAATATCGGACTTGCGCGCCACCGCGAAAACCCGGGAGGGGCCATCCCAGTGGCGGCGGAAATCGGCCTCGGTCATGAACCGCCCGCTTGCAGGCGCGGAGGGATCGTTTTCCGGTTCGAGCTCGCCCTGAAATCCCACGACATCGACCGTCCGATTCGCATAGAATGTGAAGTCGTGGAAGAATTCGTGGTAATGGCAGACCCGGTCGCCCGGCGCGGCCAGCGCAGCCACCTGGAGAGCCAGGGGCTTCGTGCTGCGCATGGGGATCTGCGGCTCGGCCAGGACAAGAGTTCCGAGAAATAGCGATGCCGTTGCCACCATGCCGGCGCGCCCACTCGTCAAAATCCCCCCGACAAGCAGAATGGCCGCAATTGCATAGGCGTAGGGCCGCAGGGCCGCGGCGGCCCCCGCTTCCCGGATCATGCCGGGCTTCAGGACCGCAACCAGGGCGGCGACGGCGAGAAGCCCGCAGAGGATCCGGAAGACCCCGAGGCCGATGCGCCATTCCTTCGCCTGCGCGCTTGCGAGCTGCGCGCCGATCAGGATGGCGAGAGGCGGAAAGACGGGGAGGATGTAGGGGATCAGCTTGGACCCCGATTTGCTGAAAAAGAGGAAGATGAAGACAGCCCATGTCGCGAGGAACCACGCATCGGCGTTTTCCCGTCGCCGCGCCCACCCGCCAGCCAGGGCCTGACGGGAGGAGGACCAGAGAAAGCCCGTCCAAGGGAAGAATCCGAGCAGGACGACCGGAATGAAATACCACCAGGGGCCGTACCGGCCGTGCTCCGTCGTCGTGAACCGCTCCCAGTTCTCGTGGATGAAGTAGAAGTGCGCCCACGACGGATTCCTAGCGGCGACGAGGAGATGCCAGGGCGCGGCGACGGCAAGAAAGAGCAGAAGGCCCGTCGGAAGGTAGAACGGCCGCAGCCGACCCCACTGGTTGAAAACCAGAAGCCAGAGAAACATGACCGCGCCCGTCACCATGAAGCCGATCGGCCCCTTGGTCAGGGTCGCGAGGGCGGCACAGGCGTAGAATCCGTAGAAAAGCCAGCGGCGCCGGGTTCCCGGAGGCTCGCGCACGCCGAGCAGGAAATAGAACAGCGCGGCGCTCATGAGAACGGCGACCGCCATGTCGAGAAGCGGGATGTGGCCGAGGGCAAAATAGAGGGCGGAGGTCCCCAGCACCACGGCGGCCCAGATCCCGGCGTCGCGTCCGTACAGGGCCCGTCCGGCGACATAGGTGATGCGGATGCCCTTGAGGGCGAAGAATACGGCCACCAGCCGGACCGCCCATTCGTTTCGGCCGAACACCGTGATCGCGGCCCCCACCGCCCAATAGACAAGGGGCGGCTTCTCGAAGTAATTCACGCCGTTCAGCCGCGGGGTCACCCAGTCCCCGCTCGCCACCATTTCGCGCGGGATTTCCGCGTAGCGCCCCTCATCGGGATTGCCGAGCGGGGCCCGGCCGAGCGCGAAGAGATAGAAGGCGCCGAAGCACAGAACCAAGAGGAGCGCGTCGAGGCGCCACGAAGGGGAAGTTGGATCTGCCGGGGCCAAACGCATCGGACTTAGCCTGGATATTTCATGAACATGGGAAGAAGACCGCTCAAAATGCCGGTGCAGAAAGGGTCGAAGGCGACCGAAGGTGGCCTATCAGGCCATCGAGGGAGCGTGAGGCACTTTATGCCCGGCATTTTGAGTGAGATTCGCCCGTGTTCATGAAATATCCAGGCTAGCATGGCCCCCTGGCGACCGCGATGATTTTCATCGGTTCCCCAGCCCCGGCTGGACATATCGCCTGCGGCGGCGAAAATCCGCTTCCCGATGCCAGCCGCCCGCCCCTTTTCGTTCATCTGCGGCCAGGATGACTTCCTGGTCGGACGGATGGGCAAGGAGCGGTTCGATGTCCTGTCGGCCGAGGTCCCCGACGAACTTTCGCGCGAGGTGATCAGCGGCTATGCGGCCAACGTCGACGAGGTCGAATCCGCCGTGAACCGGTTCCGCGAGGCCGTGCAGACGGTGGCGATGTTCGGCGGAAAGCGCGCGGTCTGGCTGAAGGACGTCAACTTCCTGGCCGACAGCGTGACCGGACGGGCCGAGAGCACGCTGAAGCTTGTCGAAGACCTCCGGCAGATCCTCGAAACCGTCAATCCGTCCGAGACCGCGGTCCTCCTGACCGTGGCTCCCGTGGACCGGCGCCGCGCGTTCCCGAAGTGGTGCGAGAAGAACGCCGACTTCGTCCTCGTCGGCGGCGATGACGAAGGCGGAGAGGCGCTCGCGGGCGTGGCCCTCGCCGAGGCGAAGAGACTGGGCGTCTCGCTCGAGCCGGATGCCCTCGGGCTCCTGCTCGGAAAGGTGGGCGCGAACACGCGGCTCCTCGTGGAGGAGGTCCGAAAACTCGCCACTTACGCGGGCGAAGGCGGGGCGATATCGGAAGCCCAGGTCCGGGAGCTGACGCCGAATGCCGCCGGCGGGGATTTTTTCGAGGCCGCGGACGCCTTCGGCAGCGGGGACCTTCCCTGGACGCTCGCGGCCTTCGAACGGCACTTCTTTGCGGGAGGCGACGCGCGCCCGGTGATAGCGGCGCTCCAGAACCGGAACCGCCTCCTCCTTCAGGTGCGCGCCCTGCTCGACGCGGGCGAGATTCGCGCCGGCCCGAGGGGCATCGAAGGCCTGGCCGGCGCCGCGGCCGCGCACCGCGAAAAGTTCGCCGAGGCGGCCGGGGAAAAGAGCTCCTACAACGTCTTTGCCCAGAATCCCTGGTATCTCGGAAAGCTGGCCGGGAGCTCAAAGCCGCCGAGCCTTCGCCGTCTGATCGACAACCAGCAGGAGTTCATCGCCGCTTTCGAGGCCATCCTCAGCCGGCCCAACGAGCAGGAGGACGTGCTGCGGGACCTGGCGGTCCGGTGCCTGGCGCCCTCGTGAGGCGCCCGAAAACGCCCCAGTTTTCGCTTTCCGCCTTCCGCTTTTCGCCTTCTCCTGTCCCCCTGCCGTGAACGATCCGACCGCCGCGCCCGCTTCCGCGCCCATTCCCAACGTGCTCGCGGAGCGCTACGCCTCCGCCACGATGAAGGCGATCTGGTCGCAGCACGGCCGGGTGGCGCGCGAGCGGGATTTCTGGATCGCGGTCATGAAGGCCCAACGCGACCTCGGGGTGCCGATCCCCGCCGATGCGATCAAGGACTACGAGCGCGTCAAGGCGCAGATCGACCTCCCGTCCATCGAGAAGCGCGAGCGCGCCACGCTCCACGACGTCAAGGCGCGGATCGAGGAATTTTCCGAGCTCGCGAAGCGCCAGTTCATACACCTCGGCCTGACAAGCCGCGACCTGACGGAAAACGTGGAGCAGCTGCAGATCCACGGAGCCCTCGAGCTCGTGCGGTTCAAGGCGGCGGCGGCCCTCCTCGCCCTCGCCGGACAGGCCGAGCTGCACCGGGACCTGATGATCACGGGCCGCACGCACAACGTCCCCGCGCAGCCGACGACGCTCGGCAAGCGC
>CAZJNA010000136.1:0-6908 GCA_964547325.1 uncultured Opitutaceae bacterium | reverse complement strand
ACGTCGTGGAAAGGGTCAGGGCCTCCGGCCTTGCGTTCAAGACCCAGGGGGCGACGTACTTCTTCAACCGGGAGATGATCCTCCACGGCGGCAACAGCGGCATGTGGGAATGGGAGAAGAGCTTCTACGGATTCCTAAGCAGGAACGCCCGCCCGGCGAAGGACTATTACAAGATCCCGCCCTCGCAGATCATCGAGATCGGCCTGCCCCTGCAGCTCTAATCCCGGCGGAGACGCCGCTCAGCTCGCGTCCCGGAAGGGATTGATGACCCGGACCCCGTCGTAATCCTGGCCGTGGTTCATATCCTCCGAATACACCGTACTTGCTCCGAGTTCCTGGGCGGCGGCAACAATGGCTGCGTCGTAGGGATGGATGCCGAATCGCTCGGACAAATGTACGGCCTGCTGGTACAGGCCCTCGGTGCCCATGACGCAGGGGAATTGAAGCAGGTCCCTCAAGAATGCGGCGACCCTGTCGACTGAAACCCGCGGCGCCATTTTACGCGTCGCAACGACCCAAGTTTCCATGAGGACCTGATAGGAAAAGCCAAAGTTGGTGGTCGCGATCAGCGCCTTTGCCCTGTCTCTCTTGACCCTCTCGGGAGGCAGATCCGAAAGCGCGTAGATCAGGATGTTGCTGTCCAGAAGAACTTCAGCGGCGGGCATTGCGCTCCTCTCGACTAGGCATTTTGCCGACTGCTCCCCCGAAGGTGCCTATCATGGCGAGAATTCTTTGCCGTGCCTCCTCTCGCTTTTTCCTGTTTTCAGTAAGGTTTCCCAGTGCTTCGCGCACAAGAGCGCTTACGCTCGTATCACGCTCGGCGGCCAGCTTCCGAGCGGCCATCCAAGTCTCCTCGTCGATCGTTAGATTTACAGTTCTCATATCAACAAAGAAACTTTGTTTCTTTGTGACGTCAAGTCGAAGGGCGATGCTCATCGCCCTGTATTATAACAACTCCCGCCCGCAAATATCTTACAGGCCCGCGGCGACCTCCGCGAAGAGGTGCTTCCGCTCCGCCGCGTCGCATTTGCGGTCCGTCCGCACTTCGAGGATGCGGATGCCCTCGGCCGGGAGCTCGGAGACGAGCCCCGTGAAGTGCTTCCAATCGCGCACGAGCACGTGCCCGGCTCCGTAAGCCGCGCACAATTTCTGAAAATCAGCCTCCTGCGGCGTCGCGAAGAATTCCTCGAAGGGCGGATCGAATTCGGCGACCGGAAGATGCTCGAAGATCCCGCCGCCCCGGTTGTTGATGAGGACGACGGTCAGGCTTCCCCTGAGCTTCGGCCCGATGAGAAACCCGTTCGAATCGTGCAGCAACGCCAAGTCCCCCGTCAATAGGACGGCAGGCGGCCCGCCGTGCGCCACGCCGAGGGCCGTGGAAAGCGTCCCGTCTATCCCGTTCGCCCCACGGTTGAAATAGGGCCGCAGTCCCCGCGTGCCCGGCGGCCAGAAGTACTCCGCGTCGCGGACGGGCATGCTGCTCGCGACGAAGAGCGGCGTCCCCTCCGGCAGATGCCGCGCAAGAAGCCACGCCGCCTTGGGCTCGAACAGGTCCTCCTCTCCCCCCAGCCGCCGATCCAGGGCGGCCCGCGCACGCCTCTCGTAGCCGCTCCAAAGTTCCCCATACGCATGCACGGGGCCGGGCTCGGGAAGCGCCGCCGCGAACGTCTCCGGCGAAATCGGAAGGATCCGGGTCAACCCGTGCAGGGCATCGCGATTCTCAGGGTGCCCGCTCAGGAGCCACGTGGTCGCGCCCGACCGCTCGAGCCATCCCCGCAGGACCTTGCTCGTCGGCCAGGCATCGAGGCAGAGGACCGCATCGGGCTTCAGCCGCTCGGCCGCCGCCGGATTGCGAAGAATCGCATCGTAGGTCGTGACGACCGCCGCGTCGCCCGCCGGATTGTGGCGCGCCGGCGAGAGGCCGTCCGCCAGGATGGGCCAGCCGAGCTTGCGGGAGATCTCGCCGACCGCGGCCGCGTAGGCAGCGGGATCCCCGGGCTGCGCCGGGCCGGCCACGATGAGCCCCCTGACTTTCCCGCCGAGGGACGGAAGCGGAGCCTTCATCTCGGCGGACGAAGCCGGCGCCAGATGCGCGAAGAAGCCAGTCCAATCCTGGCTCGCCGAAAGCCTCCCCGCGATTCCGTCCTCCACAGGCGGGAGCGGATCGCGAAAAGGCGCGTTCAGATGGACAGGGCCCGGAGCCGGCGAAAGCGACCGCCCGGCCGCATGCGCGACCGTCTGCCGCAGATACGCCAGCAGGGCCGCATCCGCCTCCGGCACCGCGAGCTCGTGGTAGAAGTTCACATGGCCGCCGTAAAGCTTCTGCTGGTCGATCGTCTGGCCGGAGCCGCAGCCGCGCATCTCGGGCGGACGGTCGGCCGTGATGACTATGAGGGGGACTCCGCTCTCCTGCGCCTCGATGATCGCCGGGAAGAAATTCGCCGCCGCCGTGCCGCTCGTGCAGACGAGGGCGACAGGCCGGCCCCCCTTCCGAGCCAGCCCCAGAGCAAAGAAGGCCGCCGAGCGCTCGTCCAAGACGGAAATCGCCTCGATCCCCGGATGGCGGGCCAAGGCGAAGGTAAGCGGAGCCGAACGCGAGCCGGGTGAGATGACCGCCTGAACGACACCCGTTCTGACAAGCGTCTCCGCGAGAACGCTGCCCCAGAGAGAGTTGACGTTTCTAAAATCGAGGGAAACCGGGCGCACAGCCATGATCAGCTGGCGCGCGCAAAAAGACGGTCTTCAATCCGGGTCACCCGGCGCACAAGATCATCGCCGGACTCGCGGTCGCGCTTGAGACCGGCGACTTCCACTTTCATTCCCGCAACCTCGCCCTTGAGCCCGGCGACCTCCTCGACGATCCGTCCCTGTTGGGTGGAAAGTTCCGCCAGCTGTCCACCCAGGCCGTCAATGCGCTTGTCCAGGCGGTCACCCAGACTGTCAATCCTCTTGTCCAGCCGGTCGCCCATCCCATCGATCCGCCCATCCAACCCGTCGATGCGCGCACCAAGACTACCGGCAACCGCATCGATGCGATTGCCGAGGCTGACGGCCATTTCGTCAATGCGCCCGTCCAACCCATCGATGCGCGCCCCAAGACTAACCGCAACCGCATCGATGCGATTGCCGAGGCTGACGGCCATTTCGTCAACGCGCCCGTCCAACCCATCGATGCGGGCTCCAAGGCTACCGGCAACCGCATCGAGGCGCGCGTCGAGGCGGTGACCCATGTCGTCGACATGAATTTTCAGTGAGTCGAGGTCGGCGCGCAGTCCCGTCTGGCCCTCCTCCAAACGCTTGAGCTGGTCCCTCATTTCCACGAATAACGGCCTAACCAGCTCCTCAATCGAGCTGCGCATAGCACCGCCAATGAGCCTCCTAATCATGGAGGCGATTTTGCCTGGGCCGACGACGGGGTCAAGAGTTGCCATGCCCCTATCATAGCAACCCGCGCCACCGCCCCCCTTTCCGCTTTGCCTGCCCCGGGTTTCCCCGCTTTCCGATTTCCGCTTTCCGCTTTGCCTGCCCCGCTTCGGTTTCCCCGCTTTCCGCTTTCCGCCTTCCGCTTTGCCTGCCCCGCTTCGGTTTCCCCGCTTTCCGATTTCCGCTTTCCGGTGATGCCTCAGTTTTCCGGGAGCGTGCTCCTCCAGAGGAGTTGCCTCCCCATCCGACGCCTCGGGGCCGCCATCCGGCCGGCAACTGGCCGGCGGATCTTGGCGGCCGGACTTGGCGTCGGTCCGGGTATTGGAGGCACCCGACGATGGGGAGCACGCTCCCGGAAAACTGACGCACCACCCGCTTTCCGCTTTTTATTTCTAGCTTTCCAGCAGCGAATACGTCGCGGTCGGCGGCAGGGGCGGCAGCCGCTCCATGGGCGGCTTCGGCGGCGATCCCGTCATCGGCAAATACTCGCGGGCAAGGCTTATCAGCCGGCGGGCCGAGAGCCGGATATTCGCCTTCCGCCTGAACCACCCATAATGCTTGGGGCTCAGAAAGTATTCCCGGACCTCCTCCCAGACCTGATTCATCTTCACCGCCCTGCGGACTTCCCGGATCAGCTCAAAATCAGCGGCGAAGTACTGCGGGTTGAACAGGAGGATAAAAGGCACAAACGGGAGCGCATGGCGATGCAGGCACTTCCAGAATATTTTCCGCTGGAATTCATCGGGGCTGCAACGGTTCGCCTCGCAATATTTTTCCTCGAAAGTCTTCATGGATACGTGTCCGTTAAGGGCGGTGTGTAGCACCAACCGTGCTCCGGACGTCGCGCAGTTATTGACGCCGCGCAATGCATTGCAAGCACGGGATTTAAAAGTCTATTACCCAATCTTAATTAAGCCTGGATCAAACCCTTGCGAATCGCAAATCGGACGAGATCGGTCTGCGTCTGGAGCCCGAGCTTGCGCATGAGGTTTGCCCGGTGGGTCTCGCAGGTCCGCGGGCTTATGAAAAGCTTCTCCGCGATCTCGGCCGTGCCGAATCCCTCCGCCGCCAGCTGCAGCACCTCGCGCTCGCGGCTCGTCAGCGCGGCGACCGGATCCGCGCCGTCCGCTCCCTTGCTCGTGAGGGCCGTGATCGCCCATTCCGAGAGCGGGGCGCTCAGGTAGCGTCGGTCCGCGAGCACCTCCTTCATCGCTGCGCCGATCTCCTGCGATTCCGAGCCCTTGAGGAGGTAGGCCGACGCCCCGGCGCGCAGCGCCTCGATGACGTACGGCTCGTCGTTGTGCATCGACAGGATGATGACCTTGGTCCGGGGGCTGGACACCCGTACCTGCTTCAGCACCTCGAGCCCGTGCAGCCGGGGCATGTTCAGGTCGAGGAAGAGAAGGTCCGGCTTCAGCTTCGCGGCCGCCTGCGCGGCGGCGAGGCCGTCCGCCGCCTCCGCGACCACCCGGCAGGTCCGGTCGGCCTCCAGGAGGCTTCTGATCCCCCGGCGCACGACCTCATGGTCATCGGCGATTATGATCGTGGGCATGGCTGCTACTCCGCAAGGGCCAGCGGGAACGACGCGTGGATCCGGGTCCCCTTCCCGGGCGCCGAGAAGGTCTCGATCTTCCCACCGGCGAGCTGCACCCGCTCGGCCATGCCCGCCAGGCCGAACGAATCGCTCGTCGCACGCACCTTCTCAAGGTCGAATCCGCGCCCCCGGTCCGCAACTTCGACGAGGACGCTGACTCCATCCCCCATCACGGTCACGTGGGCCAAGGCGCTGCCCGAGTGCCGGGCGACATTCGTCAGTGCCTCCTGGACGACGCGGAAGATCGTGGTCTCGAGCTCACCGGCCAGCCGGCCCGCCGGCAGCGAGAATTCCTTGGCGACGGCGATTCCCGTCTGGCGCTGGAAGAGCTCCAGGTGCCACTCGAGCGCCGGCTGGAGGCCCAGGTCGTCCAGGAGGCGCGGGCGCAGCTGCAGCGTGAGTTCCCGCGTGCGGCTGAGGAGTTCCTTCGCCAGCAAAAGGGTCTCGCCCAGCTTCGCCCTCAGCCCCTCGGGCGCCCCCGCCGCGATAGCCTCGAGCTGCAATTTGAGGCCGGTCAGCATCTGGCCGATCTGGTCGTGGAGTTCGCGGGCCACCTCCCGCCGCTCGTTCTCCTGCACGCGGAGGAGCCTCATGGAAAGCGCGTGCAGTTCGCGGGTCCGCGTCTCCACCTGGGCCTCAAGCGACCGGTTCACCGCCTCCAGTTCCCGGCTCAGTTCGAGATTGCGGCGCGCCAGTTCCGCGCGGCGGAGCGCGTGGCCCAGCGAGAAGACGATCTGGGAAAGATAGTCCCCCGCCTTCTGGATGTAGTCCTGGGCGCCGAGCATGAACGCCGCGACCGCCTGGTCCGCATCGTTGTGCGCAGTCAGCACGATCACGGGCAGATCCGCCATCTGGGAGCGCAGCTTCCGCAGAACGTCGATCGGGCTTGTCCCCCCCGGCAGGCTCCCGATCAGAACGGCCTCGGGAGCCGCTCCGATCGTGATCAGGCCGTCGAGCACCTCGGGCTCGGCGCACGTCGCGAGATGGAATTGCGGGGCGCTGCTCGCAAAAAAAGCCTCGATCGCCGCGCGGGCGTCGCTCCCCGCCTCAACGAGGCAGATCCGGTATTTTTCGGTTCGCTCGGAAGGGCGGACCCTCGTCGCCGAGGCGGCCTTGTGGGCTCGGGAAACGATGTCGACGATCTGCCTGAACTGCGGCGAACCCTTGTCCACGCAGTCCACGGCCCCGGCCCTGAGCGCTTTCACGGCGAGCTCGGTCTGTCCCCGGCCGCTGACCATGATGACCGGAGTCGGATCTCCCCGAAGGGCGAGTTCGCCCAGGATCCGAAGACCGTTCGTGTCCGGCAATTCGAGATCGAGAAGGAGGACGTCTATCCCCCCGCGCGCCATCCGATCCAGGCAGGCGCGGCCGGTCGGCACGACCTCCAGGGTTGCCGCCGTTCCCGGCCGTGCGAAGCACGCCCCGACGAGGGCCGAGATCAGCGCATCGTCCTCCGCATAGAGCACATGGATCATGGTGCGCCGCCCACAGTAATAGCGTGGGTAGAAATACCCAGCGCATTTTACGAGGCCTGAACGCGTAGGGGGCCCGATAGGTTGAAAACGCGCCCGGCGGTACGCTGGACGTGTGAAATCGATCCTCGCCCGCGCCGGCCTCCTCCTCCTCGCTCTCGGAGCCCTTTCGCTGCCCGCCCGGGCCTCCCAGCCCGTCAAGTCCCAGTTCGCCAGCCAGAGCGAGGCGCTCCTCGCGGCGAACCTCTTCGCAAAGAGCATCGGAGGCCGACTGATCATCACCTCCGGGACCCGGAGCATGGAGCCCCTGATCCACGGGAAGACCTACGTCGTCATCGCCCACCAGCCCTACACCTCGATCGCAAAGAGCGATCTCCTGGTCTACATCGGCCGGCCCGACGCCTAGAAGCCCGACCGGA
>CAZJNA010000135.1:0-7140 GCA_964547325.1 uncultured Opitutaceae bacterium | reverse complement strand
TGGTCTGCCCAGATAGCTCAGTTGGCAGAGCACGTCCTTGGTAAGGACGAGGTCGCCGGTTCGAATCCGGTTCTGGGCTCCAGGTCAGAAAACGCGTCGGCTGCTACTCCGACGTTAAATACAGGCGGCGACCCACACACCTTCCACCCAACTCAAACCACTGTCTCCACCCTCTATGGCTAAAGGTACATTCGAACGCAAGAAACCGCATGTGAACGTCGGCACGATCGGCCATGTTGACCACGGTAAAACGACCCTGACGACCGCCATCCTCGCGGTGCAGGCAAAAAAGGGCTTGGCCGAGGTCAAATCCTACGCGGACATCGCGAAGGGCGGAACCGTGCGCGACGCCTCGAAGATCGTCACCATCTCCGTCGCCCACGTGGAGTATGAGTCGGACAAGCGCCACTACGCGCACGTCGACTGCCCCGGACACGCCGACTTCGTGAAGAACATGATCACCGGCGCTGCCCAGATGGACGGCGCCATCCTGGTCGTGTCCGCTGCGGACGGCCCGATGCCCCAGACCCGGGAGCACATCCTCCTCGCCTACCAGGTCGGCGTTCCCAAGATCGTCGTGTTCCTGAACAAGGTCGACCTGATCGATGACAAGGAGCTGCTCGATCTCGTCGAGGAGGAGATCCGCGATCTTCTGACCAAGTACAAGTTTGACGGCAAGAGCGCCAAGATCATCCGGGGTTCCGCCACCGCGGCCCTCGAGGGCAAACCGGAGGGCATCAAGGCCATCGGAGACCTGCTCGAGGCGGTTGACAGCGAGATCGCCGAGCCCGTGCGCGAAGTCGACAAACCCTTCCTGATGTCCGTCGAGGACGTCTTCTCCATCACCGGGCGCGGCACCGTCGCCACCGGGCGCATCGAGCGCGGCATCGTCAAGATCAACGAGACCGTGGAAATCGTCGGCCTGAAGGACACGAGCTCGACGGTCGTGACCGGCATCGAGATGTTCCGCAAGCTGCTCGACCAGGGGCAGGCCGGCGACAACGTCGGCGTGCTGCTGCGCGGCATCGAAAAGGAGGGCATCGAGCGCGGCCAGGTCCTGGCCGCCCCGAAGTCCATCAACCCGCACAAGAAGGCCAAGGCCGAGATCTACGTCCTCTCCAAGGACGAGGGTGGCCGGCACACGCCCTTCTTCGACGGCTACCGCCCGCAATTCTACTTCCGCACCACCGACGTCACGGGGGTCGTGCACCTTCCGAAGGGTGTCGAAATGATCATGCCGGGCGACAACATCAGCGTCGACGTCGAGCTGATCGCTCCGATCGCCATGGAGAAGGCGCAGCGCTTCGCCATCCGCGAGGGCGGCCGGACCATCGGTGCCGGGCGCATCACGGAGATCACGGAGTAAAACCTTCCCGTATAATTGTTTAAATCGATCCGCCGGGGTGTCGCAGCCCCGGTGCTTCGCCTACAATAACACGCCTTAGGGGTGTAGCTCAATTGGTAGAGTAGCGGTCTCCAAAACCGTCGGTTGGGGGTTCGAGTCCCTCCGCCCCTGCCACCTTCAAAAAATCCATGAAAAATCCATTCCGCAGCACGCGCATCTTCGTAGGGGAGATGGTGGGCGAGCTCCAGAAGGCGACCTGGCCGACCCGGACGGAGTTGCGCGACTCGACGATCGTGGTTATTCTGGCGGTGGTTCTCCTGGGGCTGTTCACGAGCATCAGCGATTTTTCGCTCCTTCAGGTCGTCGACCTGTTCACCTCCTGGGCAAGCTAAACCCAACGTCCGCCATGTCCGCCCAAATCTCAGCATCGCCCGGAACCCAGTGGTTCGCCCTTCACACGCTCTCCGGCCAGGAGAACAAGGTGAAGCAGTACATCGAGAGGTTCCGGACCGCGGAGGAACTCGATGACGCGATCTTCGAGGTCCTGCTGCCCACCGAAGTCGTCTCCGAGGTGAAGAACGGCAAGAAGTCCACGAAGGTCCGGAAGCTCTATCCGGGATACGTCTTCATCCAGATGCGCCTCTTCGACGAGGAGGGGAAGCTCATCAACAAGCCCTGGTATTTCGTCAAGGAAGTCGCCGGCGTGATAGGTTTCGTCGGCGGCGAGCACCCCGCCCCGCTTCGCCAGTCCGAGATCGACGAGATCCGGGCCCGGATCGAGGCCGCCAACGGCAAGGAAGTGCCGAAGGTGCAGTATGCGGCCGGAGAAGAGGTCAAGATCAACGACGGACCCTTCGCCAACTTGACCGGCCGGATCGACGAGATCGATCCCGAGCGGGGCAAGCTGCGGGTCTCCGTTTCCATCTTCGGGCGGTTCACTCCCGTCGAGCTCGAATACTGGCAGGTGCAGCGTTCGACCGAGTAGCTCCCAGAAACCAAACTTTCCTTTCCATGGCCAAAAAGATCCAAGGCTACATCCGCCTCCAGCTTCCCGCTGGCGCGGCCAATCCCGCTCCCCCGGTCGGTCCCGCGCTCGGAGCGCAGGGCGTCAACATCATGGCGTTCTGCAAGGAATTCAACGCCAAGACGAAGGACCAGAACGGCATGATCCTGCCGGTCATCATCACCGTCTTTTCGGACAAGAGCTTCACCTTCATACTCAAGTCGCCTCCGGCGTCCGTCCTTCTCAAGAAGGCCGCCAACATCGCCAGCGGATCGGCCCGGCCGAACCAGGACAAGGTCGGCAAGGTGACCCGCCAGCAGCTCCTCGAGATTTACCGCCTGAAGCAGAAGGACCTCAACGCAAAGAGCGACGAGGCCGGCGTCCGCATCATTGCGGGCACCGCCCGCAACATGGGCATCGAGGTCGTCGATTGATTCACCCACGAAAATAACACTCGCCGCGGGAGGCCCACACGGCCGTTCGCACCGCAAGGAGTAAACATGGAAAAACACAGCAAACGTTATCGCAGCGCTCTCGAGTCGGCCGACCTGGCCAAGGACTATGCGCTCAAGGAGGCCGTCGAGGTCCTCTCGAAGTTTCCCCGTGCAAAGTTCGACGAGACCGTCGAACTGGCCCTCCGGCTGGGAGTCGATCCCACCGCCGGAGACCAGATGATCCGCGGAACGACCCCGCTGCCGAACGGCTCCGGAAAGAAGGTCCGGGTCCTCGTCTTCACCGACAATCCGCAGGCGGCGCTCGATGCGGGCGCCGACCATGCCGGGCTTCAGGACGTCATGGCCAAGATCAACGAGGGCTGGCTCGATTTTGACGTCGCCATCGCGACGACCGAGGCGATGAAGACCGTGCGCACGATCGCCCGGGTTCTCGGCCCGAAGGGGCTGATGCCCAATCCCAAAAGCGGCACCGTGACCGACGACATCGTCGCCGGCATCAAGGCGGTCAAGGCGGGCCGCGTGGAGTTCAAGATGGACAAAACCGGCAACATCGGGGTCGGAATCGGCAAGCGCTCGTTCACCGCGGCGCAGATTCTGGAGAACGTCCAGGCCGTCCTGGACGCCATCGGCAAGGCGAAGCCCGCCTCATTCAAGGGCCACTACATCAAGACCGTCGCGCTGTCCTCCTCCCAGAGTCCGGCCGTCCGCGTCGCCGCGACCGAATACAGCAAATACTAACCGGACGCCCCGACCCATGAGAGCCGAAAAACAATACCTTATCGCCGAGATAGACAGCTATCTCAAGAAATCCGACTACCTCATCCTGGCCAACTTCACCGGCACGACCGTTGCCGACGTCGCCGATCTGCGTGGAAAGCTCGCGGCCGAGAAGGCCGAGTTCCACGTGGTGAAGAACAGCTCGCTGCGGGTCGCGGCCAAGGCCCTCGGCCTGCCCGACCTCGACACCGCGCTGACCGGGCCGACGGCGGTCGTCGTCGGCGGCAAGAACGCCGCGGGCGTCGCCAAGATCCTGAAGCAGTTTTTCAAGGACAAGCAGAAGGTCGAGGTCAAGGCCGGCGTCCTCAGCAGGAAGCTGATCACCTCGCAGCAGGTGGCGCAGCTTGCCGACATGCCTTCCCTGGAGGTGCTCCGCAGCCAGTTCCTCGGCCTCCTCAACCAGCCGGCCGGACTCTTCGTCCGGGTCATCAACGCGACGCCCCAGGGCCTGGTGAACGTGCTTCAGGCGAAGGCAAGGGCCGGAGCGCAGTCCTGAGCGGAGCCGGAGGGCTCCATCCGCAACAAGTCCGAAACCCATTTCAGATCAACCATAACAGCAGCCTGCTAGGAGACACGTCTCTTAAACGCGCCCCGGTCGGGGCCGCTAGCGGGCGGCAGGAAAAGCAGCCATGAGCAACATCACCAAGGATCAAGTCATCGATTGGCTCTCCAGCCAGTCCGTTCTCGAAATCTCGGGTCTGGTCAAGGACCTCGAGGCCAAGTGGGGCGTGTCCGCAGCCGCCCCCGTCGCAGCCGCAGCCGCTCCCGTCGCAGCCGCCCCCGCGGCCGCCGCCGAGGAGAAGACGGAATTCACCGTCGTCCTCGTGGCGAGCGGCGAGAACAAGATCGGCGCCATCAAGGAAGTGCGCGCGATCACCGGTCTCGGCCTCAAGGAGGCCAAGGACCTCGTCGAGGGCGCGCCGAAGCCGGTCAAGGAAGGCGTTTC
Organism: uncultured Opitutaceae bacterium; assembly: GCA_964547325.1. Classification (GTDB taxonomy): domain Bacteria; phylum Verrucomicrobiota; class Verrucomicrobiia; order Opitutales; family Opitutaceae; genus Palsa-1447. The sequence continues at coordinate 2,614 of CAZJNA010000135.1, read as the reverse complement.
CAAGGCCGAGGCCGAGGAGATCAAGAAGAAGCTCGAAGCCGCCGGGGCGAAGGTGGAGCTCAAGTAACCCGATTGGTTAACCGCTTGCCCACCGTCCCTGTTCTTTGCGGACAGGCCGCCATCCCCGGCGGCCTGTCTTTTCCGTTTTTTTCATTTTCCCGTCCGTTTGCGCTTCGCACCCGCTGAGCGCCGCGCGCCTCCTTTCCAGCTCCCGACACCGCCCGTTCCACTCCCATGGCCGATCGCAATAACACCGAACGCATCAATTTCGGCAGGCTCCGCGAAGTCATCCAGCCGCCGAATCTCATCGAGATCCAGATCAACTCCTATCTGGATTTCCTGCAGAAGGGCGTGCCCGAGAAGCAGCGCAAGCCCCAGGGCCTCGAGGCCGTGTTCCGCGAGGTGTTCCCGATCCAGTCCTACGACGAGCGGCTGACGCTCGAGTACGTCTCCTACACGCTCGGTAACGCGAAGAACTCCGAGATCGAGTGCATCCGCGAGGGCATCACGTATTCGGTGCCGCTCTATGTGAAGCTGCGGCTGCGCGAGGAGGATTTCATCAAGGATGAGGATATCTACATGGGCGAGATACCCATGGTGACGGAGCGCGGCTCCTTCATCATCAACGGGGCGGAGCGCGTCGTCGTTTCCCAGCTCCACCGCTCGCCCGGCATCGCCTTCGAGGTCACGCCCCATCCGAACGGCAAGCTGCTCCATTCCTTCCGCATCATCCCGGACCGGGGGACCTGGCTCGAGGTCCAGTTCGACAACAACGACCTCCTCTACGTCTATCTCGACCGCCGCCGCCGCCGCCGCAAGTTCCTCATCACGACCCTGCTCCGCGCGATCGGATACAGCGCCGACGTCGACATCCTGAACCTCTTCTACGAGATCAAGGACCTCAAGGTAGCGAAGGCCCTCGACATGGACAATGTCAGCACGCTCGTCCTCGTCGAGGACGCCATCGACGCCCAGAAGGGCGTCGTGCTCGCCCGCGCCTTCGAGCCGCTGACGAAGCAGATCGTGCGCACGTTCGAGAAGCACGAGATCTCCTCGATCCGCGTCATCGACACCGCCCTCGACGAGGGCGCCCTGATCCGCGCCCTCAAGAAGGACCCCACCCGCAACGAGGAGGAGGCCCTGAAGGAGATCTACAAGCGTCTGCGCCCCGGCGAGCCGCCGACGACCGCCAACGCCAAGGCCCTGCTGAAGCGCCTGTTCTTCGATCCCAAGCGCTACGACCTCGGCCGCGTGGGCCGCTACAAGGTCAACCAGAAGCTCGGCCTCAAGACCGAGCTGGAACAGCGCATCCTCGAGAGCGGCGACATCGTCGCCGCGACCAAGTACCTCGTCCGCCTTAAGAAGGGCGAGGGCGTCGTGGACGACATCGATCACCTCGGCAGCCGCCGCGTCCGCACGGTCGGCGAACTCCTGGCCAACCAGTGCCGGGTGGGCCTGTCGCGCACCGAGCGCCTTGTCCGCGAGCGCATGACCATGTACGACCAGAGCGTCGACTCGATCACCCCGCAGAAGCTGATCAACCCGAAGGCGCTGACGACGGTCATCCGCGACTTCTTCGCCCGCAGCCAGCTCTCGCAGTTCATGGACCAGATCAACCCGCTGGCCGAGGTGACGCACAAGCGCCGCCTCTCGGCCCTCGGGCCGGGCGGTCTCAACCGCGAGCGGGCCGGCTTCGAGGTGCGCGACGTGCACCCGTCCCATTACGGCCGGATCTGCCCGATCGAGACGCCGGAAGGCCCGAACATCGGGCTCATCAATTCGCTGTCGACCTATGCCCGTGTGAACGAGTTCGGCTTCATCGAGACGCCCTATCGCACGGTCAAGGACGGCCGCGCCACGGACAAGATCGACTACCTCACCGCCGACCAGGAGGAGGCGAAGGTCATCGCGCAGGCAAACTCCGAGATCGACGACAAGGGGCATTTCGTGGGCAAGGTCACCGTCCGGAAGGACGGGGAATTCCTCGAGGTAAGCGCCTCGGAGGTGGACTACATGGACGTCTCCCCGAAGCAGGTCATCTCGATCGCCGCGGGCATGATCCCCTTCCTCGAGCATGACGACGCCAACCGCGCGCTCATGGGCTCGAACATGCAGCGCCAGGGCGTGCCGCTTCTCCAGGCCGAGGCCCCGTTCGTGGGCACCGGGATCGAGGAGCGCGTCGCGCGCGACTCAAAGATCGTCGTCGTCGCCGATGACGCAGGAATCGTCGCATCGGTCGACGCCAAGCGGATCATCGTGACCAAGGACGGGGAGATGCCCCGCCACCTGCGCCACGACCCGAAGAACCACGTCTACGTGTACGAGCTGCGCAAGTTCATGCGCTCGAATGCCGGCACCTGCTTCAACCAGAAGCCGATCGTCCGCCGGGGCCAGAAGATCAAGGCCGGCGAGATCATCGCCGACGGCCCCTCGACCGACCGCGGCGAGATGGCCCTCGGCCGCAACGTCCTCGTGGCGTTCATGCCCTGGAACGGCTACAACTTCGAGGACGCGATCCTCATCTCCGAGAAGGTCCTCAAGGAGGACATCTTCACCTCGATCCACATCCAGGAGTTCGAGGTCACCGCGCGCGACACCAAGCTCGGGCCGGAGG
>CAZJNA010000134.1:0-7178 GCA_964547325.1 uncultured Opitutaceae bacterium | reverse complement strand
ACATCCGCATCTTCTGTCGCGGCGGCCTGACGCTGGATCAGGTGGCGAAGCAGCCGGCGGATATGGTGAATACGTTCTTTTTTTCCCCCGACAAGCGCACACGCGTCCCGCCGCGCGAACCATTCGACACCCCCGAGCAAGAAAAAGGTTATCCCGAGCCCTCCATGTTCGGCCTATTGCCCGCCTATGGGTTTTTCATCCGCCACGCGAAGGGGATCGAGCTGAACAACGTCGAGGTTAGATTCATGCAGGAGGACCGCCGGCCGGCGTTCGTCCTCGACGACGTGAGCGGCGCGGACTTCCAGCACGTCAAAGCGCAGAAAGCCGCCGATGTTCCGACCTTCGTGCTGAAGAACGTCGAAGACTTCACGACCCGTGGTTGTACGCCATTGCCGGATATGAAGATCCCGAAGGTCGATCGGCGCGAGATGTGAGGGGGTCGCCGTCGTGAAGCTGAAGACCGTCCTTCTGGCATGCCAAGAAACCCGAACCCGCGGGGCGCCGAGCTGCTGTCGGAATGGGCTCAGGTCCGCAGCCCCAAGAATCCGGCCAATTGCTTGACCGCCGGCACCACCGCGTAACCTCGCCGGACGCGCTTGGACATCATCGTCAGCCGGCCGGCTTCGCGGTCGGCCTTAGGGTCGACGTGGCCGACCAATTCCGTACCGGCCAGGATCGGAAGCGCATAGTAGCCCCGCTGCCGCTTGGCCGGCGGGACATAGACTTCCCAAGTGTAGCGGAAGCCCCACAAGCTTTCCAAAACCCTCCGATCGTAGATGAGGGGATCGAGCGGGGCGAGAAGCAGTGGGTGCGCCCCAGCCGAATCTTGCTCGGAATTCGGGCGCGCGGCGTCAAAGAGAACGACATTCTCGCGCAGGCAATAAAGCATCGGACAGTCCTCGACCTGGACCGCCTGGACCAAATCTTCGACCGCGGTCAGTTCGCTCCGCTTCAAGCGCACCAGCCGGTGCTGGCGCAGCTTGAGGATCGCGAGCCAGCGGGCGGTTTCGTCCGGCCTCGGCTCCCGCAGCGCTAAGACGGCTGCCGGCAGCACGCGCTCGGGCAGGTTGTAGATCCGCCGGTTGTTCACCCGGTGCGAGATCAGGAGCCGGCCATGGTAAAAAAGTTTCTGCATGACTGTCTTGGCCAGGGTGGAGCGTCCCCACACTTGCCGCCCACGCTGGCCGTCAATCAAGGCCTCCGGCCCCAGGGGCCCTCGTTCGCCGACCGCGGCCAGGACCCGTTCCGCCATCGCCTTTTCCCGCGGCGTGAGCCGGCCCGACCAGGCGCCCGGGCGCTTGGTCCGGGCCCGGGCGGCCGCGTGAAGGTGGGGCCACGCATCGAGGGAAAAGGCCACCAGGATGTTGGTCGACGGCAAATGGTGCTCGAAGGCGATCCGCGCCTCGGCCGCCCAGGCGGCGCCGGGACCGTGGAGGTGGCGAGTCAGATCGCCCTCCCGATAGCCCTGGACCCGGTTGCGCAGGATCAGATCGTGCATCCGTCCGCAGACGTTGATCGGATCGATCTGGATGTAGCCGTGGTGGCGCAGGGCTGCCGTCACGGTCGGGGCGGGGACGTCGAGCAGCACGGCCTGGCGCAGGCCGCGCCGGGCCGCGAGCCGGGAGATTTTCAAGACGTGAGTCATCGGCCGGACACCACGCCAAGCCTTAGCCTGGAAAAAGGCAACTCGAGCGCGTTTAAGAGTGGGGGACGACTCCCGAAAGAGCCAAATATCTCAAAACTTACTTCATCGAAGCTCGGCCTGGGATTGCCAAAATTTCAGAACTTTACCTTCCCTGCTCGCCCGCGCGGATCTTTCAGAACTTTTCTCTCGAGCACCAGGATTTTTGGACCTGGCCCGTTGAACCGGCCGAACGAAGGGGCTTCGATCCCTTTTTAGAATGGGCCGAAAAAAGGGGGGCCTGTTCGGGATGAACACCCTATTCTGTCGGTCGCCTCGCGGTGCGCTGTTGCAGAAACGGTGCGTTTCGGCACGCCGCCGAATAGATCAGAACAGCGGCACGTTGTTCCTTGGGTCGCTGAGCAGCGCCTCAAAGCGCGGGTCGCCTTGCAGCGGCCAATAAATAATCGCGTGACGGAGCGAATATTCGCGCTCGAAGTCGGGCGTGGTTGGCAGGCGGATCACTTCCGCCAGTTTGGCCAAGGCGAGTTCCTTTTCGCCCATCCATGCGTAAATTTGGATGAGGTCACTGCCATTCCAGTTTGATTTCTCCATCTGGGCACGCACCTTGGTCAGAATCTCCCGCGCGGCGGCTTGGTTGCCAAGCATCGCATAGGACAACGCGAGATCGGTCCACTTGTAGACATTCTCCGGTTGTGTGGCGAGCTGGGCCATCAACAGGTCGCGATTTCGCTCAAGCAGTGGCCGAGCCCGCTCGGGCTGTCCGAGTTTTAGAAACGAGGCGGCCACGGAAATCAGGTCGAGTCGGCCCATCACCGGACTGAAACGCCAATGGGGGCCCGCTTCCTCCCACAGCTGGATGACGGCAGCGGCATCGCCTCGGGTGAACGCCCATTGAGCGCAGACAATGACGGCGTTCGGTTCCGTGCGTCGTGCGGCGGGCGACACGCTGGCCACCAGAGCATCCATCGCATCGGTCGAACCGCGCGCACTATAGGAAAGAAAGGCCGTCTTCTGGCGATCCACCAGATTTTCCGGTCCGCCGAGCTCCATCTCGATTTTAATCTGCTGTTCCATTTCATCGTAGCGCCGCACCGCGAACAAGATCTGCACGAGGCTTTCCCGCGTGGAGCGGGAGCGCGGATCGAGGATCACGGCCTTGCGCAACCCAGCGAGCGCCTCGGCCCACCGGCCTTCCCGGCGGTCCAGCAAACTGAGAGCGATGACCGCGTCCGAATTATTGGGAAAGGCTTGGGCGACGCGCTCGTAGCAGGCCCGCGCCTGCCCGAGATCGTTTATTACGACATAGTAGCGGCCGAGCCCGAGAATCACCGCCGGCTCTTCAGGCGCGAGCCGCACCGCGGTATCGATGCAGGTTTTGATCTGCGCGAGCCGGGCGGCCGAACTGTCCACCGTGGCATAGGCCCGAAAGTGAACGAAGGCGAGGCCCAGCCATCCCAGGGCAAATTCCGGATCTAGTTCCACCGCTTTCTCAAACAGCGGTTCCGTCTTGGCCAGACTGTCCTGAGTATTGTCCGCGACGCGGAATTGATCTCGTCCCCGAAGATAGAAATCGTAGGCCGCCAGGTTCGTCGTCGGCCGGGTTTCGAGTAGAGCTTTCTCCTTGGGCGAGATGGCCGCCTTGAGGGCCGTGGCTATTTCACCTGCCAAGGCGGATTGGACGGCGAAAATGTCCTTCAGCTCGAACGCCTGGTCGTACGTCTGGGCCCACACGTGCTCGTCGGTGCGCGCGTTGATGAGCTGGCCGGTGACGCGCACCTGATTGCCGGCGCGGCGCACGCTGCCTTCGAGGACGAACGCCACGCCGAGTTCCTGGCCGATTTGCGGCAACGACTTCTTGGTGTCGCGATACTGAACCACCGAAGTGCGCGAGATGACCTTCAGTCCGCCGAGGTTCGCGAGGTCGGTCAGGATGTCCTCATGCACGCCGTCGGCAAAGTAGCCGTTGGACTTGTCATCGCTCAGGTTTTCAAACGGCAGCACCGCGATGGATTTTTCGTTGGCGGCGAGCGGGACCACCGGGGGTCCGGGGCGGTTTGTCGCCAGCACGAACGCAGCTGCGCCCGCCGCCACGACGGCCAGCGCCGCCCAAGGCCACCACGGCGCGCGCGCCTTGGGGCGCAGGGCTTGAATCGGAGCGGCTGGCGAGGCGGAAAGCGGGACCGCGCCCAGCAGCCGTTCGACTTGCGCGATGAACTCCGGCGTCGGCAGCGCGCGCGACAGGCGAATCCAGTGCGCCCGGAAAAATTCCTCCGGCACGGCGGCGCCACGCTCCGACGTGTCGTCGATGACCACCGGCACAAGGAACGGCACGCTCGCCGCCATATCGTGCGTGCGTTGCGCTCCGAACCGCCACTCGCGGCGAAAATAGCCTTCAAGGCGCGATTGTGTCTGCGCCGACACGACAGGCATGAACAGCGCGCATTCGCGGATTTGGTCCTTTATCTTCGAGTCCCAGATCTCGCCGCCGCGCAGTTCGGCTTCGTCGAACCAAACCTCGACGCCGTTCGCGCGCAGCGCTTCGCACAGGCGCCGTGCGGCCTCCGCGTCTTGCGACGCGTAGCTGAGAAATATGGCCTTGCTGGCGGATTGGGACATGATCAGCGGCAGCGAATCGGCGAAGCGCAAATAGGGCCTGGAGCAAAAGCAGACATCGCCTCGCAATGTTCGATATCCGCGAGGAAATGAATGGGCGATTGGGGAGTAATCTGAAACTGAACGGCAATACGCAGGGGGGCGTCAACACTTGCTCTACACAAAACTCTACACAGCCCGCCTAATTCGCAGTGTTCACCCAGTTCGCCTAGCTCGGAGATCCCTCGAAGACAGGCCTCGGGTCATTTCCCCGTGGGGACGCCAGCTGTAGCTGAGCCTTTTAGCTATTGGGACCTGGCCCGTTGAAGAGACCCCTGGCGCGACCAGGCAAAATATCGGATCGCGAGCAGAACTGCCAAGGCGATGCAGAAAAAATAGCTGGGCGCGCCACCGCCGCCACCACCGGATGAAGAAGCGGGGGCCGTCGTTGTTACGGCAATGACCGTCACTGTTGCAGCGCTGCTCGTCACACTTCCTCTGGCGTTGGACACGACGACGGTGTATGCCCCGGCATTGCCGGAAGTGGCGCTCCCAACCGCATAGGTGGGGCTGGTTGCTCCTGTAATGGCCGAGCCATTTTGAAACCACTGATAGGTGAGGGTGCCCCCGCCGGTCGCAGGCACGCTGAGGGAGAAACTGGATCCGACTGCAATAGCGGTAGATTGGGGTTGTTCTGTGATGACCGGGGTCATGCCGCCGCCGGCAACGGCAGCGGCGAGAGCGCCGATATTTGGGCTGCCGAGGCCGGTTACGAGGTCATAGCCAATGGCGGCGGAATAGGCTCCATTGGTGCCCGAAGTTATGTCGTTGAAGGCACTCGTGCCGTGGAGGGGATAGATGGCCGGACCCAGGAGGCCGATGGGGCTCAATCCGGCATCGGCGCGCGCCTGGTTGAGGAGGGCGACGATTCCACCCCAGATCGGTGTGGCGAGGCTGACAGCGCCGCCAGGCTTGATTTGCCCGTTGACGATACCCAGGGCGGAAAAACGCGGGGCGTTGGTCGATTGAAATACCTCCGAGCAGACGACGCTAACATCCGGGGTGCAGCGATTTGGCCCTGTCAAGATGGCCCCGCCATCCGTTTGCCAGGCTGGCCGCGCAAAAAATGAAGATATGCCACCGCCCGAGGCAAGGTCGGTGCTCTGATCTCCTGGAATTGGCCCGGTGTCGGGAAACCGGGTCCAGGCGGTTTCCCCAAGATTGGCGAACGTGCCGCTGGCGAAGGTCATGATGGTACCCCCGATCGCGGTTACCTGCGGGTCGCTGCTGGGATAGCCGATCTGCAGCGGATTGCTGGGGCTGAACCCCTGGGTGCCATCCAGATTTGGGTTGGATCCGCCGTCCCCCGAGCCGGCGACGACGGTGATGCCTGCCGCTGCCATCTGCGCGAAGACCTGGCTATTGCTGCGGACAATCGACGCCGTATAATGGCTCTCAGGGTCGAAAAAGAGAAGCGAAACGACCGTGATGTGGTTGGCCGCGGCATCGGCCAGAATTTGCGAGCATCCGGCGAGGAACGAACTGAAGACCAGATTATTGACGGCATAGAGGCGAACCTTGGCTCCAGGCGCCATCCCGCCAGCCCATTCGACTTCCCTCGTCACCTCTTCAGTATCCAGCGCCTTGCCGGAGCCATCGGGGCCGCCGCCAACGAGAATCGTCGTGACATTGCCTGCCACTTGCGAGCTTCCGACGGCGGAGTAAAACGCGCTTAAATCCGAGGAAAGGACCGTCGCGTTATATACAACCGCGATGGTCTGGCCGGACCCGGTCAACGTCGCGGGGGTCTTGTAAGCGGCGCGGACATCGGAGGGGACCATGTACAGCGAGCCATCGGGTTCTGTCACTACCTGAGGCGTTATGGCGGCGCGGGAGCGCATGCGGAGATGCGGCTGGAGGCCGGAGATGGCCAGCACGGCGCTGGAGAACTCGACGGGCAGCGCAGGCGCTGTGATCGCCGATGTGAATTCACCGTCCTGGATCGCCACCTTCGCAAAGGTGATGCCGAGCGAGGTCTCGATTTCGGCCACCGTTCCGCTGACATATATGTTGGTATGGTTCGGGTCTTCCAGGGCCACAACGAAGCCCTGAGCCACGAGCCATGCCTGGAGGTCGGCGTATTCGGAGGCAGGCGGAAGGTAGTTTGCTTCCAGGTCCGCAGGAGAAATTGCTTGTCCCAGGGCAAGGCGGGCTTGGAGATTTTCGAAGTTACGCATCTTGAGCGAGACTACGAATGTCAGGCGCTCCGCCTGCTCGGCTTTGCTCAGCGCGCGACGGGAGATGTGCGTCCTTGGATCGTCCGACAATTGCTTGATCGAGTCGGAGAGGAAGTAGCGGACGCCAGAATATGCAGCCGCTGGGGCGGCCGAAATGACGGCCAGCACGGCTGCGGTGAAAACCGCCGCACGCGAGCCGCGGCATCTACGAAATTGGAGGTTGCACACGATTATAGCCGAGGGATGACTTGATCCTTGATGGCGAAATCTGTCCGCAGAAGCAGGGCTAGCCAAAGTAAAAATAGCGCATGGCGACATTCATGAGGATGACAGGTCCGTTAGAATAACACAGGGGTGCGCCGCAGCCCTGCAAATGTTAAGGCCGCCACATCGATGACATCCTTTAGTCCACATACTGCCCTATTCAACATGAGCAATCAGATCTACCGACCAATCGAAAATGGTGATCGGTCGTCCTCATCGGCCTTCTTTTGCAGGTCCAGAGGCATCGCTTTCAGATTGGACTCTACACAGCCCGCCTAACTCGCTGCGTTCACCTTGTTCGGAAAACCCTCGGATTCAGGCGCTGGGTCATATACCCGTGGGGACGCCAGCCGATCACGCTACGAGACTATTGCTAATGACCACTCAAATCCGCTTCGACGACGGGGCTGCCTACGAACGATACATGGGGAAGTGGAGCC
>CAZJNA010000133.1:0-7333 GCA_964547325.1 uncultured Opitutaceae bacterium | reverse complement strand
CTGCGCCTGGTGCAGCAGTACTTCTTCGTGGCCTGCTCGCTGCGGGACATCATCCGCCGCCATTTCCGGAATCCGGGAAACAGCTGGGGGAACTTCGCGGACAAGGTCGCTATCCAGCTCAACGACACCCACCCGGCGGTCGCCGTTCTCGAGCTCATGCGAATCATGATGGACGAGCAGGGCCTCGGCTGGGACGAAGCCTGGGGGACCGTGACCCGGACTCTCGGCTATACGAACCATACCCTGCTGCCCGAGGCGCTGGAAAGATGGAGCGTTCCCCTCTTCGAGCGGGTGCTGCCCCGCCACCTCCAGATCATCTACGACATCAACGGCCGCCTCATGCAGGCCTGCGAGGCGCGGTGGCCCGGCGACAACGAGAAGAAGCGGGCCTGCTCCCTCTTCGAGGAGAACGGCCACAAGTTCGTCCGCATGGCGAACCTTGCGGTCGTCGGATCGCACGCGGTGAACGGGGTCGCGGCCCTGCACACGATGCTGCTCAAAAAGCACCTGTTTCCCGAGTTCGACATCCTCTACCCGGGAAAATTCCAGAACAAGACCAACGGAATCACGCCGCGCCGCTGGCTCCACAAGAGCAACCCGCGGCTGTCGGCCCTCGCGACCCGGGCCCTCGGAGGCGATGCCTGGGTCCGCAATCTCGACCTTCTCAGGGGCCTCGAGCCATTCGCGGCGGATCCCGCCTTCCGCTCGGAATTCATGGCGGTGAAGCGCTCGAACAAGGTCGACCTCGCCGCCGTGATCAAGGCGGAGTGCGGCGTCGAGGTGTCCCCCGACGCCCTCTTCGACGTCCAGATCAAGCGCCTGCACGAGTACAAGCGCCAGCATCTGAACCTGCTTCACATCCTGACCCTCTACCGGCGCCTCCTCCAGAACCCGTCGCTGGACATCGTTCCGCGCGTGTTCATTTTCGCGGCAAAAGCCGCGCCCGGCTACGACCTGGCCAAGAACATCATCCGGGCCATCAACGTGATCGGCGCGCGCATCAACGCCGATGCGAGGACGCGCGGGCTCCTCAAGGTCGCTTTTCTCCCCAACTACCGGGTGTCGCTCGCCGAAAAGATCATCCCGGCGGCGGACCTCTCCGAGCAGATATCGACCGCGGGCAAGGAGGCGTCGGGAACCGGAAACATGAAGCTGGCCCTCAACGGAGCCCTGACGATCGGCACCCTGGACGGAGCGAACGTCGAGATCCGCGACGAGGTGGGCGCCGACAATATCTTCATCTTCGGCCTGACCGTGGAGGAGGTCGAGGCGCTCGTCGCCCGGGGATACAGCCCCTGGGAGTTCTACAACAAGGACGAGGAGCTGCGCGCCGTGGTCGACTGGCTCGGAAGCGACTACTGGACGCCCGGCGAGCAGGGAGCCTTCGGGCTCCTCCACGGCACGCTGCTGAACGGGGGCGACCCGTTTCTCGTCCTTGCGGACTATCGCGCCTATTGCGAATGCCAGGCCCGGGTTGACGCGGCCTTCCGGGACACGGCAGCCTGGGGAAAGTCGGCCGTCCTGAATACTGCGCGCGTGGGCAAGTTTTCGAGCGACAGGACAATCCGCGAATACGCCGCGGACATCTGGAGCCTGTCTCCGATGCCGGTTCCCTGACGGCCCTCGATGACCCTAGCCGAACGCCTGCTGCGCCACCTCGGCCGGACGCCCGACCTCGCCGGCGCGGTCTTTGTCGCGCCGAACGCCACCATCAACGGGGATGTCGCCCTGGGCCCGCTCAGCAGCGTCTTCTATGGCGCGGTGCTGCGCGGCGACATCCAGGAAATCCGGGTGGGCGAGGGCACGAACATCCAGGACAACGCGATCGTGCACCTGTCCGATGCATATCCCGCCATGATCGGCGCCTGGTGCACGATCGGGCATGCCGCCATCATCCACGCCTGCGCGATCGGGGACGAATGCCTCATCGGCATGGGAGCGACGATCCTCGACGGGGCAACGATCGGCGCCGGCTCGATCGTCGGCGCAAATTCGCTCGTGCCCCAGCATTTCTCCTGCCCGCCGGGCTCGATGGTCTATGGCTCACCCGCAAAGCTCATCCGCCCGCTCACGCCCGCGGAACGGTCGGGCCTTCGGCCCTGGGCGGAGAAATACGTGGAGGTCGCGCGCGCCCACGCCGCCCTCCATCGGCCGCCGCCAGCGGGCTAGCCCGCGGGCGGCGCCGGACTTTCCAGTGTGAGGAAGGTGTAGCGCCAATTCTGGTCAGAGCTCTCCCGGCTCCCGACCTCCACCCAGGGCCGCTCCCGCCACTCGGGGAAGAACCTGTCGCCCTGAACTTCCGCGTGGACCAGGGTTATGTGGAGGCGCAGCGGGCGCGGCAGGACGATGGATTCCTCGTACACACGCTGGCCGCCGCAGATGTAGATCTCCCCGCGAAGCGCCTCGGCAGCCCGGAGTGCGGCCGGCAGGGTGGGAGCCGTGGGGACCGGTGCGGGAATCCCGTGGGCGCCTGAGGCGACGACGACGGGCCGGCGGCCGTCGCGCACCGCGCCCGGCCAGCTCTCAAAGCAAATCCGGCCAAGCACCACGATCTGGCCGGCCGTCTTTTCCTGGAAGAACCTCCAGTCCTCGGGGATGCTCCAGGGGAGGCGCCCGTCCCTGCCGATGACGCGGTTTTCCGAGCACGATACGATCAGGTTCAGGATCCGGCTTTCCCGCATTGCCTATCTTTTGGCCGAAAAACAGGCTCCGTCCATGACTATCGGCACTGCGGCGGAACCCAACAGCCTGCCAGGATAGCCATGGCATCCTGTGTCATTGCCGGCGGGGGAGCCGCAGGATTCTTCGCGGCGATCACGTGCGCCGAGGCAAACCCCGCCGTGCGGGTCACCCTCTGCGAAGCGACAGCCCATCCGCTCTCGAAGGTCAGGATATCCGGCGGAGGCCGCTGCAACGTCACTCACGCCTGCTTCGATCCACGGGAGCTTGCCAGGGGATATCCGCGGGGTGGCCGGGAGCTCCTCGGCCCGTTCCACCAGTGGCAGCCGAGGGACACCGTGGCCTGGTTCGCGGCGCGCGGGGTCGAATTGAAGACGGAGGCCGACGGCCGGATATTTCCGGTCACCGACGAGTCTTCCACCGTCATAAATTGCCTGACCGGCGCAGCCGCGCGGGCCGGCGTGCAGCTGCGCACGGGCACGGGCGTCAAGGCGGCGGAGCGGATCGGGCCCGGCTACCGCGTTCACCTGGCGGGCGGGGAAATCCTTGAATGCGACCGGCTCCTCCTCGCGACGGGCGGCGGAAAGGCGTCCGCGGGATTGGCGATCGCGAAAAGCCTGGGCCACACGATAGAGCCGCCCGTGCCATCTCTTTTCACCTTCCATATCGACGACACACGCCTCAAGGGCCTCGAGGGAATCTCCGTGGCCGATGCGACCGCCCGTCTCGCCGGCTCGCGGCTCTCCGCGCGGGGGCCGGCGCTCGTGACCCATTGGGGGCTCAGCGGGCCGGCCATCCTGAAGCTGTCCGCGTGGGCGGCGCGGGAGATGGCGGCCTGCGAGTATCGCTTCACCGTGGAGATCAACTGGCGGGGCAACGCGACCCCCGCCCAGGTCCAGGCCCAGCTTTCCGCCGAACGAGCGCGCCATCCGCGCCGGCAGATCTCGACCTCGAATCCGCTTTCCATTCCGGCGCGCCTCTGGGAGCGGCTCGTGGGGGCGGCCGGCATCGCGCCCGGGACCGTCTGGACTTCCGTGTCCAACGCCGCACTCCAGGCACTCGCCTCGCAGGTCGCCGCCGGGGAATTCGCGGTCGCGGGAAAGAGCCTCAACAAGGAGGAGTTCGTGACCTGCGGCGGCGTGCGCCTGGAAGAAGTGGACTTTCGCACGATGGAAAGCCGGCGCTCGCCCGGGCTCCATCTGGCCGGCGAAGTGCTCGATATCGACGGGGTCACCGGCGGCTTCAACCTGCAGTCCGCCTGGACGACGGGAAGGCTGGCCGGCCTGGCCATGGCCGCGACCTAGCAGGCTATTTCTTCCCGGGCACGATCCTGACGCTTTCGAGCGCCACGCGCTCGATGGGAACGCTCTTTTCGCCGCCGCTCTGCTTCGTCGGAACGTTGGCGATCCGCTCGAGGACGTCGTCGCCGCCGACGAGCTCGCCGAAGGCCGTGTACTGCCGGTCGAGAAACCGGGCGTCGCCGTGACAGATGAAGAACTGGCAGCCGGCGGAATCGGGATGCCCCGAGCGCGCCATGGATATGACGCCGCGGACATGCGACTTCGGATTGAACTCCGCCTTAAGCTTATAGCCAGGATCGCCCGTGCCGGGAATTCCGGAGGCGCCCTCCTTGGTGTTCGGGCAGCCCCCCTGGACCATGAAACCCTTGATGATCCGGTGAAACGCGGTCCCGTCGTAGAAGCCCTCGCGCGCAAGCTTCTTGAAGTTCTCGACGGTCTTGGGGGCGACGTCGGACCAGAATGCGATCGTGATCTCCCCATAGGAGGTCTTGAGGACGGCTTGTTCGGCGGGGGCGGGTGTGCTCATGAGGAGGTGCAACGAATCGGCCGCGGCTGCCGGCCGCAAGAACCAATTGCGTATTAGGAAAAAGGCCGGAATTCGTTCTCCCTGGTTTCGCGGGTGAGCCGCGCGAATTCCTGCCGCGGCAGGCATTCGAGAAACACGCGCCCGTACGCCTTCGCGAGGACGCGCGCGTCGAGGATCGTGACGAGTCCGCGGTCCGATCGCTTGCGTATCAGCCGTCCGATGCCCTGCCGAAACTTGATCAGGGCGTCGGGAAGCGTCAGCTCGCTGAAGGGATTGCCTCCCTGCTCGCGAATCCGCTCCGCCCGGGCCTCGCTCACGGGATGGGTCGGCGGATCGAAAGGCAGGCGCGTGATGATCACCTGCGCCAGCGCATCGCCCGGAACGTCCACGCCCGTCCAGAAGCTGTCGGTGCCAAAGAGCACGGCGTTGCCGAGCGAGCGCATTCGCCGCGCGAGCTCCGTCCTCGAAGCCGAATCGCCCTGGATGAGGAGCGGCCTCCCCGCGTCCCTGTAGGCGGGCTCGAGCGCCGCCGCGACGGCGCGGAGGTCGCCGTGGCTCGTGAAGAGGACAAGCGATCCGCCCCGTACCCTCAGCGTGCAAAAGCCGATGTAGTCGGCGAGCGCGTCGAGCGCCAGCCGCGCCTGGTCCGCGGACGGCAGGGGCATGTCCGCGGCGACATAGATCCGCATCTGGCTTTCGTAGTCGAAGGGGGAGGGCGAAATCGCCGAGCGGGCCCCCTCCGCCCCGATCTTCGCGGCGAAGGGGCCGATCTCCCCGGCGAGCGCCAGGGTCGCGCTGGTCGCTATCACGCTCGAATTGCAGCCGAAGAGGCTCCGCCTGAGGACGGGAGCCACGTCGATCGGGGCGCTGCGCAGGATCACGATCGTCCCCTGGCGCCCCCCGCGCTCGGCCCAGTAGACGTGGCCGGCATCCGCCAGCGACAGCCACTCGCCAACCGTCGCTCGGAAAGCCTGGAGCCGGTCCCGCTCCTCGAGAAGTTCATCCCGCTCCCGTCCGTCGTCCAATTGGTCGGCCATGCCTCCGACCAGCCGCTGCAGGGCATCGAGCGCGGCGTCCAGGGCCGGCTGGGGCGCACGCGCCTCGCGGAGCCGGACGAGGGGACGGGCGGCGAGCAGCGTCGCATCCACGTCGGCGAAAAACGAGCGCGCCGCGTTCAGCGCCGCCTCCACGAAGGGCCCCGGCCTGGCGCCGCGGAGCCTGACGAGAAGACCGCGCCGGGTGCGCGGGTTGTAAAGGTGCTTCAACGCCCGCTCCAGCCCGTGGCTGCCGAGCGACAGCCCGAAATGCGCGGTCGCGACCTCCGGCACCGTGTGCGCCTCATCGAGGACGACGAAATCGTCGGGAAAGAGGACGCCCCGCGCCTCGGAGGCGGAGCCCTGCGCACGGGCGCCGCCGGACCGGATGAGTGCGAAAAGGAGCGCATGGTTGACGATGATGACCTGGGCGGACCTCAGCCGGGCGCGGGCCCGCTGGTAAAAGCACCGCTCGCAATCGCAATACTTGCGCGAGCAGGCGGAGGAGTCCGCGTTGACCGCGTCCCAGACCTCGGCCCGCGGCGCGGGGCTCAGATCATGGCGAAGCCCGCTGGGACTCGCCTCGGCCCAGGTCGCTATCCGTTGAAGCTCCGAGTAATCGTCCTCGGCAAAGAGGCTCGCCCGGTCCTCCAGGGCCCGCGCAAGGCGCGTCGTGCAGAGATAGTTGGATTTGCCGACGAGGACAGTTGATTTGAAACCCTGATAGGCCGAGAGCGCCGGCTCGGCCGCGAAGAGCCGCCGGCACAGCGGCAGGTCGCCCGTCTCGATCTGCTCCTGAAGCGAGATCGTGTGGGTGGAAACGATCAGCGGGCGCTGCGTGTCGACCGCATGAATGATGCCGGGCACGAGGTAGGCGACCGACTTGCCGACCCCCGTTCCCGCCTCGAAGAGCAGCGCCGAATCCTCGCCGAGCGCGGCCGCAACGGCCCGCGCCATCTGCTCCTGCCCGGGCCGATGCTCCAGATCGAGCCTCGCCTGGAGCCAGCCTTCGGCGGCAAAGATTCCGGCGACGAGTTCGGGCAGGCGGGAGGGCTGCGCTGGCGCGGAGGCAAGTTCGTCGTTGAGACCGATCATGATTGGAGCATGTTAGCCTAAGAGATGATCGCCACGCCCGGCAATGCCGACAACTGGGTCGACGAATTGGCCCGGTTCCTTCGCACGCAGCCCGGGGTCAGCGCCGTTCGACTGGACCCGGCGGCGCACCGCGTGTCCGTCGCGACCGTCGGGCGGATCGACCTCGAGGCATTCGAGGCGAGGCTGGCCGAGACGATCGGCGCCATCGAGACCCGGCTTGCGGAATCGGGCGCAGGCGGCGCCCCGGCCGGGTTTTCGCTGCGCAAGGACGGGCAGGCGCTGGTGCTCGGGCGCGACTCCTGCGAGACGGCCGAAAAAATGTGGCTCTGGCGGGAGATGGAATGGCCGGAGATCAAGGCTGAGCCTTCGAAGGAGGATCAGGAATGGCGGAAACTGGCCGCCCTCGCGGGAGCTTGCGGTGCGGCGGGGATCGCCGGGGCGCTCGCCTGGCGCTTTTTCCCGGGGATTCCCGCCGCATCCCGTCTCCTTCTTCTCGCGGGGCTCGTGGCCGGCGGCTGGGACGCTGCGATCGACACGGTCGCGAATCTCCGGAAAGGCGAGATCGACATCCACTTCCTGATGATCGCGGTCGCCGCGGGCGCCGTCGCGATCGGCGCCTGGGGCGACGCCGTCCTCCTCCTCTTTCTCTTCTCCGCGTCCGGCGCGATGGAGGAGTACGCCCTCGACCGGACCCAGCG
>CAZJNA010000132.1:0-7504 GCA_964547325.1 uncultured Opitutaceae bacterium | reverse complement strand
GCCCTCGCGGTTGCGGTAGAACACGCTGATGCCCTCGCGATCTTCACACCAGACCGGACCCTTCCGGTAGTTGTAGAAACCGGCGTCCTTTCGAACCTCGTCGGGCGTGAAAGAGACGTTGAAATCGTAGTTGAAGTCGGATTTGCCGGATGAGACCCACTTGAAGGTCCAGCCCATCCGCTTCTTGAAGGCCTCAAGCTTTTTGAGTGGGGCTCGGGAGATTGCCAACATCGTCACGTCGCGTTGGTTCAAGTGGACAATTATGGGATTGAAGTTGTCGGCCCAGAAGGAGCAGTGGGCGCAGCCTTTCTTCTCCGCCGGATCGAACATGAAATGGTAGACGACGAGCTGGCTCTTGCCGCCAAAAAGGTCCGCCAGGGATTCGGTCCCCTTCGGTCCCTCGAACGTGTATTCTCGGTCAACTCTGACCCAGGGCAGCGCCCGCCGCTCGGCGGCGAGCCTCTCCCGGGCATGGGAGAATGACTTTTCCTTCTTCAGAAGCCGCGTGCGCGCGGCCAGCCAGTCCGGACGTGAAACCACCCGATGACGATCGAAGGCAGCGGAGGATTTTTTGGCCATGGTTAAAAGGGGGCTTGGGGACTAAACCATAACCAGATCCCGCAACCACGCAACCGACCTATGCACTCAGGCCCAACAAGAGATTCGAGATAAGTGGCCTTCCCCGACTCCGCAGGAGTTCTGTATCACCCGCCACACAATCCACCATGATCGCGACACCGCCTGGGAAATCCCGGTTTTTCAGGCGAAAGCCCTGATGGGCGCCGTGACCAGCCTGCGGTCGCCAGCGCTCGCGAAGGCCTTGGACGAGATCGCGGTGATCAAAGGGATGCCACCTCCCGAGTGGTTCCTCCGGCACGCGATACGAGAGGGCATCTATGCCATCGTTGGCCGAATCAGGGCGAATGATGGACAGATCAAGACTCCGTTCACATTCGAGGTAGCAGAGGGTCGCCCTTTTCGGTTTTGCCGCGCAGAGGAGGCAGCTGCTGGTCTCGGCCGGGTAATCCTCACCTCGTCGGCCGATTTTAAGCGGCCAGCCTCCTTCGGGAAGTAGGCCTTTTTTCGTGGTGTCTTGAATCTCTCTGGCGCAAGATGAGTTAATCCAGCTTCGCCATGAGTAATCCCGGATGGTTCCCTGCTTACTTCTCGGCCAATTGGGAATTTCGCTGTGACCTAGGGGAGGGCGGCCAGGGTCGGGTGGCTCGCGTCGTGCACAAGACTGATGGGCGTCACGCGGCGCTCAAGGTAGTGACCGACTTAGACCACGCAGCATCGGTTCGCTTCGCCACAGAGATTGGTTTGCTTCGGCAGATTCACCAACCCGCCATCGTTCGGCTTCTCGATTCATGCGAAGAACCAGGGAGTCTCGGTTATGTGACTCCTTTGGGAAGACCGTTGAATAAATGGGTGAAGGATCTCCGGCGGGACGGTGGAGGTCCGGATCGTTACCGAGAGGCAATTCGCATCGTTCGCTGCCTGGCTGAGGGTTTAACGGAGGTCCACGCGCGGGGATTTGTGCATCGGGACATCAAGCCCGCCAATGTTCTGATATTTGAGGATTCTGACCCGCCGCAGCCGGTGCTCATCGATTTTGGCCTACTTTACGACCCAGCGGGCGAGCGTGTAACCGATCCTGCTCGGCCTGCGGTCAACCGATTCGCGGCGCTTCCCGCTGCGTCTTACGGGGAAGGGGAGATCGGGCCATCCTTCGACTGCGTTGGCTTAGCGTGGCTCCTTGGATATTTACTAGAGACAGGGCGCCCCAAAAATGAACGTTTTCACTGGAAGTATCATCCGCTCGTCGAGGGCCCGCTGGCTTTGCCAGCCCGTGCACTGCTTGCCGCCTGCTCGACGGAATCGATCGTTCCAGCCGGCGCAGCGGCGTTCCTTGAGATGATGGATCGGTTTGGCCTCACAGCCGATCCACGTCCCCAGACTGGGTCCGCGGTCGATTTCGGAGCAGCTCGAGTGGCGCATGCAGAAGCGGAGGCAAATGCTGCGATTCGAATCGCTGAAGAGGAGGATTGGATCTCTGCCGGGATTGCTATTCAGACCGAACCATTCGCCCGGGCGCTCGTTCGCCTTGAGGAAACGCTTGCTGCGCAGATGAAGGGTTTGCCCCATGCATTCCGACGGAGGGGGGATTCGGGTTCACCATCAATGGGCGTCGATTGGATGATGAACAATTTGATGCGAACACGCTCTAGCAGGAAAATAGACGAGATCTGGAGCGCTGAATTCGGGGCTACTTCAGAACGGAGCTTCCGCGCGATGTGCATGATGGTCCTTTCTAACCCGAAGCCAGGGGACCGCTTGCCATTCCATTTGGATTGGCGGATCGATGGCGGAACTCGATTTAGACCTCAGCCTTTCCACTGGTATATTCAAAGAACCGGTAGGTGGGAAAATTCGAATGAGGCCGGCGCCCAGGTTTATGATGATCCTCAACCAATGCTCGACGAGCTTGTCCGCGCCATCGCAGATCCTTCCCGCTGGGCCGCCCTCGGCAAATAGGAGATCAAGCACGGCCGGTCCCGTTGGCTGATCGCCAAGTCGCCGCCGCTGGCTTCCGGTAGGGGTGGCTTGACCGAGCGTGGGCTCCTGCCTTCCATCGGTCCAAGATGTTCGGCTACCGCGATGCCCAGGCTCAGGAAGATGTGCTTTCGACGGTTGTTTTCGTCGAAGTGCTCAAACCGGATGGTGCGCCCGATATCGGAACGGCCTTCCACATCGGCAAAGGTTATTTCGTAACAGCGAAGCACGTGATCGAAGGAAATAGAATCCTCAAGATCGGTCAGGAAGATATGTCGGCCAAGACCGAGATTTTGCCCAGCGGTGATGCTCGCCGAAGTACAACCCATCCCGGATTCGAGGTCTTGGGGGACAATCTCAGTTGGTTTGGCCACCCGGAATGTGATCTCGCAATCATCCAGGTGAAGGGGGACGTTGGCCAGCGAGGTCCTGCAGATGGACTTGCCCCTGCAATGGAGCTCGCTGATCACGCTGATGTCCTATCTGCGGGTGAGCTGCTCACGAGGAGCGTGCAGGTGTTTGGCTTTCCTCGAATCCCAATGTCTTTTGACCGGATTCCTCCTCTTGTGGTCGTTCCGGGCGTGATTTCGGCAGTGATGCAAAACCATGGGGATCGCCGGCGCCATTTCATCCTTTCTGCTATGGCGCGGGGAGGATTCAGCGGAGGCCCTGTATTTCTGATGGAGAACGTGACGGTGCGCACTTCGGCAGAGCGTCTCCGGGCAAACTCATCGACGGCAATTGGCGTGGTAGTTTGGTCACGGAGAGCCGAGCGCGCGGGCGAAGATCTTGAGCCGGGTTTCGTGGACGCCATTTCAATCGAGAACGTTTACCAAATCATCGATTTATATCGGCTTCCGTTGAAACTGCGCTGATGCCCGCCTACATCTTCCTCGAGCCTTCCCGCTTTTGCTCACCCACCGTGGCACCGAGGATCGATTCCAGGTCTCCCAGGTCATGCCCGCTCTCTGGCGCTGCGATGCGGTCTTCGGAAAAGCGAGTTGGCTAATCGCCGAAGCGAGCACCGATGCAAAACTAATGCGGGACTTGCACGTGACCGGATTCACCATGAAAGGCAATTCCAGAGGGTCGGGCTGCAATAGTTGATGTGAGGATTTCCAAAAAGGATCGGACCGACGATGGCGCCGGAATTCAGATGGATCGACTTTTCAAGTCTACCCACATGAAATTGCAGATAGGCTGTATCTACCCTGAAGCCAATCGCCATCGATGATCGTTTATCTCTCGGATAAGAAATCGTTTCGGGACGACGTTTTCAGCAATCGCATCGAAGAGATAATTCACGAGGCTTATCGCAGGGAACGGCGGCAGTCGGTGGGCAAGTCCGAAATCGCCGCTTGGAAGAACTCGCTTGGGTTCATGGAGCGTATCCTCAGTGACGAGCAGATCCCAAATGACGCCGGGGTTGCGATTGAGTACGGAGTTCCCAGTTCGGCAAAACGAATCGATGTCATGGTTACCGGCTCCAATGCGGCAAAGGAGAAGACGGCGGTTATTGTGGAGCTAAAGCAGTGGACGGAAGTAGAGACTACCGCGATGGACGCGATGGTTCGCACCTTTGTCGGCCGCACAAACCGCGATCTTCCCCATCCATCCTACCAAGCCTGGTCGTATGCGACGCTGTTGGAAGACTACAGCGAAGTGGTCCGGAACGCGCCGATCCGCCTGCAACCGTGCGCCTACCTGCATAACTGCGAGGATGGAGCCGCTGTATTGCATCCTCGATATCAGGATTATCTTCGTCGCGCGCCGGCGTTTCTCAAGGATGACGCCGCGAGACTTCGGACCTTTATTCGCGATCACGTCCGGTACGGGGACCGTGGGCAGATGATCTATGAGATCAACGCTGGCGTAATCCGCCCCTCGAAGAATCTGGCTGACAGTCTCCTCGCGTTGCTAAAGGGCAAACGAGAATTTGTTCTCATCGATGATCAAAAGGTGGTCTATGAGACTGCGCTGGCTCTTGCGGACAAGGCCGCGAACGGAGCCAAGCAGACACTGATCGTCGAAGGCGGTCCGGGCACGGGAAAATCGGTGGTCGCGATCAACCTCCTCGTAGAGCTGACGGCTCGGGAGATACTGGTCAAGTACGTCACCAAGAACGCCGCGCCCCGCGCCGTTTATGAATTCAAGCTCAAGGGAGAATTCAAAAAGAGCCGCATCAGCAATCTCTTCACGAGCTCCGGCTCTTTCGTCGATGCGAAGGACAACGAGTTCGGCGCACTGATTGTGGATGAAGCCCACCGGCTGAACGAGAAGTCGGGAATGTTCAATAATCTGGGCGTGAACCAAATCAAGGAGCTGATCGATGCGTCCAAATTGAGCGTCTTCTTCATCGACGACGCCCAACGGGTGACCCTACGAGACATCGGCGATGTCGGGGCTATCCGCGATTGGGCGCGACACGCTGGCTCGGAGGTGACCGAACTCAAACTTGAGTCACAATTCCGCTGCGGTGGCTCCGATGGCTATCTTGCATGGGTCGACCAGCTTTTGGGTATCCGACAGACCGCTAACCCAACACTCGAGGGCATTCCCTATGACTTCAAAGTCTGCGACTCGGCCACCGAACTCCGCGATCTGATCCGATTGAGAAACCGCATCACCAATAAGGCTCGGATAGTTGCTGGCTATTGTTGGGACTGGGTCAGCAAGAAGGACCCGGACCGGATAGACATTTCGTTTCCGGAGGAGAACTTCAAAGCCCAATGGAATTTCGCTGATGCGGCCACGCCGTGGCTGCTCCAGTCGGGTTCCGTTGAGCAGGTGGGTTGCATTCATACCTGCCAGGGCCTTGAACTCGACTACATTGGCGTGATTCTGGGTCCCGATTTGGTTGTTCGTGATGGCAAGTGGGTCGAATTTCCAAACCGCAGGGCCAAGACGGACGCTTCGATCAAAGGATACAAGAAGCTCATCCTGGACAAATCAGACGTAGGTCGCAGGCGGATCCTCGAAATCATCCGCAATACCTATCGCACATTGATGACCCGCGGGCAAAAAGGCTGTTTCGTCTACTCTGTAGATCCAGAAACCAATGCGTTTCTCAAGGTTGCGGCAAACGGCGCGACGCTGCAATCCATCCAGGCTCTCGAAGCACGGATTGAACCACCCGCGACCTATCCATTCACCATTCTATCGGATGACCACGCGAAGCCCTTTGAAAACTGCGTCCCCTGTTACGCATCATTACGCGCCGCCGCCGGGGCCTTCAGCGAGGAGCAGGTTGCCGGCGACTGCATCTGGGCGGAACTTCCAGACCCCCTTATGCCCAAGCGAGGTTTCTTTCTCGTCAAGATAGTTGGCGAATCAATGAACCGGCGAATTCCCAACGGCTCTTGGTGTCTCTTCCGCGCCGACCCAGTCGGTAGTCGCCAGGGCAAGGTGGTCCTCGTCCAGCACCGAGATATTGAGGACAATGGGGTGGATGGACGCTACACGGTCAAAGTGTACCGCAGCGAGAAAGCCCCAACAGAGGAGGGTTGGGCCCACAGCAGCATCACCCTGCAGCCGGATTCAAGTGATCCCATGTTCCAGGAAATTGTCCTTATTCCCAGCGCCGATCAGGACTTCCGGGTTGTCGGGGAGCTTATTGCGGTAATCGGATAGGCGACTGTTCGCGGAGTCGGATGGAACCACCGACAAAAGCATAGTTCAGCCCGAGACCATCGAGTCTCTCACCCACCGCACGGAGCGCACCAATGTTCAGGTCAGGCATGGGCGCTCAAATGTTGGGTGAGTTCGCTTTCAGCCAAAGTCCGCTCGCGAGCCCGGCCGATGCGAATGGCGTCCACGAGCGCGAGCAGATCGTAGAGAGCGCTGTCAGCACGCGCGGCGCGCGGCACACTGGCATAAAGCGGCTGAACTGCAGCCCCCTGAACGCGGCCCTCGGGATCAGGCCAAACGGGAGGAATCTGTTCTGAAGCGTTGAATTTACCCGCGAGGGCGGGCGCAGCCCATGCGGTCGGCATTCCCCGAGTGACCTCTTTTGGGCTCGCTGGAAATGCGTGAGGGACGCCATGGACGAGGAAGTTTCGCAGCGCTTCCCGCCGGATTTGTCGGGTATCTGGATCAACCAGCTTTGCCTCGATCAATCGCCGTACGGCCGCGTGGACTTCAGAGGCACTCATTCCCAGAGCGGCCCCTAACTGGGCATAGGTCTGCCTTTCGCCTCCCAACGAGAGCTTCAAAGCAACTACTACGTCCTGCGCTTTGGTGAACATGCAAATACGCTATTCGCGAATAGCGAATAACCAAGCCCAATTTCTCCCCTTTTCCGGGACCTAAACCCATGATTCTTCTTCGGGATGCCTCCGTGCTTTTTCCTTGGTCGGACGCAAGGTCCTATGGACGTCAGTCCCAGGCTGCGTCGCATTTGACGAAATCGAGCATTTCACGGAGTTGAGCTATGCTTTGGATGGCGCTCGGGTTTGGCGGGCCCCCAAGAGCGCCGGCACCCACCCTAACGATCTCAGAGCGGAGTTTGGCACATCGCTTCGAGGTTAAGGCGATAAGCTGTTCTTTCTTTGTTCGAGACCAGCCTTTCAATTGGCGTTCGCGGGCGTCGGCGGAGGCAGGAGACAATGGACCTTCCATGTAGACCGGGATCAAGGGCCGGTGAAGGCAGGTGTGGCGGCTGGCCTTGCCGGCATTGTGATCGCATAGGCGCTGGGTGATGTTTTCGGTTTGGCCGACATAGAAGGAATTGTCGTGGCACCGGAGAATGTAGACGAGCCGAGGGTGGCGAATGGGCATGGTACGGAGATAATAGCAAGCGACCGTACGGCCCTTCCGGACGAATGAGATTGGTGAATGAGCCGGGATACGCCCTTCGACTCGGCCGGCGGCGATTGGGGCCGTGGCGCGGGGCGCTGGCGGCCTCGCTCAGGGCCAAAACCTACGCCCTTCGACTCGCGTTGCTCGCTCAGGG
>CAZJNA010000131.1:0-7518 GCA_964547325.1 uncultured Opitutaceae bacterium | reverse complement strand
CTGCCTGTTGCTTGTTTCCGTTCGCAATAGATTAACCCTCAACTAAGTCCGCGCTAATTTAGCGACTTAGCTTCGAGCGGAAGGAGGGGTTCGACGGAGCCCGCTTAAGCGGGCGGAGATGGGCCAACCGAAGGTTGGGGGCGAAGCCCCGAGCGGCAGCGAGCCAATCCCTCCCTCTCCGCCATTTTACGATTTTGACACCAGTTTTTTCCCTGAGGACTGGCATCAATTTACGAAGCGATGGCGGGTCCGGCGTATAACGCGTCAAGGCCGGTGCGTTGCATCCGTAT
Source organism: uncultured Opitutaceae bacterium (assembly GCA_964547325.1). GTDB lineage: Bacteria > Verrucomicrobiota > Verrucomicrobiia > Opitutales > Opitutaceae > Palsa-1447. The sequence goes on along the minus strand of CAZJNA010000131.1, from coordinate 7,228 downwards.
ATTTCAATTCAAGACCACGATAAATTTGCCGCACCATTTCGCTCGTAAGCGAGAAGGGTGACTGTCACAGGTGTTCGCGCAGCTTCCCATCCCTGATGTCGTCGGCCGAGCCCAGCCATGCGGTCTTCCTTAGCTACGCGCGCGAAGATACCGGCGCGGCGCGGCGCATCGCCGGCGCGTTGCGCGACTTCGGGGTCGAAGTCTGGTTCGACCAGAGCGAACTTCGAGGCGGCGACGCGTGGGACGCGAAGATCAAGCAGCAGATCCGCGAGTGCGCGCTGTTTCTCCCCGTCGTCTCGGCGCACACGCAGGAACGCAGCGAGGGCTACTTCCGCCGCGAGTGGAAACTGGCCGTAGAGCGCACGCACAACATAGCCGACGGCGTGCCGTTCCTCGTACCGGTTGTGATCGATGACACGCGTGAAGCCGGCGCGTCGGTGCCGGAGCCGTTCATGCACGTGCAGTGGACGCGCCTGCCGGGCGCCTTGCCGACGCCGCAGTTCGTCGATCAGGTGAGACGCCTGCTCGCCGCGCCGCGCGGACCGGTCTCGGCCCAAAGCTCGAGAATTTCACCCGGCAGTCGGTCGGCTCCGCCGGCGCGGGCCGCGGGAATTCCGAAGTGGATTTACGCGACGGCCGCTGTCGCCGTGCTCGCGCTCGTCGCCTACCTGGCGCTGCGTCCGCCCGTGAACGTGCCCGCCGTGCCGGTGAATCCAGCCAACGCCGAGTCCAAACCCGGTGTGCCGCCCGCTTCCGTTGCGCCGGTCGTCAACGACAAATCCATCGCGGTGCTGCCGTTCGACAACCGCAGCGCCGAGAAGGAAAACGCGTATTTTACCGACGGCATTCAGGACGACATTCTTACGAGTCTCGCCAACCTCCATGAGTTGCACGTCATCTCGCGGACGTCGGTCATGGAGTACCGCGGCACGACGAAGCGAATCCCGCAAGTCGCGCGGGAGCTCGGCGTCGCCTACGTGCTCGAAGGCGCCGTGGAGCGCGTCGGCAACGCCGTGCGCATCACCGGCCAGCTCATCCGGGCGGCGACCGACGATCATATCTGGGCGAAAAGCTACGACCGCGAGCTCACCGCCACGAACCTCTTCGCGATCCAGTCCGAGCTGGCCCAAGCCATCGCCGGCGAGCTGCAGGCCGCGCTCTCGCCGGAGGAGAAAACGCAGCTCGGGCACGCGCCCACGTCGAATCTCGCGGCTTACGACGCCTACTCGAAGGCCCGTGACATTTTCTACGCCCGTGGCAACGACATCGCGGCGATGTTCAAGGAAGCGACGCCGCTCTTTGAGCGCGCGGTCGCGCTCGATCCGAATTTCGCGGAGGCGTGGGCCGGCGTGGGAGAAGCCTACAGCCTGGCCTACAACCGCAGGATCGAGCGCACCGCCGAAGGAAAAGCCAGGGCGCTCGGCGCGATCCAAACTGCGCTCCGGCTGGCGCCGGACAATCCCGCTGTGATTCTCGCCTCGGCCCACTATTACACTTTTGCGGACGACGACTACGAACGCGCGTTGGTGGAGTGCGAGCGCGCGGCGCGAATTTCGCCAAGCAATTCCGGCGTCTACAACACTCTCGTTAGTATTTACTTCCGTCAGGATCGCGGATCGGAGGCACTGGCCGCCGCGCGGAAGGCGTATGAGCTCAACCCGCGAAGCGAAAGTTTACTCCGCAGCTTGGGCGCGGCGTTGATGTGCGCGCGCCGCTACACCGAGGCGGAGGATGTTTTGCGGCAAGCGCTCGCGCTGCGGCCGGACTCTGTGGAGGCCGGCGCCATGCTGGCGTCGATACCGCTCTGGACTCGCGGCTCGACGCGCGAGTTGGACGCGTGGCTCGCCAGTCAGCCGGCGTCGAGCCGGGCGAACGGGACGTTTCAAACCGTCCAACTGCAGGCCATCGCCACGAAGGGCGATGCCATCGAGTACGTGAGGCTCGTGGAGAGATATCATCGCGAGGACATCGTGGGCTACGGCTACCCGCTCGCCTTGACTCTCGCCGGCGAGACCGGCCGCGCGCGAACGGTGGCGGCTCGATACCGCGACGAGCAACTCGCAATCCTGACGCGCGAACCGAACGACGGACCGGTATTGAGCCGGCTGGCCTTCGCCTATGCGGCCCTTGGCGAGAACGATCTTGCCCTGGAGGCGGCGGACAAAAGCGTTTCCCCTGATCGGAGCACGAATCAGACTCTGAGCGCGAATGGCTTGGCGTTGCGGCGAGCAGAAGTGCTCGCGGGGATCGGAAAAAAAGACGAGGCTATCGCGGAACTCACCCGAATCTTGCGGACGTCAAATCCTATAGGCGCCGACCCGTTGACATCGTTCGTGTGGGCCCCCCTGAAAGGCGATCCCCGTTTCGAGGCGATCAAATCCGACCCGCAATACACGCAGCCGCTGTATTGACCGCTTTCTCGGTCGCGCGCGCGATCCGCGCGGGCCTCATTTCTCGACCGTCGTCCGGGGGTTGTGAAACACACCCTCCAGGCGGATGTCGCGCGAGGAGGCGCCGACGAGGATTTTGAAGTAGCCGGATTCCGCGACCCAGCCTTTGCGTTCCGGATCGTAGAAGGCCAGTGCGCGGCGATCCAGGGTGAGGGTCACGCGTTGGCGTGCGCCGGGCTGCAGTGAAATCTTCCGGAAGCCTTTCAGTTCCTTCGCGGGGCGGGGCAGGCTCGGTTGGACCTGCTCCACGTAAATCTGCGCGACCTCGGCGCCTTCACGGGACCCCGTGTTGGCCAATTCGAACTCGACGGCCACGTGCGGCCCGTCGGTGCCGGGGACCTCGGAGACCTTCAGGTTTTCATAGCTGTACCGGGTGTACGACAGGCCGAAGCCGAAGGGAAAGAGCGGCTCGATCTGCTTCGAGTCGTACCACCGGTATCCCACAAATAGGCCTTCTACGTAGCGCACGGTGCCGTTTACACCGGGATAGGCGTTCAGCGCGTGCGCGGGCGAGTCTGCCAGCTTCTTCGGGAACGTGCAGGGCAGCCGGCCCGAGGGATTCACGTCGCCGAAAAGGACGCGGGCAAGGGCGGTGCCGCCCTCCATTCCGGGATACCAGGCGTAGAGCAAGGCGGGGACCTGGGCGAGCCAGGGCCCCATCTCGACCGCGCCTCCGCCCATGAAAACGACGGCGGTGCGGGGATTGGCCGCGACGATCTTCTGCAGCAAATCGTCCTGGCCGGCGGGCAGCTTGAGGTCCGGCCGGTCCGACGCTTCCCGGTCGTAACCGCCTTCGTGGTTCAGGCCGCCGACGAAGATTACGACATCCGCGGACTTGGCCGCAGTCACCGCAGCCGCGGCGAGACCAGTGTCGTCGGGGGGAATTGGCACGGAAACGCCTGGCCGGTCGCGGCCGCCCCGCGGCGCGGTGTAGCCTGCCGCATAGATGATCTTCACCCCGGAGCCGGCGCGGGAGGTGATGCCTTCGAGCGCGGTGATTTCATACCGCGCCTTGATCGTGGCGGCGCCGCCTCCGCCGGCGAATTTGGCGTCCGCGTTCGCCCCGATGACGGCAATCGTCTTGAGCCCTGCCACGGCGAGAGGCAGGAGCCGATCGTTCTTGAGCAGCACGATGGACGCTTCCGCCACCCGTCGCGCCACGTCCCGGTGTTCCCGGGTGCTCACTTCGCCGGTCGCCGCAGGGGGTGCCGCCGGGAGGGACGGGTCGCGGATAAGGTTGAGACGGAACATCACCGAGAGATGCCGCCTGACCTTGTCGTCGAGCACCGAAATCGGAAACCGGCCCGACTTCAGGCCGGCGAGGAAGGGATTGGCGAGATAGTTGCCGGAGTAGGGCGGGCGCGACCCCATCTCCATGTCCATGCCGTTGAGCGCAGCCAGCTCCGTGCTGTGCACTCCCCCCCAGTCGGACATCACGAGGCCCCTGAACCCCCATTCGCCCTTGAGGACGGTGTTGAGCAGGTAGGCGTTCTCGCAGCAGTGCTGGCCCCGGAAAAGGTTGTAGGCGCCCATTACGGTTAACACGTCCGCTTCCTCGACGGCGGCGCGGAACGCCGGCAGGTAGATTTCGCGCAGCGTGCGCTCGTCCATCTCGACATCGATCGAGCCCCGCTGGACTTCCTGGTTGTTCGCGGCGAAATGCTTGGCGCTGGAGCCGACGCCCTGGGCCTGCTCGCCGCGGATATAATTGACCGCCATGCGGGAAGTGAGGAACGGGTCCTCGCCCATGTATTCGAAGTTTCGCCCGCACAGCGGCGTGCGCTGGATGTTCAGGCTCGGGCCGAGCATGATGTTCTTGCCGCGCTGTTTGGCCTCCTGGCCGATGACGGTGCCATACGCGGCGGCCAGATCGGTGTCGAATGTGGCCGCGAGTCCGAGCGTCGCGGGCAGAGCGGTGGCGAAATCGTCCGTGCGGTCGAGCCGGCGGAAACCCTCGCCCACTTCCGCGCGGACGCCCATCGGTCCATCATCCATCCACAGCTTGGGAATGCCCAGACGGGGCACACCGGGCACGGAGAAGGTGGATTCGGCATGAACCATCGAGACCTTTTCCTCCAGGGTAAGGCGGGGCAGCAGATCATCCACCCGCGCTTCCACGGTTTGGCTGGCATCGAGATAGGCCGGGCGCTCACGGGCTGGAGCGGGCTCGGCACCGGCGTTGGCGACGAGCGCGAAAGCGGACACAAAAACGAAGCGGGGTAGCGATTGCATGCGGGGTAGGGGATTGGCTGGACATACAAACCCCGCCGGTAGGCGGGTCGAGCCCCGACTTCTCCTATTCGGGCAGGAGTTCGAGCAGCTTCGCCCTTACCAATGTTCCCGCCTTTTGGGGATCGTAGTCCAAGCCCACGCGGAGAAGCGGAAGCATGTCACTGCAGAATCCGCGGTCCGCCAAGTGGGAGTCGAGAATACCGATAAATTCAGCGCGCGCGGCCCTGCCACCTTCCTGCTCGAGGTAATGCCGAAACGAATCGATGATGATCGCCGGATCCACCGGGGGTGCCGCCAGGGTGAGCGCCCAATAGAGGTCGAACAGGTCACGACCGCGTTTGCGTTGGAACAAGGCGCGCATTTTCGTACCGAGCATTTCATGGAGATCGTAGCCGTTGAGCGCCGACTTGATCGTCGCGTCGCGGTAGGCGAATTCGAACGGGATCTGCACGATGTCCCGGTGCGGCTTGCGTTCGGTCACATTGACCTCAACGACGATATCGAGAGTGGCGCCGGGCTGGCTCACGGCCGGCACAGAATAGGTCAAGCGCAGCACCCGGGACGGCTTCACTGCATTGCGGATGGCCAGCTGGATCGTGTCCCAGATCGAACCGGTTGGTCTGCCGAACACGTCTTTCAGCACACGTTTGATCGCTTTGGCGATGTGAGCTTCCGGCCGGTTCCCGTGGACGACAAGGTCGATGTCTTCACTGTAGCGGGCCGCGGGGGCGAGATGCACTTTGTGCAAGAGTGTGCCACCCCGCATGGCGATCTGGCTCCGCAAGAACTCATCATTGAAGAGCGCGGCCATCGCAAGACAGAGGAGAAGGTCCTGTTCGACTTGGCTCTGGAGGGGCCAGGGAACTGACGCCTGGTGCGCGACCACGTCACGACGGGTGAGGGGGTTCATGATTCAAATTCACCCGAGTTGTCGACGACGCGCCAAGGCAAGACGGCCGGTCCAGCCAGCCGGCCGGCCGGCGTGGTCGCGAACAGGATGGCCGGGCGTTTGGCCGGCAACCAGTTTTCGACGACGGCAGCGAGCCTGGCGTTGCCGGTCTTGTCGAGTGCGTAGCCCAAACGTTGTGCGGTCGCGGTTTCGTTTTCCGCCTCGAGAACAGCGTGCAATTCAGCTTGGTCGATGAGCGGCAGCAGGGGGCGGAGGGTTTCCACGGCCCGGCCGATTCCCCCGATGCGGGCGGCGTAGCGGATCAGGTCGAACCCGGTGGCGGCGGGTGTGCTCACGCGGGCGGGCGCGAAGGCATTTGCCAGTTGTTGAGTGCGCGTGTTCCGGATGCTGCGTTTGACGAAGAAGGTGACGTGCAGTTGTCCGACCGTGAGCGGGCGGCGAGGCGTGTCGGTCATCACCTGGGTCACTTGGATCGATTGCCGATTTGAGCCGTGGGCGCCCGCCGCAGATTGGAGAGCCAAGTAGTACGGGTGTCCGAGCCACCGGAAGTAATCATCGAGCCACCAATCGACCGGCGGACTTCCCCGGGAAAAATGTTCGGGGCTGACGATCAGAAAAAATTGGTGCGCCTTCGAAACCCGCACGATTTTGCGGCCAAGACGGTGGAGCTGGCTTCTCGCGGCTGAGACCGTCAGCCCGGTCTCCTTTATCAGTTGGGACATCGAGAAAGCGACGTGCCCCTCAGCCAGTCGGGCGTCAGCGAACGCGGATGCTGCACCCACTCGCCGATCTTTCCTCAAGCCAGAGTTTGTCATTTCGTTTGCAAGCTGTTGTGTATTACGCACCAGCTTGCAAATTAAAATAGGTATAAAATATGAGAAAGATAGTGTAACAAACTTACTAGGAATTACTTACAATAATAATGGACGGCAGATGAAAAAACGGAGGCTGTCCGGAGGCAAACCTGGGAAAAGGCACTACGAACCTTGCGCCGCCAGCGGCAGCCGGATGGTAAAGAGCGCCCCGCCGCCCGGGGCGTCGTCCACGGCGACTTCGCCCTGGTGCGCCTCGACGATGGCTTTGACGACGCTGAGTCCCAGCCCGAAGCCGCGCTGGGAGCGACTCGCATCGCCGCGGTAGAGCCGGCGCCAGATCTTAGGTCGCTCGGCCGCGGGCACTCCGGGCCCGCTGTCGCCCACTCCGATCACTCCGTGCGAACCTTCGCGACGGGCGGACAGCCGGACCGTGCCGCCCGAAGGCGTGTATTTGAGGGCATTGTCGAGAAGATTGGCGACGGCCTGGCCGAGTCGCAGGATGTCGGCCTCGACGACGACCGCATCGCCGGCCTCGATCTCAACGCGAATCCGTTTTTCTTCCGCGACTTCGCGATACAGGCTGGCCGCGCTCGCCAGGACGGAGCGCAGGTCGAGCGGGGCGCGGCTCAGCGGAAGGACGCCTGTTTCCGCGGCGGAGACGTCGAGCAGGGTCTCGAGCAGGCGGAGAACCCGCTCGGACTCCTCCATGCAGTCGGCGAGGGCTTCCCGGACCGCCGCCGGGTCGCCCCGGCTCTGGAGCGCCATGTCGGCCGTGCCGCGGAGCCGGGCCAGGGGCGTGCGCAGATCGTGGGCGAGATTGT
>CAZJNA010000130.1:0-7694 GCA_964547325.1 uncultured Opitutaceae bacterium | reverse complement strand
AAACAGGAATAGTGGACGATAAACCCCAGATACCCGCGGGCGCCGAACAATGGGGTCCGGTCTCGGAAATCGATCGGTCCGCCGGGGAAAATATCAATTTCCGAGACCTGACCCCTTTTACGAAAGACCGCGCGCAACGCGTCGACGATGGCCCACCAGAATGCGGCGCGAAAGACGACCATCCAGCAAAGCTGCGCCCACGCGAGCGGCGTTCCCATTCTTTTTTCGCCCAACCTCAGGCCCGAGTTGCGCACCTCGCCGAAAAAGATCCAGGCCTTCCTCATGACCAGCTCGAGAAACACCCCCGGATTTCCCCGGATGAACGCGAGCGCACGCCCCTTGAAATACCGGTTGTAGTCCCACTCGTCGGCGAGCGGGCGGTCCGCGACCATCTTTCCCTGGTCGTCCAGGGTATCAAGGCTGTAGGGCGGATAGATCGCTTTCGTGTAGGGGGAATTGCCCTTGTAGAGATTCCATCCCTCCCACGAGGATTCGAGGGTGAAGCGTCCGGCGTGGACGCGGTTGAAATCGGCGAGCGCAAGAAGGCCGCAGGCCACGATGGCGAGGGCGGCGGCGGCCGGGCGCCAGTCGCGGGCGCGGAAGGCGACGAGCGCCGGACAGGCCACGCACCAGTAGAGCATCGAACTCTTGATGAAGAGGAGGAGCACCAGCAGGGAGCCGATCCCGGCAGCCCAGCCGAGCCGGCGGAGGCGCGCCGGGGGCGGGGGCACGAACCAGAGGACGGCAAAGAGCAGGCCGAGGACGCCGATCTCGTAGCCTTCCTCAAGCCCGACTTCGAACGCGTTGAGGACCCAGCGGGGCATGGTGAAGACCACCGCCAGGACGAAGAGCAGGAGGCCAAGGGGTGCCCGCGAACGGGCGGCCACGATCAGCACGGCCGCCCCCAGAAAGACGTTGAACACGGCGCACTTGAGCAGGGCCACCCGACCGAGATCGTCGCCTGCCAGCCGCTGGAGAAACATCAAGAAATACGGAATCAGCGGCAGGCGGTGGGCGCTGAAGGCCATGCCGGGGTAATGGACGCCGACGACCCGGTAGGCTCCCGTCGTCTCGATCGCGTGGATCAGGACCCCGTAGCCAAATCCAAGGGAGTCCACGGGCTGCCCGCCACGGTGCTGCAGGCGGTTCAGGAGCACCGCTCCGGCGAGGGTGTAGGCAAGGAGCGCCAGCAGGATCCAGAGGCGAACGATCCTCGGCGCTGCGCAGGCGGGCCCGCGCAGCCACTGGGCGGCCGCCCTCACGCCGCGTCGGCGGCGGGCTCGCTCTTGCGGGCGCGGCGGAGCATGGGACGCTTCCGGCCGGCCACGACTCCCGCGTCGATGACCACCTCGACGATGTCGTCCCGCTGCGGAAGGTCATACATTACCTCGAGCATCAGGTTTTCGAGAATGGAGCGAAGGGCGCGGGCGCCGGTCTTCAGCTCGATCGCCTTCTCGGCGACAGCCCGGATGGCGTCCGGGGTCAGGCGGAGACGGACGCCGTCGATCGCAAAGAGCTTGGAATACTGCTTCACCATCGCGTTCTTCGGCTTCAGCAGGATCTTCTCGAGGTCCGCGCCCTGGAGCGCGTCGAGGACGGAGATGATAGGCAGGCGTCCTATGAATTCCGGGATCATGCCGAAGCGGACAAGGTCCTCGGGGGCGATCCGCTTCATCATCTCCTCGGGGAGCATTTCCTTGTCGGCGGCGTTCACGTGGAAGCCGAGCGAGCGGTGGCCCAGGCGCTTCTTGACGATCTGGTCGAGGCCGACAAAGGCGCCGCCGCAGATGAAGAGGATGTTGGTCGTGTTGACCTGGATGTATTCCTGGTTGGGGTGCTTTCGGCCGCCCTGGGGGGGGACGTTGCAGACCGTCCCCTCGAGGATCTTGAGCAGCGCCTGCTGCACGCCCTCCCCGGAGACATCGCGGGTGATCGAGACGTTCTCGGTCGTCCGGCGGATCTTGTCTATCTCGTCTATGTAGATGATGCCGCACTCGGCGCGCTTCACGTCGTAATTCGCGTTCTGGAGGAGCCGCAGGACGACGTTCTCGACGTCCTCGCCGACATAGCCGGCCTCGGTCAGCGTCGTCGCGTCCGATATCGCAAAGGGTACGTCCAGGATCCTGGCGAGGGTCCGGGCGAGCAAGGTCTTGCCGGAGCCGGTCGGGCCCGCGAGGAGGATGTTGCTCTTCTCTATCTCGACGTCGTTGAACTCGGGCGAGAGGGCCGAGGGCTCCTTGGCGGCCTGGCCCGAGTCGAACAGGAGCCGCTTGTAGTGGTTGTAGACCGCGACGGAGAGGATCTTCTTCGCGTGCTCCTGGCCGATCACGAAATCGTCGAGGACCTTCTTGATCTCGAACGGCTTCACAAGCCGTATCGCCGGCTTGGCATCGACCACCGGCTGCTTCACCTCGCGCTCGATGATCGTCTTGCAGACGTTGACGCACGAGTCGCAGATGTAGACGCCCGGGCCCGCGATAATCTTTTTGACCTCCGCCTGCGACTTTCCGCAGAAGGAGCAAAGGGTCATTCGCGAGGACTTTGCCATAGGGGAATCGGGTTCAGGCGGCGCTTGGAACGGACAGCGTCTCGGCCTCGCGGGTCGACTTGACGACGTGATCGACGATCCCGTACGCCTTCGCCTCCTCGGCGCTCATGTAATAGTCGCGGTCGGAATCCTTCTCCACCTGGTCGGGGGTCTTTCCTGTGTGGCGGGCGATCACTTCGTTCAAGGTCGCGCGCCAGCGCAGGATCTCCTTCGCGGCGATCGCGATGTCGGCCGCCTGGCCGCCCGCTCCGCCCGAGGGCTGGTGAATCATGACCCGGCTGTTCGGGAGGGCGAAGCGCTTTCCCTTGGTGCCCGCGGCCAGGAGGACCGTGCTCATGCTCGCGGCCATCCCGACGCAAAAGGTCTGAACGTCGCACTGGAGAAAATTGATCGTGTCGTAGATCGCCATCCCCCCGGTCACGATTCCCCCAGGCGAATTGATGTAGAGATGGATGTCCTTCTTCGCATCCTCCATCTGGAGGTAGAGCATCTGCGCGATGACCAGGTTCGCGATGATGTCATCTATCGGCGTGCCTATGAAGATGATGCGGTCCTTGAGAAGCCGGGAATAGATGTCCATCGACCGCTCTCCGCGGCCGGTGTTTTCCAGGACTATGGGGACGTAATAGCTCATCGCGAAGGCTCCGAGGGCTTCGGTTGGACAGTTGAGACAGTAGCCTTGGAGACCAGGAAATCAACCGCTTTGTCGAAAATGATCGATTGCTGCACCGAGCGCAGGGTGTCCCGGTCCTTGGCGAGCTCCTTGGCCAGCTTTTCGGGCTGCTGGCGGCTCCGCATGGCCTCGCGATAGATGTAGTCGTCGAGATCGCGCTCCGCGACCTCGATCTTCTCGGCTTCGGCGACCTTGGCCAGGATGAGCCGCGCCTTCACCCGCTGGCCGGCGGCCTGGCGAGCGCTCGCATGCAGGTTCTGCTTGTCCTTCTCGAACTGCTCCGCGGGGACTCCCCGGCGCATGTTTTCCTCGATAAACTGCCGGAGTACGGACTGCGTCTCGCGCTCGACAAGGCTCTCCGGAACGGCGAAGTCCACCTTGGCCGCAAGGGCGTCGGTCACCTGGCGGCGCTGCGCCTGGCGGTTCTGGTATTCCTTCTGGAGCTTGATGTTCTCGCCGAGCCGCTTCTTCAGGCCCTCGAGGTCGTCGGCCTGCTGCGACTTGAAGAATTCGGCGTCCAGGGCGGGAAGGACGCGTTCGCGCACTTCCTGGATCTCGACGGAATACACGGCTGTCTTTCCGGCCAGGAGCGGAAGTCCGGAAAAATCGGCGGGGAAGGTTATCGTCACATCCTTCTTCTCACCGGCCGCAAGGCCGGCCAGCTGCCGGCCAAGGCCGGGTATGACGCCTTCATTCTCGCCCTCGACCTCCTCCCACGTCTGGGGGACCTTGCCGTAGAGCTGCTTGTCCGGCGCGAGCTCGACGATCGGCCTGCCGTCGAGCGTGCCCTCATAGGCGAGCTTCACGTAGTCGCCCTTCACAGCCGGGCGGGCGGCGGCCTTGAAATCGGCCCGCTCCTGCCTCAGCCCCTGAATCACGCCCTCGATCTCGGCTTCGGTCGGCTCGACCGCCTCGATCTCCGTGGGAAGTCCGGCGTAGTCGGGAAGGGAAAAATCGGGCCTCACATCCACCGTCACCGTGATCGCGGCCGGCGATCCGGGCTCGATCGTGCCCTCCGCGACGTCGACGACGCTGAGGACGTCCAGCTTCTTGTCGTCAAGGGCGCCGCGGTAGGCGCGCGAGATGACCTGCTGCTTGAACTGGTCCGCAATCTCCTTGCCGAAGCGCCGGGCGACCATGGCCGCCGGAGCGCGTCCCGGCCTGAACCCGGGCACCCTCGCGAGCTGGGTGAATTCATCGACGACAGCCTTGTGCTCAGCCTGGACTTCGCTCGGGTCGAGCGTGACGACGAGGCTCTTTCGGGTGTCGGAAACGGAGGTCAGTTGGACGTTCACTTGGATGGACGGAGGGATGGGCGGTTACGGAATTGTTAACGGTATATGAGGGAGCGGAAGGGTCAATGCCCGACTGGTACGTGTCCTTGATTTCAGGGAGCAAATCCTCCCCTCGTCGGGTGCTGCCAATTCCCGGACCGCCGCCAATACCGGCCGCCAAGATCCGCCGGCCAGTTGCCGGCCGGATGGCGGCCACGGAGGCAGCGGTTGAGGCATCAACTCCTCGGGAGGGTTTGCTCCCTGAAATCAAGGCCACTACCGAAACCCCGGCTATGGAATGTATTGGCGATGGGAGAGTCCCTTCATCTCCACTCCGCACCCCAAGGCCCCCTGCGAACTTGCAGACCCAAGGCGCTTGTTGTTGAGTGGATGGAGATGCCGAGCCTCAACGATATCCTTGCAAGGGAGGCGCCGCTTCTCGTGATCGACGCGGCGTCGTCCAGGATTCAAGTGGGCGTGCTGGGGGCGGGCGGAGCGGGGCTCTGGGAGACTTCCGACGAGGAGGCGGGGATCGGCATCTTCCGCTGCGTCGAGGCGCTGGGCGCCGATATCGGGTCGATTCGGGCATTCGCCTTCTGCTCGGGCCCGGGCTCCATCCTGGGAATACGGACGGTCGCGATGGCGCTGCGCGTCTGGGAGGTGGAGGCGGAGCGGCCGATCTATGCCTATTCGAGCCTGGCGCTCGTCTCCCAGGCCCTGGGCAAGCCCGAGGCGGCCATAATCGCCGATGCGCGCCGGGACACATGGCACGTCTGCCAGCTGGGAGCCGCGCTGCGCCGCGTGCCGACCTCGGATCTTCCCGGAAATCTCCTGATGCCCGAGGGTTTTCGGCAGTGGAGCGCCCTTCCCTCATCGGCCTTCGCCCGCATCCCCTACGGCGTCGCAGCCCTGCTTGCCCTGCCGCAGGTCGCCGGTGCCGATCTGTTCCAGCCCGCCGCGGCGCCCGACGCTTTTCTCCACGACGAGCCGGCCTACGCCACCTGGACTCCCCAGGTGCACCGCGCGCCATGAATCCTGTCCCGTCGCGCCGTCCGCTGCGCTGCTGGGCCGAGATCGACCTCGCGGCCCTGGAGCGCAACCTCCGGCTTATCCGCGCGGCCCTGCCGCCGCACATGCGCTACGTGGCGGTCGTGAAGGCGGACGCCTACGGCCACGGCCTGCCCCAGATCGCCGGCCGCCTCATGCACGCGGGTGCGGATCTTTTCGCCGTGGCCAACGCGGCCGAGGCAGCCGCCCTGAGGGAGCTCGGCCCGGGCTGGCCGATCCTCGTCCTGAGCCCGGTCCTGCCCGAGGAGGACCCGCTGCTGGCCGACTACGAGCTGGCGGCAACGGTGTCCACATTCGACGAGGTGGAACGTTTTGACGCGGCGGGCAAGGCCGCCGGACGGACGATAAGCGTCCACCTCAAGATCGACACGGGAATGGGCCGCCTCGGCGTCTGGCACGAGGAGGCAGGAGCCCTCTACGACCGGATCGCGGCGGCGAAGAACCTGCACCTGGCCGGGATATTCACGCACTTCGCGAGTCCGGACGAGGACCCGGTGTTCACCGCCGAGCAGCGGCGGCGTTTCCTCGGCGCCCTGGACCGTTTTCCCGGCCTCAAGCCTGAAGAACTCTTCATCCACGCCGACAACAGCGCCGGCATCGAGACGATGCCCGGCGCGAGCCCGTTCAACGCCGTGCGCGTCGGGCTCCTGCAGTTCGGCGTCCTGCCGCACGCCGGCACGCTGCTTTCGTCCGTCCACGCGGAACCCGTCTGCAGCTTCCGGACCCGGATCGGCATAACAAAGAAACTTCCCCGAGGAACGACCGTCAGCTACGGCCGCACGCGGGCCCTGGATCGCGATTCAACCGTGGCCGTCCTGTGCGCGGGCTATGGCGACGGGGTGCCGCGGGCCGTGAGCAACCGCGCCCAAGTGCTCGTCCGCGGGCGGCGCTGCCCCGTCCTCGGCCGGGTAACCATGGACCAGACGGTCATAGACGTCACCGACGTGCCGGGTGCGGCGCGCGGCGACGAAGCCGTCCTCATCGGCCGCCAGGAGTCCGGCGAGATCACCGTCGCCGAATTCAGCAGGTGGGCGGACACGATCCCCTGGGAGACCCTGTGCTCGATCACCAAGCGCGTGCCCCGGATCTACAAGACGGCGCTGGGAACCTGAAGGCCTGGCAGGCTGCTAGGGCTTTCCGATTCCGTAGGTCCGGAAGCCGAGGGCCGCGAGCTTGCCGAGGTCGAGGATGTTCCGGCCGTCGAACACGAAGGCAGGCTTTGCCATGGATGCGTAGATGCGCGAAAAATCGAGCTGCTTGAATTCGTCCCACTCGGTCGCGATCGCGAGCGCGTGGGCGCCCTTCGCAGCGGCGTACGGGGTGGCCGCGACGGAGAACCGGGGATCCTCCTTGCCCGCCCCGAGCACATCCCGGCGGATCTCGTCGGCGGGGACCTTGGGATCGTAGACGACGACGCGCGCCTGCTCGGCCAGCAGGTCGCGGCACACGGCGATTGCGGCCGATTCCCGCGTGTCGTTCGTGTCCTTCTTGAAGGCGAAGCCGAGGATCGCGACCGTCTTGTCCGCGGCCGAGTTGTAGAGGGCCCGGACGATCTTCGCCGCGAACCGGTGCTTCTGCCAGTCGTTCATCCTGACGACGCTCTCCCAGTAGGCCGCGACCTCGGGCAGGCCGAAATGCTCGCAGAGGTAGGCGAGGTTTAGGATGTCCTTCTGGAAGCACGAGCCGCCAAAGCCGACGGACGCCTTGAGGAACTTCGGGCCGACGCGAGAGTCCCGGCCGATCGCGTTCGCAACCTCATCCACGTCCGCGCCCGTCGCCTCGCAGAGGGCCGAGATGGAATTGATCGAGGATATGCGCTGCGCAAGGAACGCGTTGGCCACGAGCTTCGAGAGCTCGGAGGACCAGAGGTTCGTCGTGATGATGCGCTCGCGCGGCACCCATCGGGCGTACACGTCCACAAGCGTCTTCGCGGCCGCCTCCCCGCCGGGCGTGCGCTCGCTTCCGATAAGGACGCGGTCCGGCGAGAGCAGGTCCGCGACCGCGGTCCCCTCCGCCAGGAACTCGGGATTGGAAAGCACCTCGAAGGTGTGGCCCCGGGAATTGGCGGCGAGGATGTCCTTGATCGTCTCCGCCGTCTTCACGGGGATCGTGGATTTTTCCACGATGATCT
>CAZJNA010000129.1:0-7804 GCA_964547325.1 uncultured Opitutaceae bacterium | reverse complement strand
GGCCACCGTCATGCCGGTTTCCAGAGGATAGTCGCCCGGCACTTTCACGCGTCCAGCCTATGAGAAGGTGGTCGAAGGCGTGAAGGAATATATCCGGGCCGGGGACATCATCCAGGTCGTCCCCTCGCAGCGGTTCTCGCGGCCGTTCGACCGCAGCCCGCTCGACCTCTACCGCGCGCTTCGCTCCGTCAATCCCTCGCCCTACATGTTCATCCTCGACACCGGCGACTTCGCCCTGGTCGGGGCTTCGCCGGAGGTGCATGTGCGCCTGACGGACGGACGGGTGGAGATCCGTCCCATCGCCGGGACCCGGCCGCGCGGGGCGACGCCCGCGGAGGACGTCGCGCTCGAGAAGGAGCTGCTGGCCGACGACAAGGAGCGCGCCGAGCACCTGATGCTCGTCGACCTGGCCCGCAACGACATCGGGCGCGTCTGCGATTTTGGAAGCGTCCACGTCCCCGAATTCATGGCTGTCGAGCGCTACTCGCACGTCATGCACATCGTCTCGCAAGTCGAGGGCCGCATCTCCCCGGAACGGAACGCCTTCGATCTCATGCGTGCGACGTTTCCGGCGGGCACCGTCAGCGGGGCCCCGAAGATCCGGGCGATGCAGATCATAGCCGGACAGGAGCCTGTCCAGCGGGGCTTTTACGCCGGAGCGCTCGGTTATTTCAGCTACGACGGAAACCTGGATTCCTGCATCATCTTGCGCACCGCGCTCTTGCAGAACGGAAAGCTCTACATCCAGGCCGGTGGCGGGGTGGTCGCCGACTCGGATCCCGCCGCCGAATACCAGGAGACGATCAACAAGGCCTCGGCCCTCTTCAAGGCCGCGGAGATCGCCTCCCGGCTCCCCTGAAATCCGGGCCTTACGCGGATTATAACGGCCCTTAATGCCTGTGACGAACGGGCAACTTTCCAGCCGGCCGCTCGTATATAAGTGTAGATTAGCTAGGTTCGTGTCTCCGGCTGCGGGAACATTCCGGCCGCCGGAGCGCACTAACTGCGTCGAGGATTGCCACCATGCCGCACAAAGCAAAGTTCCTTAGCCCAGGGGCGAACGAAGCCGAAGACGCTCCGGATAGGCCTGTTGCAGGAGCGCTGGACGCCCCTCCCTCCTTTCTTGAGAAGCCCGAGGCAACGGCCAGCGAAGCCGCTCCCCTCGAACGCAGCAACCTCCAGCTCTACCTTCAGGAGATCGGAAAAACGGCGCTCCTGACGATCGACGAGGAGATCGCGCTCGCGAAACGGATCCGTCGGGGCGACCGCGCCGCCCGCAACCACATGATCCAGGCGAACCTGCGGCTCGTCGTGAAGATCGCCATGGACTACAAGGACTTCGGTCTGCCGCTCCTCGACCTCATCAGCGAGGGAAACATCGGCCTCGTGAAGGCCGTGGAACGTTTCGACCCCCGCAAGGGGGGCAAGCTCTCGACCTACGCGGCCTGGTGGATCAAGCAGTCGATCAAGCGGGCGCTGGCCAACCAGTCGAAAACGATCCGCCTGCCCGTGCACCTGGTGGACAAGATCTCGCGCATGCGAAAGACGGCGATGCAGCTTTCCGAGCGGATGGGACGGGAGCCGACGGACGAGGAATTGGCGGCCGAGCTTCAGATCCCGACCTCCAAGGTGGCGCACCTGCGGTCCGTAAGCGTCCGGCCGGCCTCGCTCGATGCGCCGATCGGCGAGGAAAGCGACGCGACGACCTTCGGGGAGATCGTGGGCGACGACAACGCGGTCGACCCCTACGAGGGCCTCCGCGAGAAGAACCTGAACTCCGACCTGCACGCCATGGTCAAATCCCTCGACGAGCGCGAGGCCCAGATCATCCGGCTGCGCTTCGGATTGGATGGAAATGACGAGCTCACCCTCGAGGAAGTCGGCAGGCGCTTCAACGTGACGCGGGAGCGCATCCGGCAGCTCGAATACATCGCGCTCGGAAAGATGCGCAGGGCGATGAGCCGAAATGAATCCATCCGCACCGTCGACGACATCGAGGAGGAGGGCCGGGTGCGCCAGCGCATGGCGATCATCCGCGAGTTTATCGAAGGAAAACGTCGCAAGGCGCCCAAGGTCGGCAAGAATTAGCGGTGGTTTGATACCGCTGGCCACCGATCTCTTCGACTACCCGCTGCCGGACGGCGCGATCGCGCAGGAGCCCACGGCCGAACGCGACCGTTCGCGCCTGCTGGTCGTGGACCGGTCGACCCGCTCGATCGCGCACCATTCCTTCGCCGACCTGCCCGTGTTCCTGAAGGCGGGCGACACGCTCTTCCGGAACACGGCCGCCGTGCTGCCCGCGCGCCTGCGCGCCAAGCGCCCGACCGGCGGGCAGGTCGAATGCCTCCTCCTCGGTGAAATCAGCGAGGGGCTCTGGCGCTGCCTCCTCAAGCCCGGCCGAAAGCTGCCCGTTGGATCCATGTTCGCCGATCCTGGAGGGACCTTTAGCGGGGAAATCGCCGCCTGGGGCGGCGACGGAGTCGCCGAGGTGCGCCTTGTGACAACCACTGGCGAGTCGGTGACCGCCGTCGCCCGGCGCGTGGGCGATGTCCCGCTTCCGCCCTACATCGAACGCCCCGACCGGACGCGCCGGATCCAGGATCTCGAGCGCTACCAGACCGTCTATGCGGACCCGGGGCGGCCGGTCGCCGCGGCTGCGCCCACCGCCGGCCTGCATTTTACGCCCGCGCTGCTCGAAGCCCTCGCGGCACAGGGGGTGCGCACCGCCGATCTCATCCTTCACGTCGGCCTGGGCACGTTCCGGCCCATTTCCTCCGCCACGGTCGCCGGGCACGCCATCCACCGCGAGCGCTACGAGGTTCCTGTGGCGGCGCAGCAGGCGCTCCTCGCCACCCCCGCCACCGGAAGGAGGGTGGCTGTGGGCACGACGGTCGTCCGGGCCATCGAGGACTACCTCGCCGGCCAATCGTCGCCAGGCGACAGGACGCATGTCGCGGAAGCGGGAATCTTCATCTACCCCCCGGCCTCGTTTCGGGGCGTGGACGCCTTGATCACCAATTTTCACCAGCCCCGCTCCACCCTGCTCTGCCTCGTGGCTGCGTTCCTTGCGCCCAGTTCCCTGGACGGGATCGGCTGGCTGAAGGAGATCTACGCCGAAGCCCTGGGCCGCGGCTATCGCTTCTTCAGCTACGGCGACGCAATGTTGATACTTTGAGCAGGCTGCGTATGCTGCCGAGACTCCGCCCGATGAAATCCAGCCTCACCTACTTGGCGGTCGGCGCGGTCCTCTTGGCCGCCCCGGCGCAGGTCCGGGCGGATACGTACACGATCGATCCGGCGCATTCATCGGTGAGTTTCACCATCCGCCATGATGCCTTGTTCAAGCTCACCGCAGGCTTCACGCGTTTCCACGGGAGCGTAATCCTGGACCCCGACCGGCCCCTGGGGGATACCGCGGAGGTTGCGATCGAGGTCGCCAGCCTGGACACCCATATCCATGCGCGGGATGAAGACCTGGAGTCTCCGCATTATTTCGATTCCGCGAAATTTCCACTGATCACCTTCAGGGGCCGGGTCTGGCGGCGGACCGGAGCCGGCACGTTTGAGGTAAAGGGGGACCTGACGATCAAGAACGTCACAAAGGAAGTCCTGCTTTCCGTGAAGCGGCTGGACAGCCCGGGCGGTGGTCATTCCTGGGAGGCCACGACGACTTTGAACCGGAAGGACTTCGGGATCCAAGGGCCTTCAGTCCTCGACAAAGGCATCAGCGACAAACTCGATGTCGCAATCGCGGTCCACGCAGTCAAACCGTAGCACCCATGACCCCCGACGAGCTCCAGACCCTGATCGAAGACGCCACCTTCGACCATGCGACCGGCGATGAGGAGGCCTCGCTCGGAAAGCTCGCCCGCGCGACAGCCGCGGCGCCGGAATCCTTCGAGGCCTGGCACGCCCTGGCGGAGGTCAATTTCAGCCTGCGCCGGTTCGACGCCGCCCTGGCCGCCGCGGAAAAGGCCCACGCCCTGCGGCCCGGTGACCTTTTCATAAACACCAGCCTCTCCCGGATCTGGATGGAAAAGGGCGACAAGCCCCGCGCCGAGCACTTCGGCGCCCAGGCCAAGATCCAGGGCTGGAAGGAGCAGCTGAAGCAGCCGGGAGCTTGACGCAAAACGGCGGAATCCGGATAGTGCCGCCGTTTTCCGCGGGCGTAGTTTAGCGGTAAAACTCCTGCCTTCCAAGCAGGTATCCGGGGTTCGATTCCCCGCGCCCGCATTCTTGTTTCCCCACTTTTTTTAAAGTCGAGGAGCCGAATTATTGGGAAGGCTCTCGGAGCGGCATCGCTGGACTCATCGCCGCGTCGGGGCCGTCGCCTGGCGCGGCCTGATTTGCGGCGAGTCTTGGCCTTGGCCAGCACAAGACGCGGAGGGGGCCTTCCCAAGAATTCCGACTCCTCGACGACTCTTTCCCGCTTGCGGACCGTTTCGGCGCCCCCAACTCTCGGCGGAATTCGCGCCCATGCCGAAACGCACAGACCTTAAGTCCATCCTCATCATAGGCGCCGGGCCCATTGTCATCGGCCAGGCCTGCGAATTCGACTATTCGGGGACCCAGGCCTGCAAGGCGCTCAAGGAGGAGGGTTACCGCGTGATCCTGGTCAATTCGAACCCGGCCACGATCATGACCGATCCCGAGTTCGCGGACGTGACCTACATAGAGCCGCTGAACGTCGAGATCCTGGAGAAGATCATCGCCGCCGAGCGTCCGTCCGCCCTCCTGCCCACCCTGGGCGGCCAGACGGCCCTGAACCTATCGATGGAGCTCCACAAGCAGGGGATCCTGGCAAAATACGGTACGGAGATGATCGGGGCGAAGCCGGATGCCATCGCCAAGGGCGAGGACCGGGAGCTTTTCAAGCAGGCCATGGTGAAGATCGGCCTCGACGTCGCGAAGTCCCGCACGGTCCGCCTGCTCGAGGAGGCCCGGGCCGCCGCGGATGCGATCGGCGCCTTCCCGCTCATCATCAGGCCGTCCTTCACCCTGGGCGGGGCCGGCGGCGGAATCGCCTACAACCGGGAGGAGTTCGAGCGGATTGTCGCGAACGGGCTCGATATCTCGCCGACCCACGAGGTTCTGGTCGAGGAGTGCCTCCTCGGCTGGAAGGAATTCGAGATGGAGGTGATGCGCGACCACAAGGACCAGTGCGTCGTGATCTGCTCCATCGAGAACGTCGATCCCATGGGGGTCCACACGGGCGATTCGATCACCGTCGCCCCGGCGATGACCCTGACCGACAAGGAATTCCAGGTGATGCGCGACGCCTCGTTTGCCGTGATCCGCGAGATCGGCGTCGAGACCGGGGGATCCAACATCCAGTTCGCGGTCGATCCCCAGACCGGCCGCATGGTGGTGATCGAGATGAATCCCCGGGTGTCCCGCTCCTCGGCCCTCGCCTCGAAGGCGACGGGCTTCCCGATAGCGAAGATCGCGGCCAAGCTCGCCGTGGGCTACGCCCTCGACGAGCTCCGAAACGACATCACTCGCCTCACGCCTGCCAGCTTCGAGCCGACGATCGACTACGTGGTGACCAAGGTGCCGCGCTTCACCTTCGAGAAATTCCCGGACGCGGACAGCACCCTGACCTCCTCCATGAAATCCGTGGGCGAGGCCATGGCCATCGGCCGGACGTTCAAGGAGTCGCTGCAGAAGGCGCTGCGCTCGCTCGAGACGGGAGCCCGGGGCTTCGGGGGCGGCGGACGCCTCGGCGGGGACGAGCGGCCGGACGACGCCGTGATCAAGACCCGGCTCAGCACGCCGAACGCGGAGCGGATCTTCTACGTCCGCCACGCCTTCAAGGCGGGCTACACGGTCGAGGAAATCTTCGACCTGACGAAGATCGATCCCTGGTTCCTGCACCAGCTGCGCGAGATCCACGAAATGGAGGACGCCCTGGCGGCGCAGACCCTGCCGTCGATCGCCGCCGGCGAGCTCCGCAGGGCCAAGCAGTTCGGATTCTCGGACGCCCAGCTCGCCCACCTCCTGAAGAGCGACCTCGCTTCGGTGCGCGCGACGCGCGAGCGGCACGGCATCCGGACGACCTACCGGCTCGTCGACACCTGCGCGGCCGAGTTCGAGGCGTTCACGCCGTACTACTATTCGAGCTACGGCGACGAGAACGAGGTGATCCCCTCAAAGAAGCCCAAGATCATGATCCTCGGCGGCGGGCCCAACCGCATCGGCCAGGGCATCGAATTCGACTACTGCTGCGTCCATGCGAGCTTCGCCCTGCGGGCGATCGGCTTCGAGACGGTGATGGTCAATTCGAACCCGGAGACGGTCTCGACGGACTACGACACGAGCGACCGGCTGTACTTCGAGCCGCTGACGCTGGAGGACGTCCTGGAAATCTACCGGCAAGAGGGCTGCCAGGGGGTGATCGTCCAATTCGGGGGCCAGACCCCGCTCAACCTCGCCTCCGCGCTCAAGGCGGGCGGCGCGAACATCATCGGCACCTCGCCCGAAAGCATCGAGCTCGCCGAGGACCGGAAGCTCTTCGCGGCGATCCTGCAGAAGCTCGGCCTCCGGCAGCCGGACAACCGGACCGCCCTCAATGAATCCGATGCGGCGGCGGCCGCCCGGGAGGTGGGCTACCCCGTCCTCCTGCGTCCATCGTTCGTCCTCGGCGGCCGGGGCATGTTCATCCTGTACAGCGAAGAGGAGCTGAAGGCCGTCGTCCGCCAGGCCTTCGACGTGATGCCCGGAAAGCCGGTTCTCATAGACAAGTTCCTCGAGGACGCCATCGAGCTCGACGTCGACTGCCTGAGCGACGGCGAGACGAGCGTGATCGGAGGCATGCTCGAGCACATCGAATACGCGGGCGTCCACTCGGGCGACGCATCCATGGTGATGCCGCCGCACACGCTGAACGCCGAGATGCTCGCGACCGTGCGTTCGGC
Organism: uncultured Opitutaceae bacterium; assembly: GCA_964547325.1. Taxonomy (GTDB): domain Bacteria; phylum Verrucomicrobiota; class Verrucomicrobiia; order Opitutales; family Opitutaceae; genus Palsa-1447. The sequence goes on along the minus strand of CAZJNA010000129.1, from coordinate 890 downwards.
CACGCACGCTCTGGCCCGCGCCCTCGGCGTCGTCGGCCTCATGAACGTCCAGTTTGCGATCAAGGACAGCCAGCTCTACATCCTGGAGGTCAATCCCCGCGCCTCTCGGACGGTGCCGTTCGTCGCGAAGGCGATTGGTGTCCCCCTGGCCAAGCTGGCCGCCCAGGTCATGACCGGAAAGAAGCTCGGCGAGCTCGGCTTCACCCGCGAACTGATCCCGAAGCATTGGTGCGTGAAGGAGGCCGTCTTCCCCTTCGTGCGCTTTCCGGGCGCGACCATCGCCCTCGGCCCGGAGATGCGCTCGACCGGCGAGGTCATGGGCCTTGACGAGGACCTTGGGCTCGCCTTTGCGAAGGCGCAGGCGGCCGCTCGACCCGGGCTGCCGACCAAGGGCAACGTCTTCCTGAGCGTCAAGGACGGCGACAAGGCCCATGCGGTCGAGCTCGCGCGCAGCCTGGATGCCCTCGGCTTCAACCTCTATTCGACGAGCGGCACAGCCAAGTACCTCGGCGACCGCGGCCTCGCTGTGAAGCGCCTGGCCAAGGTGAGCGAGGGCCGTCCGAACGCCGTGGACATGATCAAGAACGGGGAATTCTCCATGGTCATAAACACCCCCGGGGGCATGATCCCCCGCAGGGACGAGAACGCCATCCGCGCAGCCGCGTACGCTCACAACATCTGCCTCATGACGACGATCACGGGCGCCCGCGCCGCCATCGAGGGCATACGGGCGCTCCGCCGGAAACCCCTCGGTGTCCGCCCCCTCCAGAAGTACCGGGGGAACGTCACCACCGTCTAGCGAAGCCCGGCGGCGCCCGGTAGTGTATCATTTTGCCGGGAGCATGCCATCCAGAGGAGTTGCTGCCTGCATCCGACGCCTTTGTGTCCTC
>CAZJNA010000128.1:0-7877 GCA_964547325.1 uncultured Opitutaceae bacterium | reverse complement strand
GCTCGTGGGCCATATCCTCTTTGGATTGATCCTCGGCGTCGTCTACGCCACCGTCGACGCGACCTGGAAGCGCCTGTTTGTCGAAGGCGACCCGCTCAACCGAAAGCGCGAAGGCCCTGGCGTGCACTTCCTCCTGTCCCTGGGCTGGGGCTCGGCCGCGGGGTTTTCCGGAGGTGTCCTCACCCTGCCACTGATGATCCAGACGGGAGCCTTGGCGAGGCTGGCTGGCCTGGATTCGGGGCTGCCAACCTTCCTGGGGATTTGCCTCTACCTGGGCGCGAGCACGTCGATCGGCGCAAGCTACGGCATCCTGTTCCGGGGCGAGGCGCCGAACGTCATCTTCGGCACCCTCTGGGGATGCCTCTTCGGGCTGATCTGGTGGTACGCAGGTCCCCTGACGCTCCTCCCGCTGATCCGTACGGGAGAGTGCGACTGGCGGCCGGAGGCCGCGGCCGCGCTCCTTCCCCTGCTCGTAGGCCATCTTGTCTTCGGGGCGGTGACGGCGAACGTCTTTCTGGCATTCGAGCGACGCTACAACCGCTGGCTTCTTGCGGATCCCCGTTATGCCGCGCTCGTGGGCCTCGGGAGCCGCCCGGTCGTCACGCCAGCGCCCGCTCTTTGGGTGTTTGTCCTCGGCGTCGGAGTGCTCCTCCCGATCCTGCTTTCCTGACGTGCGTCCGACGGGCCGGTGCGCGGCATCGGTCCTGCTTCGTATGACGGGGTGAGCCTGCCGTCCCCAGCGCCGATGCCCAAGACGGCCTACCGTCTTACAAAGATCGTTTTCACCCTGGGCCCTGCATCGCAGGAAGAGGAAATGCTCGAAAAGCTCATCCTGGCGGGGGTCGATATTTGCCGGCTCAATATGGCTCACGCGGACGCCACATGGACCCGGACCATGATTCGCCGGGTTCGGGAAGTCTGCCGCCGGACCGAGCGGCACATCGCGCTCATGATGGACGTAAAAGGCCCGGAGATCCGGACGGGCGACCTGCCTGCCCCGGTTGACCTGATCGAGGGCCAGCTGATCGACCTTTTGCCGAAACCCGGTCCCGTCGAGGACGGTGTGCTCGGCGTCGGAGTCAATTACCCGCTCCTCGGGGGCGACCTGTCGGTCGGAAGCCCGGTCCTCGTGGACAGCGGCCTCATCCGGCTTGAGGTTTTGAGCACGTCCGCCGAACGCGTGCGCTGCCGGGTCACGGTGCCCGCCAAACTGGGAAGCCGCCGCCACATCAATCTTCCCGGGGCCCGGGTCCGGCTGCCGGCCCTGACCGCCAAGGATCGGGCGGACATCGCGGTAGGCGTGGAGGAAAAGGTCGATTTCTTTGCGCTCTCCTTTGTGCGCGAGGCGGACGATATCGACATATTGCGCCGCTTCCTGTCCGACATGAAGAGCGAGGCTCGCATCGTCGCGAAAATCGAGGATCAGTCGGGAATCGCCAACCTCGATGAGATCATTGTCGCCACGGACGCCGTCATGGTCGCTCGCGGCGACCTCGGGATCGAGGTGCCGATGGAGGATCTTCCCCTGATTCAGAAGCGGACGATCGACGCCTGCATCCGGCACCGGAAGCCGGTCATCGTCGCGACGCATCTCCTCGAGTCCATGATCACCTCTCCCGTTCCGACCCGGGCCGAGGTGAGCGACATCGCCGGCGCGGTGTGGTCCACCGCCGACGCGATCATGCTTTCCGGCGAGACGACGACGGGCCGCTATCCCCTCGAATGCGTCCAGTTCATGAAGAAGGTCGCGGGCCGCATCGAGGGCAGCGCGGTCAAGGGCTACAACTCGGCCCTGCCGCTCAAGACCAACAAGGACCGGCTGCTCCGTTCGGCGGTCGTCCTCGCCCAGGAAATGGGGGATGCCGGACTCGTCGTTTTCACGCGTAGCGGCCTCCTGCCCCAGGCGCTATCCGCCCTGCGGGCTTGGCGGTGCCCCATCTACGCCTTCACCGACGAGCCGCAGGTATTCCGGCACATGCTGCTCATGTGGGGGGTCGAGCCGTTCCTGATGGACTTCAAGTCCGAGCCCGAGGAGTCGATCTGCGACGCCTTTGCGTACCTCATCAGGCGCGGCTGGGTGAAAAAGGGCGACTGGATGGTCGTCGTCACCAACGTCCTCGCCGGAAACAAGACGATCGACTCGATTCAGATGCGGCCGGTGGCGTGAATCGAGGCGTCGCTCCTGGCATTGGCGGCAATCGGTCCCCTGCGTGCGGTAGGATGGAGTAAAAGCATTTGCTCAAAGTGGGGAACCGGCTAAGCGTGGCCGGGTGACCGCAAGCCCACGGATCCTCGCCTTTGCCGCCAGCGCCCGCCGCGAATCGCTCAATCGGAAGTTTCTCGCCTTGGCGATCCAGGCCGTGAAGGACGCCGGAGGACAAGTGACCCTGCTCGATCTGAACGAATACGCCCTTCCGCTTTACCATGGGGACCTTGAGGAAGCTCAGGGCATGCCTGCGAACGCGGTCAGGCTGGTCGAACTCGTCGGGCAACACGATGCCCTTCTCGTGGCGTCTCCCGAGTACAATTCGATGATAACTCCGCTCCTCAAGAACACCGTCGACTGGTGCTCACGGGCGGACGCCAATCCGTTCGAGGGCAAAGTCGCCGCAATTCTCTCCGCGTCTCCCGGCATGTACGGCGGCGTCCGCTCGCTTCAGATGGCGCAGCAATTGTTTCTCAAGCTGGGATGCCACGTCGTGCCGGGCCAATGCGTGCTGCCGCACGCCGACAAGGCCTTCGATGCGAACGGGAATCCGACGGAGCCGCGCACCCTGAAGGCGGTTCAGGCCCTGGCAGCGCAACTTATACTTACGGCCACTCGGCTCAAAGGCTGAGGAGCGTTTTCGGCCGCTTCAACGGAATCGCACGGCGATCGTCGCCTGATCGACTCCCGTCAGATGAATGGCGATTCGGGTCACGCCGGGATTTGGCGCCTGCTTCGGGCGCACGGGGCTTGTCGGCAGGGGGTCGGCGGGACCGACCTGAAACTTTGCATCCGCGGGCTGGAGAAGGGTCACGGTCAGCGTTTTCCCGGATTGGCCAAGGGTTAGCGACCGGCCGTCAGCCGACGCTGCGATGCTCGCGCGGGTCTGCAGAAACCACCACAGTTCCCCTCTTTGGCGGAGCTTCACCGAGTCGTTGAGATCCATCTCCTGATTCCGCAGGAATGTCACCGAGCGGACAACGCTTTCGGCTTTGGGGTAGGCGCCTGTGAGATTGGCCGACAAATCCACCCGGTTTGGAGTGCCGGTGAAGGAAACGATCCTTCCCCCTCCCGAAGGGTCCTGGTCCGGCCCCTTTCCAGGATCGATCACCAAGGTGTTATGGCCTTCCGCGCGCAGGCGGTAGTAATCCCAGCGCCTTCCGGTTTCCTCGAAATAGCCTGGCAGATCGTAGTCGTCGGGGCCGAGATCGACCGCCCAGCGTACGCCCTTGGCCTCCAGAACGAAACTTCCCACGTCAAGATGGCTGTGGTTGGCCGCGTTCGAGCCGGCCTTGAGGCCGACGAACCACGCCGCGGGATCGTCCCAGCGATCGCGCATCGTGGCGACCTCGACGAGGCTGCTCCAGATCGGCTTTCGCGGAATCACCGTGCCTTGAGGGCCGTCCCTATGTGGCCCGGGACGGGAGAACGGTCGCCGGCACAAAGGACTGGAGCGATCCTTCATTTTCCTTGGTCGGGCTTCCGAGTCGCCGCCGCGGCCAATAGATCGTGCCACTGGCTTTCGTCGATGTGCTCCAGCGTGCCGCCAAGATGAATCGGCTCGTTAAGCAGGCTGTAACTAGCATCGTCCTTCTTCGAGGATAACAAGCCGCTGGTCGACAGGAGCCCGGCGATCGCGCCGCGCAAGCCCAGATGCAATTCGGCGCTCAGCGGCCGCGCGCTGAGCGGCAACCCCCTGGCATCGTCGATCCGGCCGGTTCCCGCCAGGTGTACCTCCTCGGAGTTCATCGCAAGTTCGGCGATGCGGATCGCCCCGTCGGGGTCCCTCACGGCCGTGATCGAGAGCTTGTCGTAGCCGATCTCCGAGATCTCGTTCGTGAAAGCGAGCAGCGCCTCGGCTTGCGTGCTAACGGGATTTTTTCCTGAACCGCCGGCATTTCCCTTGATCCGGAATATCGAGCCCATGACCGAACCCACGGTGCCGAGGGCGTCCTTGACGGGTGTCGCGACTTCCGGCACCGACTCCGCCACGCTCGTCTTCAGGAGGCGCATGATTCCGTTGGTGCCAGTCAGCCGAAATTTCTCCTGGGTGCGGCCGAGAAGATCATTCCAATTGAGTCCGTTTCCGGTGAGCGTGCGGGCGACCGAGAAGTGCCCCTCGATCAGCGGATCCTCGCCGAACTTCGGTGCGGGGAATAGCGATGCCGCATCGATCTTGTCGACCGTTATTGTCGTCTTCAGCGCGTACGGCAATTTCGCGGCCGCATCGAAGGAGATCGATCCCTCCGCTTCCTCGGTCCGGCGGTTTGGGAGTCCCCCTTGACCGCCGCTCAGGCGGATGGATGCCGGGTCGATGTCGAAGGCCCCGCGCACGTTATCGAACTCCGTGCTCCCGACTTTCATTTTATCGAACGCAATCCTCACGCGTCCGGCCCAGCCGTCCCAGAATGGAATACGGTCTCGCATTCCCGCGGCCGGTCGGGCTTCGGCGCTCGCGATGGCTGAACTCGTCGGCAAGGGGAAGCCTCCCGTTGCGGCCAACCTTCGGAAGTGATCGAAGGACACGTTTTCGCCGGTCAGCTTGGCATCGAACGAGGCTCCCGACGCCTCCTTTGTCCACGTGCCCTCAGCCGCCATCTCCGACGCGCCCGAACCGAATACGATTTTGACGGGGGCAAGAAAATAGCCTGAGCCGTCGGCGTCGATGGTTGCGTGCGCGCTTGCTGTGACGGAATTGCCCGGGTCGTGCCCCACGACGAGCAGATTTCCATCCAACTCGGTCCTGGGTCCCACGCTGCCTGAAAAATCGCCCGACACGGAACGGCCTTTTATCGGCGCAATTTCGGGGCTGTTCGGCGTTGCGGTGAGGGAATCGAGGTCGGCGTTCCATTTCCCAATGATGGCGATCTGGCTGTCGGCTCCCGCGGGCCGAGTAGCCTTGGCGTCCAGTGTTGCGAAGCGCTGGCCGGACCTGCTGATGGAAAAGGGCGTTAACTGAACCTGCCATCCCTGGGAAGTGCAGTCTGCTTTGAGTGAAAGCGCCAGATCGAGTCCCTGCGCGAGGATCCGGCCCGCCTTTTGCACGGTTACCCCGGATGCCGTGAGCGGCGTCTTTGATCGGAGCGCATATCTTCCATTTGCGCTCCGCATGAGCAATTCGCCGGTCACGTCGCTCCCTGAGAGGGTAGATCCACCTGTCAGGCCCGAAAACCAGGACAGCGGAATTCCCTGAATCATGCCTTCCATCCAGTCACCTGCCGGGTCAGCCGTCTTCAGAGCCCAGGTCTTCTCGTCCAGCGTGAAAGACTGAAGCGATCGGAATCGTGCGACCTGTCCGGCTCCGCCAAGTGAGATACTGAATTGATCAACCGCGATCGACTGCCCGTCGTGGGCCAGATCGAACCGGATCTCAAGCGCCACTTTCCCGAGGCGTTCGAAAGGGGATGCGAGGAGGCCTAGCCGGCTTGCAACGGCCCCCAGACGACCAACGACGTGAAGCCGTGCAAAATCAGGGCTGCTGTCAAAGCGGCCCTCTCCGTCCAAGGCAAGTACCGGCTGGGGAGGATCCTGGGCAAGGAGGGCCAGATCGGAGTCCTGCAAACCCACTTTCCATGTTCCCGCCAGCAGACCAGTCGCCTCTGAAAGACGGGCGAAGATCGTCGCGAGGTGCCGGCTGCCGCGGCTCAATTCCAGGGTGTAGGTTTCCTGACCGGCGTCCCGAACCGTCTCGACGCCGGCCGACAGGACGAGATCCTCGGGAAACAATCGGCCATTGCCCGAAAAACTTGCACGCAACTCGGCGCGATTGACGGCTCGTTGCGAATCCATCGCCACGACGAGGCTACCGTGGGAGGTAACGACATCAGCGGATAGACCTGGATTTGCGATCGCGGTGGCTGCATCGATCGCGAAATTGCCCTCGCGACCGGCGGCGATCCCGCCCCCCTTGACCCTCACGTGAATCCGGGAGGAGGGCTTCCCCGTCGCCCCCGGGACCAGGACGTCGCCTTCGAGGTCAACCCCGTCCAGGGACGCATCGACGGGCAGTTTCCGTCCGCTGAGAATGCCACGGAATATCTGCGGCACTTTTTGGACAGCATCGGCTTCGTCCTGCGCACCTGGGGTCGCGCCGCTCCCTGCCTGCACGACCTCCGGCTCTCCATTTTCGGGTTCAGATTGGCGGCTTATTTCGAGCGTCCAGCCCTTTGCAACCAGGCTCCGAACCCGGATCTTTCGATCCCGGATCGCGGTCATTATCGGAAGCTCGGCTTGGAGGGAGGGTGCCGTGAGAACGCAGCCATTCATCTCCAGATGCAGATCCTCAAGATCGATTTCGGATAGTCCCGCCGACAGCGACCCCAGCGATCCCTTCAAGCCAGGTCGTCCGGCGAGAGCCCTCTGCGCGACCCACGTTTGCACCGGCGGCGAAAACGCGGCGGCCAGCAGGATGGCAATGAGGACGGCCGCCAGAATGAGGCAGCCCAGAAGAAATCGGATGAATTTCACACAAGTAACCGACAGGTCGGACCCCTAGTAGCGGCAGGAGTTTCATCGAAGCGGTCCGGTGCCGGGCTGTCACCCTTTTAGCGGCTCGACTCGCCTGGAATCGCATAGCCCACAGTGGCTATGCGGGCGATTCCGGCTTGCGGTGCTAGTCTGTCAATAAGAGGGCCGGGGGTTGGCATTGATCGGCCTTCGCTTACTGGGCTCGAATGGGACTCCGTATAAACGTATGGCGTCCGAGCAGGGGCGTTTAATTGAGGCGCCGCGAAAGAGTGGGATAATCCCACTTGACTCCGTGTGGGATGTGGTATGATCTCAAGGTATGGATGAAGTTATCAAAGATAACCGTTTTGAACTGGTGACGGAGATTCAGAGGCCAGATGCGAAGAAGCGCCTTTCGATTGGCTTGGCCATGGAGGAATCCGCTGCTGCTTATAATATCTATCGAAATTCGCTTGGACAAATCGTGCTCGATCCTGTCAAAGCGGTTCCGCTCCATGAGACTTGGCTCTACGAAAGCCCCGCAGCGCTGGAGGGCGTCAAACGGGGATTGAAAGAATCGGCGGCGGGCAAGCGGACTTACCGGGGATCATTTGCGAAATATGCGAAGGAGTAGGTCGTGGAACGCAGAATCCTGTTCACGCCTACTGCGGATGGCCAGTTAACGGCGTTGGGGAAACGTCCGGGTGCCCAGGCGGCGTGCAAGGCGGTTAAAAAGGCGCTCGGATACCTTGAGACGAATCCGAAACATCCCAGCCTGCGGACCCACGAATATTCCTCTCTCGCGGGAATAAACGGCGAGAAAGTGTTCGAAGGCTATGCTCAAAATAGCACCCCGGGAGCCTACCGGGTGTTTTGGCACTACGGTCCGGATGAGATAGTGAAGGGAAAGCGCAGCGCGGTGATAACGATCGTCGCTATAGTGGCTCACCCCTAATTCAATGTCCCATCGCCTTAAGATATGGGGAACGAGAATGGCAAGCTGACGTGAATTCAGTTTGATTCGATGCGCAAATCGGTCCAATGCGTCGTCTCGCAATCCGCCACAACCAACGAGTGAGGGAAGGGAACTAACGATGGACAACAAAATGTCTCGCCGGCAATTTCTCGGCACCGCCGCCATGGCGGGCGCCGCGCTTACAGGCGTGGGTGACGCACTCGCAGCCGCGCAGGCCCCCCAGGGCGCTGCGGATTGGGATGAAAAAAA
>CAZJNA010000127.1:0-8132 GCA_964547325.1 uncultured Opitutaceae bacterium | reverse complement strand
ACCCCCGGGGCGCCTTCCTCCGCGGCCAGGGCCCGAGAGCGGCCGCACAGCATCGCGGCGACGACTCCGGCGATGGCAGCCGCCTTCCGCAGCGGCAGGTGCGCAAAAGTCCTTTTCATGTCCAGGGAGGATTCTGGAGCAACCCCAGACTGAAAACGAGCGCGCAATACAATCGCAATCATGCCGCCCGCTTTCCCTAATCGAAACGCCCCTTTTCAGCCGTGTCCCCGGATCCCCAAGCCGCAACGCACACCATCGTCTCCTCAGTCGCGCAAATCGACCCCGGGGAATGGCGCCGGCTGTTCGGCGACTCCCCCGAAGGCTACGATTATTACGGGACGCTGGAGGCATCGCGGCTCGAGGGCTTCGGCTTCTGCTATGTGCTCGTGCGCTCCGAGGGCCGCGTGCAGCTCATCGCGCCGCTCTTCTGGTCCGACCTCGACCTCGCCATCGGAATCGAAGGCGCTGCGCGCGCGGCCGTGTCTGCGGCGCGAAGGCTTTTCCCGCGGCTTCTCGTCGTTCGAACGCTCTTCTGCGGGTCGCCGTTCGGCGAGGAGGGGGCTCTCGGCATCGAAACCGGCTGCGCCCGCGGACGGTCACTCCTGAGCGAGCTGGTCCGGGCGATGGAGGGCGTGTGCCGAGAAAAGGCGCTCGCATTCATGATGTTCAAGGACTTTCCGGAGCGGGCGCTCCCGCTCCTCGAGCCCCTTGTCCCGCTGGGATTCATGAGGGGCGACAGCTTCCCGAACGTCGTCGTCCCGCTTCCGTACGGAACCATGGACGGCTATCTGGCGAGCCTGAGCCGCAATGCCAGGAAGGATCTGCGCAGAAAGGTGAAAAAGGCCCTCGCCGACGGCCCGATCGAAGCGAGGGTCGCCGACAATGTGGACGACGTGATCGATCGCGTGTACGAGCTGTATCTCAATACATTCGAGGCGGGAACCGTTCGCTTCGAGAAGCTGAGCCAGGACTACTTTATCGAGGTCGGCAGGCGATTGCGGTCCCAGGCCCGATTCTTCCTCTTCCACGTCGATGGCCGGCTGGTTTGCTTCAATCTCTGCTTCCTCCACGGCGACCGGCTGATCGACAAGTTCATCGGCATGGACTACGGCGTCGCGCGGAAACTGAACCTGTATTTCTACACCTGGCACCACAACGTGCAGTGGTGCGTCGAAAACGGGGTGCGTTTCTACCAGGTGGGGCAAACCGACCACGAAGCGAAGGTCCACCTGGGCGGAACCCTCGTTCCCCTTTACTTCCACGCGAGGCACAACAATCCTCTCGTGAACGCGCCGCTGAGGATGGCGGCCCGGTTCCTCGCTCCGCGTCCCCCGGCCGTCGCCCAGCCCTCCCCTTAACGCACCATGTCGAAGCGCAGCGTTCCGCCAATCATCCTGAGCGTCCTTTTCCTGAATGAGGCCGTCGATAGCCTGGCGCAGTATTGCTTCAAGCGGACGGCCCTCGCCCAGGGAGCCCCGTCCATACGGAGCCTGGCGGAAGCCGGCTCATTCGTGACGGGAGCGCTGGCGAGCGGATACCTGTGGCTGGGCATAGCCGCCGTGGCACTGGTATTCGTTAGCTGGACGACGGTCCTGTCCAAGGTGGACCTCAGCGCGGCGATGCCGGTCACCAGCTTCAGCTACCCGTTCGTGGCCCTGGTCTCGCTCGTCTTCCTGCACGAGCGGATTCCCGCGATGCAGTGGTGCGGAATACTGCTCATCATGGCCGGGGTTGCGATCGTCTCCTGGGAGCCGGAACAGGAAAAGGGAGGGGCGCCATGACGGGCCCGCTGGCATTCGTCATCTTCCTGATCGTGCTGACGAGCGTCTGCGACACGGTCAACCACCTCGGCCTCAAGGCCTGCGCGGACGCCGTGGAATTCAAGGTTGTCGGCGGGGGCACGCTGGTCCGTTTCGCCCTCCGCATCCTGCGGATGCCCCTGGCGTGGGTCAGCATCGGCTTCAGCTTCCTTTCGCTGTTCATCATGCTCTACGCGCTCACGATGGCGAACCTGAGCTTCGCTTTCTCGATCGACAGCATGCACCACGTGTTCATCGCCCTCGGCGCGCGCATCTTCCTCAAGGAAAACATCGGATGGCAGCGCTGGATGGGGACGATCGTCATCGTGATCGGAATTGTACTTGTGGGGCTGAGCGCATCCGCGTAGATTCGTGCCGATTCGGGCGGAAAATTCGCCCGCGCCAGACCCCTGCTGCTGCTGAATGATCACTAACCGTCGCGTCGTCGTCACCGGCCTCGGTGTCGTCGCCTGCAATGGCGTCGGCGTCGACGAATTCTGGCGCGCAAACGTCGAAGGGCGATCGGGGCTCTCGACCCTGGATGCCTTTGACACCGAAATGTTTCTGTCAAAGGTCGGCGGCCAGGTCCGCGGGTTCGATCCTGCCCGGTACATGCCCGAAAAGACGGTCAGGCAGGTCGATCGTTTCGTGCATTTCGGGCTGGCATGCACCGAAATGGCCATCGCCGGCGGCAAGCTCGATCCGGCCGCGGAAGATCCCGATCGCATCGGCGTGATCCTCGGATCGGGCCTGGGAGGAATGCTCTTCCACGAGGAGCAGATCGTTGCCGCTTTCGATCGCGGGGCGCATCGGTTCAACCCCTTGGCCATTCCTAAGGTGACCTCGAACGCGGTCGCCAGCCATATTGCCATCCGCTACGGATTCAGGGGGCCGAACATTGTGATTTCCACCGCCTGCGCCTCCGGGGCCCATGCCGTGGGCGAGGCGTTCAGGAAGATCAAGCACGGGGAAGTGGACGTCTGCATTTCCGGAGGCGTCGAGGCTCCCCTCACCCAGTTCAATTTCGGCGCCTATTGCGCGCTCCGGGTCCTCTCGAAGCACAACGATCCGCCGGCGGAAGCCTCCCGGCCTTTCGATGCCGACCGGGACGGATTTGTCATCGGCGAAGGCGGCGCAGTCCTGATCCTCGAGGAGCGCGAGCGCGCCCTCAGGCGGGGCGCCCCCATCCTTGCGGAAATAACCGGCTACGCGAGCAACTCGGGGGCGTATCACATGGTGATGCCCACGCCGGACGGTGCCGACGAGGCGCGGGTGATGTCCGCCGCCATGAAGGATGCGGGCGTGCGCACCGTGGACTATATCAACGCGCATGCGACCTCGACCCCGGTCGGGGACGCCGTCGAAACCAAGGCGATAAAGGCGGTTTTCGGAGCGGAAGCCCGCAGGATCCCGGTGTCCTCCACCAAGTCCATGATTGGTCACACGCTGGGCGCGGCCGGAGCGATAGGCGCCCTGGTCTGCGTCCAAGCCCTTGCAAAGCAGTTTATTCCGCCTACGGTGAACCTCAGGAAGCCCGATCCGGTTTGCGATCTAGACTACGTGCCGAACCAGGGCCGAAACGTGAAATTTAAAACTGCAATGTCCAATTCCTTCGGCTTTGGTGGTTGCAACGTGAGCCTAGTATTTTCAGAAGCGCGCTGATCCAGAAGATGCCAAAAAGGAACATAGAGCAAAGAGTCAGGGAGATCCTCTCCAAGAAACTTGACGTCAAGTTGGAGGATATTCACGCGAACACACGGCTGGCCGAGGACCTCGGCGTCGACTCCTTCGGGGCCGTCGAGCTCATGTTTGAGATCGAGGAAGCCTTCGAACTCAAGATTCCGGACAGCGACATCGAGCATGTGCGCACCGTCAGCGACATAGTCGCTTACGTGCAGGAGTGGCTCGAAAAGCACGCCAAGGCTAAGACCTGAGGCACTCGACGAGCCTCCGGTTGGTCGTCCCGTTTGTCCTCGCGATGGCGTCCTGCGGCCGGCCGCGTGCGGTAAAGTCCCCCGGATGATCGATCCGGGAGCACCAGGACTTGAAGCGTCCGGGAATCGAGACCGGAGAGTACTCTCCGGTTATGTCCAGGCCGACGATCTCGCATGTCTGCCGAAGTGTCCGGATAAATGAAAGGAGCAGGTCCAGGGAAAGCCGCCCTTCCTCCCAGTTCGTCAGGGCGTCCGCCGCGGTGAGGCAGTCCTTGTCTATGCTGACATAAACCCTCCGGCAGGGGAGCCCGTCGACGATGGCGGAGAATACGCCATTCGGATCCTCCTTCAATTCATGCCAGGGTATCCCGCCGAACGGCCAGGCCTTCCTCCGGGGCGCCTCGAACGGGAGCATGAGGAGCCGGCCCGACCGCGCCGCACGGCGATTCCCTGTGAGGACGGAGGGGAAAAGGAGGTCGTCGGATCCATTGCCCACGAGAACCGCCTGCGATACGTTGCCCATCTCCAGGGCCCGGCTCACCCAGGCGCCACACCCGTGCCGCGGCGGGAGGATATCCCAGTCCGGATGGTGGTCGAAGGCGACAAGGGTCACCGGCCCCGTGAACTGCTCGAGGAGGAGCGCGGAAACATAGTGATAGTCGCCCGAACCCAGAAAGGTGATCGAGTCCTTGAGCGCGCCGTCCAGCGATCTCCGGATGGCGTCGGCCTGCCGCCGGTTCGCCCATAGCCGGGCGGCGGGTCCCATCGCCGTGAGATCGACGACGGCCGCCCCGGCCCGGCCGGGAAAGTCCGCCTGTCCCGTGACGCTGCCGTCAAAATCGAGGATGCGGATGCGGTCGGATAGCATCCCGGGATCCGGCTATTCCGTCTGCGCGATCCCCCGCTTCAAGGCCTCCTCGAAGAGGTCGGTCGCCGTGTCGATTTCCTTCTCCGTGATGTACAGGGAGGGCGCGATCGTGAACACGTTCTTGTAGTAGCCGCCCACGTCGAGGATCAGGCCCTTGCTCCTGCCGCCGGCCGTGAGCGTGCCGCTCAGCCCGATGTTCATCATTGCGTCGGTCAGGGCTCGGTTGGGCGTAAAGCCGTCGCGCTGGCACATCTCGACGCGCAGCGCCAGGCCCAGGCCGTCCACGTCCCCCATCTGCGGGTACTTCTTCGCGAGAGCCTTGAGCCGAGACAGGAAATAGGCGCCCCGCTTCATCACGCGGCCCTCGAAGTCCTCCTCCTCCATGAGCCTGAGCGCCTCGAGCGCCGTCGCCGTGCCCAGGGTGTTCGACGAAAAGGTCGAGTGGGTGGACCCCGGGGGAAAGACCGCCGGCGAGATGAGTTCCTCCCGCGCCCAGATGGCGGAGATCGGGTTCATGCCGTTGGTCATGGCCTTGCCCATGACCACGACGTCCGGCTTCACCCCGAAATGCTCGAGGGCCATGAACTTCCCCGTCCGGTAGAAGCCCATCTGGATCTCGTCGTCCACAAGGAGGATCTTATGCTGCTCGAGCGTTTTCTTCAGGCGCGGGAAATAATCCTTCGGCGGCACGATGTAGCCGCCCGTTCCCTGCACCGCCTCTATGAAAAACGCGCCGAACTCGGAGTCCCCCTTCTTGTTCACGACGCCGTAGTACTCGGTCTCGAAAAGCCGCTCGAACTGCTGCACGCAGTACATGCCGCAGGACTCGCGCTTCTTTCCGTACGGGCAGCGGAAGCAATACGGATAGGGTATGAAGTTCGCCCGGTCTCCGAAATGCCCGTACTGTTCCCGGTAGCGGTAGCTCGACGTGAGCGCGGTCGCGCCGAACGTGCGGCCGTGGTAGCCGCCCATGAAGGCGAAGGACAGGATCTTTTTCGTATGGATCCGGGTGATTTTCCAGGCGTCCTCGACGGCGCTTGCTCCCCCGACGTTGAAATGGACGCGCCCCTTATCCCCGAAGACCGCCTCCATCTTCCTCGCGAGCTTCGTGGCGAGCAGGATCTTTTCCTTGTGCAGATACTGGCAGGCCAGCTGCGGCAGGGTGTCGATCTGCTTCTTCAGGGCCGCGGCGATCCGGGTGTTTCCATACCCGAAGTTGACCGCCGAATACCACATCTGGAGGTCGAGGTACTGGGTGTCCTTCTCGTCATAGAGGTAGATCCCCTCCGAGCGGCTGAACATCGTCAGCTCCTTCGCGTAATGGACGGTGTCGCCCCACGAGCAGTATTTCGCCTCGAGTTCGAGCAGGGACTCGCCATCGCCGTCCTTGGCCTTCGAAACGGTGGCCGGTTTCTTCATGGGATGAGCTTCTGGAGGTGCGCGAATACGTTGCTGAGGTTTTCGAAGGGTATGCAGTCCTTGCGGAGCGGGCCATAGTGCCCGAGCAGGCTGCCCTTCGCAAACAAGATTTCGCAAAAGCCGGCCGGGCAGACGTCGGACTGCCCGTCGCCGACGTAGATCTTCTGCAATCCGGCCGGACGGCCCTGCCGCACCAGGTGGGAGCACTTGCAATTGCCGGACCGCGTGCAGATCGAGCCGAAAAAGGGAAAGCCGAGGACCGGCCGGTCGCCGTCGAGCCGCATTTCGTTCGAGAAGACCCGGATTCCCGGGACCCCGTTGTGCTCCAGGACGGGCCCGATGATCGACGTGAAGCTGTCGCTGAGAATGACCGGATCGATATTTCGAGCCCGCAGGAATCGGACGATGGCGGGAAAGGCGGGATCCACGCGGATCGTGCGGACATACGCGTCCAGGGCCGCGGAGGATATCCGCACCTGGCTGAATTGCCGCTCGAGGCACTCGCGCGATCCGATCCGGCCAGACCTCCATTCCTCCTCGGCCTCCTTCCAGTCCTCGTTGACGGAGAACTTCTGAATGACGTCGTCCAGGACGTCGAACTCGGTGATCGTGTTGTCGAAATCGAAATAGATCTCGAAGCGGGAGCCGGCGTTCATAGCCCCTCGAGGAATTCCTCGATCGCGACGGCCACCTTCTCCCTCTCCTGGTCGGCGGTCACCACGTGGTAGGAGTCGGTCAGGATCACGAGCTTCTTGATCCGGGAGGAGATGCGATCGTAGATCAGTTCGGAATTCAGCACGCTGGCCGTGTCATCCTCCCTCGGGTGGATCAGCAGCATCGGCGCCTGGATCTTTCCCAAGAGCGGCACCACTTTACGGGCAAGCCGCCGAAGCTGATAGAAGAGGGAAACGGGGAAGAAGGCGTATCCGAACTTTGATATCCCCTCGATGTCCTCCAGCGCCGCCTTGCTGTAGAAACGGTGGACCATCGCCCGCATCTTCTCGTTCTTGATGCCGTAAGGCGGGCTCTCCTTGTAGAAGAAGTGATATTTTAGCGGGGTGCCCGAGACGAGCGGCAGTAGGCGGTGGTACCAGGGCACGTTCCAGCCATCGAAGAAAAGGGTCGGGGCCAGGCAGATGCCCCCGGCCAGCTTCTCGCCGAATTCCTCGGCGAAGAGCAGGACGAACAGCGCGCTCATCGAGAGCCCGGCGACGTAGACCTTGTCGCCCGTCTTCAGGGCCTCGAGGAAGACCAGGCGAAGCGAGCTGTAGAATTCCTCCCACTTCGTGTGCTTCAGGACATGGAGCGGCTGCCCGTGATTGGCCAGCCGCGGGCAGATCACACTGTAACCGTGCTTGTTAAGCGTGAAGGCGAGATGCCGCATCTCGTTCGGCGTCCCGGTCAGCCCATGGACGAGAAGGATGGTCCGACCGCGATTTCCGCGCAGCACAATGTCGGCGTTCGGGACAACGACGTCGCCCGCCGATTTTTGTAGGCCGAGGGAAAAGATGAGGGACATGGGGTTATTAGACCGCAAAAACAGGAGCTCACCTCCCATCGGTGAACTGTTTGCAGTACAATGAATTGCTGCCAGTTGGGAAGCGCTGGATTGCTCCCGCACGGCAGAACCCCCCCGACCCTAGGCCTCCTCGCAGCCGATTCGAACCAATTTGTTAAAATCTACACAACTGACTCGGATGAAACGGCTAACACACGACGAGTTGGCACTCTCAAAGCGCGCGGCATCCCCCGAAAAGAATAGGAGCTAACGCCCCAGCCTCCCAAGATTGACGCCGCCGTCGTCGGAAAACTTGAACAGGACGTCGGCCTGAGCCGAAACGGTTTCGACGCTTGATACCCGCAAATAGGGAGGAAGCTTCCCATCGGCACCCTGCTCGAAATGTCGGATTATCGCCGGCTGAAATCTCCATTGCGCGATCGCCCCGTCGACCGCGTTTTCAAACTCCTGTGAGAAACGCCCGAGAAGCGCCATGGACACGAGGCTCGGTGAAATATCGGAAACTCGTCCATCCGCGCCTATTGTGATATGGACGTCGATTGTCACGGCACCCGCATGCGCCTTGAGCGCCGCGGGCGGATACTTGGGAATCG
>CAZJNA010000126.1:0-8605 GCA_964547325.1 uncultured Opitutaceae bacterium | reverse complement strand
TTCGGAACTCCGATCCGGTCGAAAAGGTTCTCGAGTTTTATTTCTGGCCGCTACCGGCCGCGCAGGGGAAGAAAATTCCTCTCGGCACCCTCGTCGGCTATCCGGTTGTGCCGGGCAACCATTATCTGTCCCTGAACGGGCTCCTCCCGTTTGATTTGAACCTGGACGCGCCTTATCGCGTGGAGGTGGAGACCCCGCGGATCTTCCTGAACGGCTATGTCGCGGAGATCGACGGGCGGCGGGTGCCTGTTTCGAAGGGCCCCCAGGGGCTGGCATCCGTGTCCGTCGACAAGGGCCCCCACCGGCTCACGATGCGCTTCGAGCCGGATCGGCTGCTGAAATGGTCCTACCGGCTCGCGATCGCGTCATGGATATTCCTCATCGGATACGGGGCATGCATTTTTTACGGGCGAGGAGCCCGGCCCAGGGATGCTGCGGCGTCGGCCGGGGTCAGGGCCTGAGGTAACCGAGCTCGCCTGCCATATCCCGGACCTTCACCGCGACGGCCCTGGCCAGTTTCTGGCCTCCATGCCACGTCATGTGCGTGCGGTCTCCATAATCGTCGAGCGTGTAGTTCCTCCCGTAGACGAGCGCTTTGTAGCCTCCGTCCTCCCACGCCTTCGCCGCCTGCCGAAAGCACAGGTCATTCCGCTCCTGTTCGTCCGCAGCCAGCCGCGAGAGATAGAACGGGCTGTTGTAGCCAAGGAGGATCAAAGTCCGCTTCTTGAGCTGCTGCGGAAAGGCGCCCGCGATATTCTTCATGAATCCGTCCCACATCGGCGCCGAAGGCTCCCACTTCCCATCAGCCCCCTTCCTGAAGGCAAACTGGCTGACGTCGCGCACGTTCTTAAGCTCGATGTCGATCGTGGAGGCGAGGAACCGCGAGCTGAGCGGCATCTGGAGAAAATCGGGTTCGGGGTCGGAATACGCGTTCCGGGGACTCAGAAACTGGAACGGATCGGCAAATCCCGCCGCCCCGGGGAGATACTCGCCCCAGACGGTGTTCGCCTGCGTGAACGCGACGAAATTCCAGAAATCCTGGAAGAAAAAGATGCTGTCGAGCCACTCGCGGATCCTCAGCTCGGGAACCGCGAACTCCTGCCCGGCGTAGGCAGGGTCGGCATTGAACGCCCTTATTTCCGCATCGCGAACCGGATCGTCGATGAGCATTCCCTTGTACAGGGCGTCCATGTTGGTCGTCCGGTAGAGCGTGCTGCCCTGGGGGGACGTGAGCTGGCCCGGGGCGATGTTTCCTATGTAGATCTGCCGCGGAAATTCGTCCCGCAGCGCCTCGGCGACGACCGCGCCGCAATTTGTGGGATGCGCGCCCCGGAACGCCAGGTTGATGACGCAGTAACGGTCCCCGAGACTGCGCTGAAGACTTTGCGTCCAGACATGGGCGGGAGGCTGGCCCACACCGAGGAGCACCGAGTTGCCGCCGACTATCACAAGGATCTGGCCGGGTTTCACCTGATGCCGGACGATCGAGATCATCTCGTTGACCGTGGGGTAATACTTTGTGTCGGGCGCCATCCACGGCGTGAAGCGGGTGAAGTTGTCGTGATAATCCTGCCGCGCGACAACCCGGCCGAGAAGGCACATCCCGACAAAGCCGGCCAGCGCGCCCAGGAGGACGATCCCCGGCGACAGGCCCGCTCGCCATACCCGCAAAATTTCGCGGGGGCTCATCGTGGACTGCCTATGGGGAGAAACAGGGGTGCCATGCCGTTGGCTTGCGCCAACGGATAGAACAATGGCCTGCGCCGATTCTGGCGAAGAGAATCTGCGCGACGGTCGGCCGGGAGCCCTATCGGCTGGCGGTCGTCCGGTCGAAATCCGCAGCCAGATTTGCAGCCCGCTCGGCGTAGTCCCGGACGGACCGCGGCGTCCTCCTGGCAAAGACCGCTCCCAGGCCTCCATTCCAGGCCAGCGCGATATTGTAGGGCGACGCCGGCATTCCGCGCCGCTCAATCTGGTTCTTCAGCCATTCGTAGTGCCGCACTGCCACGTCGTCGGAAGCCCGGCGGTCGAGCGCGCAGCTAAAGGGCTGCCGGCTGTACCGATGCCAGGTCGTCGCCCGAAACTGATAGGCCCCGAGTTCGCCACAGGGTCCCGGCCGGGCCCTGTCGGTCGGATTCTCCAGGCAGTGGATCGCCTGGAGCGTGGCAAGCCGGGATTGCGCCCTCGCGCCCTCGCTGATTGCGGAGAATGCGAGTACGGCCATGGCGAGGGAGCGCAGCAGCCGAAAGCCGGGTGCCTGGGTGTGCTTGGTCATGCCGCTGTAGACAGCAGGGTCCGAGCGAGTTCGGAAGATCCCCTGAAATTAACCAATGATAAAGTGGGAACCCAAATGCCGTGCAGAATGCAATGGATCTGCCTGTAGCTTTTCATACTGATCCGTAATGACTTATACAGGAAAGACATCACGGCACCGGCCATGGGGCCACAGCCCGGTATAGGGAAAGCTCGCCCGCCGACCGGACGAAAAAGACCTTGTGGAGCGCGAGTTGATCATCCACGAGCTTGATAAGACTCGTGTCGTAGGGGTAGCCAACGAGGACAGCGTCCAGATCGCCCCGGAAATGGCCGGCGGCCTCGTCGCCATACGGCAGGGCTGCGTCAAAACTGTGCATGCGCGCCCGCCTCTTGTCCTCCGGCTGCCGGTTCACCAGGATGTAGTCCGCATAGACGCCAATCTCGGGCCAGATGAGGAAACGGCGATTGGCGCAGAAGGTCAGCAGGTCGGACGTGGTGGCGAGCCGGGCGTTTCGGGGAATGGAGGCGGATATCGATTTGAGGTCCCTGGCATCGGCAAGGGGCGTCAACCGGGAAACCGCCCCCTCGATGAGGCCGTAGGATTTGCATCCGCCCGAAACGAGCGGTACGACGACAAATCCGGTGAAGGCGAGGCATAGAAGCACCCCCCACTATTCTTGAATGCCAGGTGAGCCCGAGGATCATGATCCCCGTGAAAAGCGTGCCGATGACCCCCAGCTCCATGAGCGGAAAACCGTGCCAGTCTAGCTCGACGGTCTTGCCCATGAGCTCCATGCTCAATTCGCCAAGGGCCGGGAGCGCCAGGGCGGGCGCCAGGATCGCGGGCAAAAAATAGCCCAGGAGCTGCCAGTCGCCGAGCCGGTCCAGGGCGGCGTAGATATTTTCCGAATTCCCGAATTGGTAGAGAAGCGCGACATGCCTGTTATGCGTCCTGAATTCGAACAGATAGCAGAAGGCAAAGAATAGCAGGCACGCCAGGACGCCCAGCGCGGCCTTCTTCCTGGGCACCATTCCGTTGAAGACGAAGCAGTAGGCGCACGAAGCCGAGAAAATGATCGGCAGGTTCTCCTTCATGCCCAAAAGGAGGACGAAGAGCAGCGCCGCAATCTTCCATCTCGCCTCCAGGACGCAGACAAGGAGCCACGCGATTAGGGGAGGAATCAGGCTGTCGTGGTGGAATCCATAGATGGTGTCGATCGTCGCGGAAACATTCGAGTAATTGAACAGACAGACGATCTGGAACAGGAGCGGCGCCAGGCCGAACACCGGGGAGATCCCCTTTTTCGCCATCAGCAGCCTGCCCAGGCGGTAGATCCCCAACCCGGCCACCGCGATCAGGAACGGCTGGAGCAAAACCAGGAACAGCGGGCCATGAAACAATTGGTAGAACGGGGCCAACAAGCCGAAGGTCGGTGAAAAATGCTCGGTCAAGAATGTCCTGCTGTGGAAATAGATGACATCCCGGTAGGCATATAGGAAATGGAACGTCTTCGCCGACAAATCCGGCCCCGTGTTGTAGAGCATATTTTCATAGTAGGCGATGTCGCTGGTCTGGATGAAATTCCTGAGCAGGACGATCTTCACGGCCGCGATTGGGATCGCCCAGGCAAGGCTCACGGCAAGGGCGGCCGCCGGCGAGCCCAGGCGGGCGGACCAGCGTTCGAGCCACCCGAGGCGG
Organism: uncultured Opitutaceae bacterium; assembly: GCA_964547325.1. GTDB lineage: Bacteria > Verrucomicrobiota > Verrucomicrobiia > Opitutales > Opitutaceae > Palsa-1447. The sequence goes on along the minus strand of CAZJNA010000126.1, from coordinate 4,650 downwards.
CGCCCCAAAGCCGCATCGATGCGCCTATTCAATTCCCCTATCCGGTTGATAAAACTCCGCATGGAAAAGCCTGCTAGTCCACGTACTCCTCGATCAACCGGGCGACGAGCGCCGTCCAGCCCGTCTGGTGGCTGGCTCCCAGGCCCTGCCCCGTGTCGCCGTGGAAGTACTCGTGGAACAGGATCAGGTCCTTCCAATGCGGGTCGTCGATGAACCGCTTTTCGGGGCCGAGGGCCGGCCTGCGCCCGGCCGCATCCGGCATGAAGAGGCTGGAAAGCCGCTGAGCGAGTTCGCCCGCAATTTGCAGCAGGTTTAGCCGGCGGCCGCTCCCGGTCGGAAACTCCATCGTGAAGCTATCCCCGTAGAAGTGGTGGTAGCGCTCGAGCGCCTCTATTAGAAGGTAGTTCAGGGGAAACCAGACCGGACCCCGCCAGTTCGAGTTTCCGCCGAAAAGCCCGGTGCGCGATTCGCCGGGCTCGTAGTCAACCCGATGCTCCTGGTCGCCCAGTTTGAGGATGAACGGGTTTGCCACATAGGCCCGGGAGAGCGAGCGGACCCCGTAGGGAGAGAGAAACTCCTTTTCGTCAAATACGTACTTGAGGACCCGCTCCAGCCGCTCGCGCGTCGGTATCGCGAGCAGCCTCCGGCCCGCGTCCTGGCCGTCCCGAGCCATGTAGGAGATGTGCTCGGCAAGGTCCGGCCGGTTCTTGAGAAACCAGCGCGTCCGCTTGGCGAACCCGGGAAGCTGGTCCAGCCTTCCCTCCTCGATGAATTCGACCGCGAAAAGCGGGATCACGCCAACGAGCGATCGCACCCGAAGGGGCGCCGTCCGGCCGTCGATCGCCAGCTGGTCGTAATAGAACCCGTCCTCCTCGTGCCAAAGGCCGGTGCCGCCGAAGCGGTTCATCGCGTCGGCGATGGCCACGAAGTGCTCGAAGAACTTCGAGGCGATGTCCTCATAGGAGGGGTCGACCTCCGCAAGCTCGAGGGCCATCGAGAGCATCGTGCCGCAGTAGAACGCCATCCAGGCGGTCCCGTCGGCCTGTTCCAGATGCCCGCCCGTCGGCAGGGGCTTCGAGCGGTCGAAGACGCCGATATTGTCGAGCCCGAGGAATCCCCCGCTGAAGATATTGCGCCCGTCGGGATCCTTCCGGTTCACCCACCAGGTGAAGTTCATGAGGAGTTTCTGGAAGACGCGCGCGAGGAAGAGGCGGTCCCGGCCGCCCCGCGGGCCGGTCATCTTGTACACGCGCCAGCAGGCCCATGCGTGAACCGGGGGATTGACGTCGGAAAAATTCCACTCGTAGGCCGGGATCTGGCCGTTCGGATGCATATACCACTCGCGGAGCAGAAGATTGAGCTGGCCCTTGGCAAAGTCGGGATCGACCTTCGCGAAGGGAATCATGTGGAAGGCCAGGTCCCACGCCGCAAACCAGGGGTATTCCCAGCAGTCCGGCATGGAGAGGACATCGCGGGCGAAGAAATGAGGCCAGTCGCCATTCCGGATTCCCGCCCGGCTCGCTGGGGGCGCCGGCTGGTCCGGATCGCCCTCCAGCCATTCGGGGACGATGTAGTTGTAGAACTGCTTCGTCCAGAGAAGCCCGGCATAGGCCTGCCTGACCACGTCCAGGGCGGCGCGGCAGTCGATGCCGCCAATCGAGCGCGGCCGCGTCCGGCCTCCGGTCTCGAGGGATCCAAAGAACTCGTCGGCCTCCCTAAGGCGCGCGGCCATCGTCGCGTCAAAATTCTTCCCGAAACTCTGAGCCGGTTGCTCGTCGGCGGCGTAGAGCCGAAGGCGCAGGATCCGCTCCTCCCCGGGTCCGAGGGTCAGCGCGTGGTGCGCCGCGCACTTCGTCCCGACCCGGCCCGGATTGACCGCATCCGTGCGACCGCCGACGACGCACTCGTTCAGGCCGTCCTTCACAAAGACTGATGCATTCGTTCCTCCAAAGAGCCGCGCGACGTTCGTCTCGTTTTCCGTGAACAAAAGTGGAGGCGCGCCTTCCTTCGATACTTCGACGTCGAGGAAGTACCGCCCCAGCGACGCATGGTCCCCCTGCACCCGCCCCTCGCCCGTCGCGCGCAGCCGCGGCTTCACCTCGCAGCCCTCGTGGCGGCAGCCCCAGGACCAGGTGTTCCGATACCAGAGCGTCGGAAGAACGTGCAGCTGCGCCGCCTCCGGCCCCCGGTTGGCGACCCTTATCCGGATGCAGACATCGTTCGGGCCCGCCTTGGCGTATTCGACGCCGACGTCAAAGTACCGGTTGCCGTCGAAAATGCCCGTGTCGAGAAGCTCGAATTCCGGCTGGTCGCGCCCGCGCGCGCGATTCTCGCCCAGCAGGCGCTCGTAGGGAAAGGCTGCCTGGGGATACTTGTAGAGGGCCCGGAGCCAGGAGTGCGTCGGCGTCGCATCCAGGTAGAAGTAGCATTCCTTGACGTCCTCGCCGTGGTTGCCCTCGGAATTGGTGAGCCCGAAGAGCCGCTCCTTGAGGAAGGGATCCCGTCCGTTCCAGAGCGCCAGGGCGAAGCAGAGCCGGCATTCCCGGTCGGTGATGCCGAGCAGGCCGTCCTCGCCCCAGCGGTAGGCCCGGCTCCGCGAATCCTCATGCGTGAAGTACTTCCAGCTGTCGCCGTCGCCCGAATAGTCCTCGCGCACCGTGGCCCACTGGCGCTCCGCGAGGTACGGACCCCACCGCTTCCAGTTCTTTTCCCGGGTCGCGTCCTCGGCCAGGCGCTTCCGTTCGGCGTTTGGTGTGGGCATGGCCGGCCGTTCAGCGCTTCTTCGAGTCGTCGTCCGCCAGGTGGAACCGGTGAAAAGCCCGGTGGATGAACGGGGCGAGAACGACCCCCGCAAGCGTGATGAACGCCAGCCCGCTGAACAGGGCGTAGCATCCGGCAAATACCTTCCCTGGGTTTGTCTGCAGGGTGCCCAGGGGACCCATCCCCGAAAGGATCATCGCGGCGTTGGCGAAGGCGTCTATCCAGGACATGTGCTCGGTGACCCGGTAGCCCACGATGCCGATCCCGAGCGCGGCGGCCAGAAAGCCCGCGCACAGGAAGAGGGTCCGGGTCACGCGGCCGTAGAAATCCCGTCGCGGGAGGAGCGGCGCATACTGGTTCTCGAACTTCAGCAGGGCGCGTCGCGGCATCGGTGATGGGAAGATTCCGAAATTCGGAGTAGCTCGCAAACAAAGAATCTCCCATTCTGGCTCCCCTTCATGAGCGACTCACCCCGGGCCACCCGCGGCTTTTACAAGCATCTCGATCCCATATCCCTCTCGCGGACCCTATTCGCCCAGCGCGGAATCATCCTGCAGTTCATGGCCCGCAACTTCCATGCGCGCCACAAGGGCAGCTATCTCGGGATCGGCTGGGCGGTGCTGAACCCGCTCCTCATGCTCAGCCTATACTTCGTAGTCTTCGCGATGATTTTCCCCTCCCATTTCCGCTCGGGGCCGGACGAGACCCGGGCAGACGTCGCCCTCGCGCTCCTCGTGGGCCTGGCGGTCTTTCATTTCCTGGCCGAGGTCATCGCACAATCCCCCGCCCTGATCGTCGGAAGCCCCAATCTTGTGAAAAAAGTCGTTTTTCCCGTGGAGATCCTGCCCGTCGCAAATCTCGGGGCCTGTCTCGTCAATTTCGCCATCAGCGTGACCTGGGTGCTGATCGGCATGCGTCTCTTTGGGCGCGGGGTGCCGGCATCCACTGCGTGGCTTCCCGCGATCATCCTGCCCATGGTGCTCCTCGGGGCCGGCCTGGGCTGGTTCCTGTCGGCGTTGGGCGTCTTCTTCCGAGACATCGCCCAGATCACCCAGCTGATGTCGCTCCTCCTCATGTATACGAGCGCGGTCTTTTATCCCAAGGCCCGGGTGATAGCCGTGCCGAAGCTTTGGGCCGTCATGAGGTTCAATCCGGTCATCCACATCATCGAAATGCTTCGCAACACGATGCTCTGGCGCCAGCCGATCAGCATGGCCGAGCTCGGATGGCTGTACCTGGGGTGCGGCGTGGTGTGCCTTCTCGGTTATGCGTGCTTCGCGACTCTTCGCTCCTCGTTTGCGGACGTTCTTTAAGGTTGCCGAGTCCCGGAGGGATGCGCTTGGCTCACCCCCTTGTGCTCCCTTTGCCTGCCCGGCTTTGATGCGGATCGCTGCCATGCGTAAACCTCTCCTCTCATTTCCTGCAACCAGCCGCGCGGCCCTCGCCGCACTGTGCATTCTGGGCCTGTCGGCCCTTTCGGGGGGCTGCTCGAAGCAGGCCCGCTCCGTGCCGGACCGCGAAGCGGAGGCTCAGAGGCTCTATGAGCGCGCCGACCTGATGGTTCGGAAGATCAACGAGGGCGAGTATTCCTACGCCTACATCAATTTCCATTACCAGCAGGCGATGAAGAACATCGACCGCATCCTGGCGGAATATCCCGACACCGAATACGGCAGGAAAGTGCAGGCGGGAGATCTCAAGCTCGGCCCGTACACGATCGAGCACTTCCGGACGGCGCTCCTTGCCCAATTGAGCGACATGAAGGAGGCGACCGAGAGCGTGGTGAATTGCGCCATTTACCTCTATAACTTGCCGGAGGCGAATCCCGCCGAGTCGCACGTCGCGCTCGCGCAGATCCTGGAGACCCTCTGCCGGCTCGTCCGTTCCGAC
>CAZJNA010000125.1:0-8753 GCA_964547325.1 uncultured Opitutaceae bacterium | reverse complement strand
TTCTCTTCTCCGCGTCCGGCGCGATGGAGGAGTACGCCCTCGACCGGACCCAGCGGGAGGTGAGCGCGCTCCTCAAATCCTCGCCGAAGCGCGCCTTTGTCGTGCGGGAGGATGGGGCGGAGGAGGAGATCCCCGTCGAGCACCTCCGCATCGGCCAGAAGGTGCGGGTCAGGCCGGGCGGCGCCTTTCCCGCCGATGGGACCGTGTCCAGCGGCCGCAGCGCAAGCGACGAATCCACCCTGACCGGCGAGGCGCAGCCCGTGCCGAAGTCCGAAGGCGACACGGTGTTCAGCGGCACGATCAACCTCTGGGGCTCCGTTGACTTCGAGGTTTCCCGGCTGCCGTCGGAAAGCACGCTGCAAAAGATCATCCGCCTGATCCAGACGGCGCAGAAGCTGAAGGCGCCGAGCGAGCGCTTCACGGAAAAGTTCGGCACGGGCTACACCTATTTCGTGATCGGTCTCGCGGCGACGATGTTTCTCGTCTGGTGGCGTGGATTTCACCTGCCCGCGTTCGACAACCAGCCGGGCGTGCGGTCGGCGTTTTACCGCGCCATGACGCTGATGGTCGTTGCCAGCCCCTGCGCCCTCGTCCTCTCGATACCATCGGCCATACTCGCAGCCATCGCTTGGGGCGCGCGCCACGGCGTCCTTTTCCGCGGGGGCGCCGCCATCGAAAAGCTGGCCGATGTCCGCGTGGTCGCCCTGGACAAGACCGGGACGCTGACGACGGGAGAATTGACCGTCGTGGGGTGCGAGAGCTTCCCGCCCGGCCGCGAGGCAGCGGTCCTGGAGCTGGCCTATGCCCTGGAAGCTAAATCCCAGCACCCGCTCGCGCGGGCAATCGTCCGTCACGCGCGCGCAAAAGGCGCCCGGGAGATCGAGATAGAGGATTTTCAGTCGATTACCGGACAGGGCCTCCGGGGCCAGCTGAACGGAGCCACCCTGCTTCTCGGCCGCCGGGAGCTTCTCGAATCCGGCCCCCTGTCCGGATGGGCTAAGGAACTGCCGCCGGCATCCCCGGAACTCAGCGAGGTCTGGGTCATCGGCCACGGCCTCGTCGGCCGTGTGCTCCTTAAGGACCAGATCCGCGCGGAATCGCGCGGTGTGCTCGCCTCGCTCAAGGCCGCCGGAATCCGGACGGTCATGCTGACGGGAGACCGCCGGCATGCCGCCGACGCGGTTGCAAGGGAGCTGGGCGTCGACGAGGTGCGCTCCGGCCTCTCGCCCGAGGAAAAGGTCGTTGCGATCCAGGCCCTTCGCGCCGGAGGAAAAAAAGTCGCGATGGTCGGGGACGGCGTGAACGACGCGCCCTGCCTGGCTGCGGCCGATGTCGGGGTTGCGATGGGCGCGCGGGGAAGCGACGCGGCCCTCGAGCAGGCGGAGGTCATCCTGATGCATGACCGGATTGAGAATTTCCTGGCCGCGCACCGCCTGAGCCGCCGCGCCCGCGCGATCATACGTCAGAATCTCACGATCGCCCTGGGGGTCGTCTGCGTGATGGTCGTCGCGACGGCGGCGGGATCGCTTCCCCTGGCGGTCGGCGTCGCCGCCCACGAGGGCAGCACGCTCGTCGTCTGCCTCAATTCCCTGCGGCTCCTCTTCGGCAGGAACCGTTAGTCGACGATCCAGACCTGGTCCCCGGAGCGCACCTCGTCGTAAAGTTCGATGACGTCGAGGTTGCCCATGAGAACGCAGCCCGCGCTCTGCGGCGCGCCCAGGCGATCCTCGCGATTGGTTCCGTGAATGTAGACGTAGCGCTCATAGGTGTCCACCGCGCCACCCTGGTTCACGCCGGGCTCGAGCCCCCGGAGCCATAGAATCCTGCTCGAGACAAGATTCCCTTCCGTGTCGGGCACCTCCGAAAAGTGCCGGCCGGTGGGCACGCGGGCCTGGAATACCATTCCGGCGGGCTGTCCGGCCCCGATCCTTTCCGCGATCTCGTGCAGGCCACGGGGCGTGCCGAGCGAGTTCTTCACGTTCGACGGCGGACGAATGGAAGTGGATACCGCGTAACTTTTTACCAGCTTCTGATCCCGGTAAAACTGGAGCGTCGAGGCGCCGATTCGCACGATGAGCGCCCGCTCTGTTGGCTTGATACCCAGCAGCAATCGGATTTTATTCAACGATTCCATCGCGGATTCCATGAACAGGACGTCTTCCTTCACAGTCGGCATCGTCGGCGCTACAGGCGCCGTCGGTCAAGAATTGCTGCAGCTTCTGCTGGAGCGGCAATTCCCGCTGTCCTCGCTGCGCCTGTTCGCCTCCGCCCGCTCCGCAGGCAAGGTGATCGCCGCGGGCGGCCACCGCGTCGCGGTCGAGGAAGCCCGTCCCGGGGTTTTCGGGGACATCGACGTCGCCTTTTTTGCCGCGGGGGGTCCGACCACCCGCGCCCTGGCTCCGGATGCCGTCAAGGCCGGCTGCCTCGTCATAGACAAGAGTTCGACCTACCGGATGGACCCCACTGTCCCGCTTGTCATCCCCGAGATCAACCCGGAGCAGCTGCGCACCCACCGCGGGATCATCGCGAATCCCAACTGTTCGACCGCCGTCACCCTGATGGGCCTCTGGCCCCTTCACCGGCGCTTTGGACTGAAGCGCTACATTGCCTCGACCTACCAGTCCGTCTCCGGAACGGGCGCGGCCGCCGTCCGGGAGCTCGAAGCCCAGGTTCAGGACCATGCCAAGGGCGTTCCGCTCCAGCATTCGGTCTATCCCTACCAGATCGCCTTCAACGTCATCCCCCAGGTCGACACCTTCGGACCGAATGGCTACACCGGCGAGGAGACAAAGATGATGCAGGAAAGCCGCAAGATCATGGGGCTTCCCGATCTCGGCGTCTCGGCCACCTGCGTTCGCGTCCCGGTCGTCCGCGCCCATTCTATCTCGATCAGCGCCGAGTTCGAGCGGCCGGTCAGCGTCGATGAGGCGCGCGCCGCCATCGCGGAATTTCCGGGCGCCCAGCTCGTGGACGATCCCGCCGGACAGCGCTATCCGACCCCGCTCGATTTCAGCAGGCAGGCCAAGTGCGGCGTCGGCAGGATCCGCCGCGACACCGCGTTCGAGAACGGCCTGTCCCTGTGGGTGTCCGGCGACAATCTCTGGAAGGGCGCCGCCCTCAATGCCATCCAGAACGCCGAGCTGATGATCCGCGAAGGGCTGCTTGTGGAAAAGCGAAATTCGAAAAGCGAAAATCGAGATCCGCTTCCATCTCTGGTTTGAGGGATCGCATTCCCTGAGGACGCCTAGCTCAGTTGGTTAGAGCATCTCGTTTACACCGAGAGGGTCGGGGGTTCGAGTCCCTCGGCGTCCACCATCCATTTACGACCGAAGGCAACGGTACGTTTTTGCGATGGGAGGGGCCCTGAGGATTCTCCGACCTACAGACCGCACCACCGCGGGCATCCCGACGGAAGGTCGTGTGCCGGTTTGCCGGGAACGTGCTCCTCCAGAGGAGTTGCCTCCTCATCCGACGCCTCGGGGCCGCCATCCGGCCGGCAACTGGCCGGCGGATCTTGGCGGCCGGTGTTGGCGGCGGTCCGGGTATTGGAGGCACCCGACGATGGGGAGCATGTTCCCGGCAAACCGGCACACGACCCGCCGGAAGCCCAGCTTGACGACCCGACGGCCGCGCGGTAGATCGTCCGGTTCCGATCGGGCGATTCCCATCCCTCATGCGACACACCATCTCCGCTCTGGTTGAAAACAAGTTCGGCGTCCTGGCCCGCGTGGCCGGGATGATCTCCGGGCGCGGCTTCAACATAGACTCGCTGAACGTCGCGCCGACCCACGATGCCTCGCTGTCGCGGATCACCCTGGTCCTGAACGGCGACGACGCGGCGCTCGACCTCTGCACAAAGCAGCTGAGCAAGTTGATCAACGTGGTCGAGGTCATCGACTTCAAGAAGGAGCATCCCGTCGCCCGCGAGTTGGCTCTGGTCAAGGTCCGCAACGACACCAAGAGCCGGCAGGACGTCCTCCGGCTCGTCGAATCCTATCATGGAACGATTGTGAGCCAGGCTCCCGACTCGCTCGTGATCGAGCTGGCCGAGGACGAGGAGAAGGTGAACGCTTTCCTCGGACTTCTCGAGCCGTTCGGAATCGTCGAACTCGCCCGCACCGGCCGGCTCGCCCTGAAACGTTAGTTGCTTCTGTTTCCGCTTTTCGCCTTCCGCTTTCCGCTTTCCGCTTTTCATACCTTATGCCCGCCAAAGTCTACACCGACAAAGACGCCGATCTCGGCGTGTTTCGCAACAAAACCCTCGCCGTCCTAGGCTATGGTTCGCAGGGCCACGCCCATGCGCTTAACATGAAGGACAGCGGCTGCAAGGTCATCATCGGCCTTTACCCGGGATCCAAGTCCCGCAAGGTCGCCAAGCAGCACGGCTTCAAGGTCGTGGACACGGGCGAGGCGGTCCGCCTGGCCGATGTCATCATGGTCGGCCTGCCTGACATGAAGCAGGCCAGCGTCTACAAGAGCGACATCCTTCCCAACCTCGCGCCGGGGAAGACGCTGCTCTTCAGCCACGGACTCTCCGTTCATTTCGGGCTCATCAAGCCGCCGAAGAATGTGGACATCATCATGGTCGCGCCGAAGGGGCCGGGACACCTGGTGCGCCGCCTCTACGTGGAAGGGAAGGGGATGCCCGCCCTGATCGCGGTCGGCCAGGACAATTCAAGGAAGGCCAAGAAGACGGCGCTCGCCTGGGCGAAGGGCATCGGCTCGACGCGGGCCGGCGTCCTCCAGACGACCTTCAAGGAAGAGACCGAGACAGACCTTTTCGGCGAGCAGGCCGTCCTCTGCGGCGGCGCGAGCGCGCTCGTGCAGGCCGGATTCGAGACCCTGGTCGAGGCGGGCTACCAGCCCGAGATGGCCTACTTCGAATGCCTCCATGAGCTGAAGCTGATCTGCGACCTCATGTACGAAAGCGGGATCGCCGGGATGCGCTTCTCCATCTCGGAGACCGCCAAGTATGGCGACATCACCCGCGGCCCCCGCGTCATCAACCGGGCCGTGAAGAAGGAGATGAAGAAGATCCTGACCGAGATCCAGACCGGCCGCTTCACGCGCCAGTGGGTCAACGAATACCGCGGCGGGCTGAAGAACTACCGGAAGCTCCTCGCGAAGGGGGCCCGGCACCCGATCGAAAAGACCGGCCTCCGCCTCCGCTCGATGATGCCCTGGATGACCAAGAAGAACATCAAGGGCGTCCAGGCCAGCTATTGAACAAGATCGTCCTCGCCACCCGGAAGAGTCCGCTGGCGCGCGCGCAGGCGGAACTCGTGGCCGCCCACCTGAAGGCGAGGCTCGGCGCCGAGGTTGAGCTCCTGCCGATCGTCACAACCGGCGATCGGCAGGCCGAGTGGTCCCTCGAGCGAATGGGCGGCAAGGGCCTGTTCACTTCAGAGCTCGAGCAGGCCCTGTCCCGATCCGAGGCCGACATCGCCGTCCACAGCACGAAGGACCTGCCGGGGGAGATGGGGCAGGGTCTCGCGGTCGCCGGCTATCTCCCCCGGGCCGACCCCAGGGACGTTCTCGTTCTCCGGGCCGGAACGGGCGCTCCGGCCAGCCTGGCCACGGCGAGCCCCCGCCGCCGCCTCCAGGCTGCGAAGCTGTTTCCCGGAATCTCGTTTTGTGAGATACGCGGCAACGTGGACACCCGTTTGAGGAAGATCGCCGAGCAGGGCCTGGCCGACGGAACGATCCTGGCGGCGGCGGGCCTGGGCCGCCTCGGGATCGCGGGCTGGCCAGGGCTGGAATTCCGGAGCCTGGACTTTTCCGAGATGGTGCCCGCGGTGGGGCAGGGTGCCATCGCCATCCAATGCCGCGCGGCCGACGCCGCGAAATGGGCCGCGCTCTTCGATGCGGGCACGGCCGGGACAGTCGCCCTGGAACGCGCCTTCCAGAAGCGGCTCGGCGCCGGCTGCCAGACCGCGTTTGCCGCCCACGCGACCGCGGACACGCTCCATTTTTTCCATGAGGAGACCGGCCTGCGCCGCCTGCCGTTGCCCGCCGGAGCCCTCGACGATCCCGAAGGGACGGCGAGCGCATTGTTGAAAATCCTCGGGTTGCGGGGATAATGCCGTTCATCCATGAGCAACGCCCGCATCCTCGCCGGCAAGCGCGTAGTCGTCACCCGCACGCGCGAGCAGGCCTCTGAACTCGCCTCGCGCCTGGCGGCACTCGGGGCCGAGGTCCTGGAGCTTCCCGTCCTTCGGATAACCAAGGAGATCGACAAGCAGGCCCTTGCGGACGTGCTCCTCGAGCTGGCGAGCTACGACTGGATTGCATTCACCAGCGCGAACGGGGTGCGCTTCTTCTTCGAGGAATTTTTCCGCGTCTTCGACGACATCCGCTCGATGGGGCTCCTGCGGATCGCCTGCGTGGGCGACGGCACCGCGCGCCGGCTGTCCGATCTCCATCTCCGGGTCGAATGCCAGCCGGCCGTCGCGACTGCCGACGCCCTGGCCGACGCTCTTGTCGAGACAGGCAGCCTCGACAGCGCCAAGATTCTCGTCATCGCGGGCAACCTCAACCGGGATACCCTTGTAAAGAGGCTCGAGGAAGGCCGGGCGATCGTGGACACGCTCCAGGTCTACAAGACGGAAAAAATCGACCTCTCGGATGCGCCTGCGGCCGCCGATTTTCGCGCCCGGGGCGCCGATGCCGTTCTCTTTGCAAGCTCGTCCTCCGTCGATTCCTATATCGGCCAGGGAAGCGCGCTCAAGCTGGCGGCGGGCCTGAAGCGCCCCCTCAACGGCAGCATCGGGCCGCAGACGAGCGCCAGCCTCAGGAAGAACCGTCTTCCCATAGATTTCGAGGCGCCGACTCCCGGGTTCGACGGGCTGGTCTCGGCGTTGGTCGAACGGATTGGAGGAGCCGGGTGATCGGAGGCATTCAGCTGAAGGTCTGCGGACTTCGGTCCGTCGGCGACGCGGAGGCTGCAGCTGGGCTTGGCGCCGGTTATCTCGGCTTCATCTTCCACGCCAAGTCGCCGCGCGGAATATCGATCTCGGATTTCCGCTCGATGGCGGACCGCCTGCCCGCGGCGCACAAGGTCGCCGTCTGCGTCGAGCCGTCCGACGTCGCCCTGGCCGCCCTGGCCGGTTCCGGCTGCGGGTATTTCCAGGTGCACGTCAGCCACGATTTCCCCCTGCCGCTGGTGGCAGCCTGGTCGCGCCAGGTGGGACCGGAGCGGCTCTGGCTCGCGCCCAGGCTTCCGCCCGGAACGGGGATCTCACCGGCTTGGCTCCCCCTCGCCCGCACCTTCCTCCTCGATACCTACGAATCAGACAGGTTCGGAGGCACCGGAAAGACCGGCGATTGGGCCCAATTTGGGCGGGTCCAAAGCGCCCATCCCGACAAGACCTGGATCCTTTCAGGAGGCCTGAATCCCGACAATATCGCCGAGGCCGTGCGCCAGAGCGGCGCGTGCTTTGTGGACGTCAATAGCGGCGTGGAATCTTCCCCGGGCGTGAAGGACCCCGCCAGGCTCGCGGCCTTTGTCAGCGCGCTGCGCCAGCACCCTCGTGGGCAAGCAGGCGGCGCTTGATGTCCTCCCCGAAAGCGTAGCCGGTCAGCGAGCCGTCGGCTCCGATGACGCGGTGGCAGGGAACGACGAGGCAGACCGGGTTGGTGGCATTCGCACGGCCGACAGCCCGCGGCGAACTGCCTATTTGCCTGGCGATATCCCCGTAGCTTCTCGACTGGCCATAGGGAATCTCGCCAAGCGCCTTCCACACCCGATGCTGAAAAGCGCTGCCCTCCGGGGCCGTCTTCAGGCTGAAGCTCCGCCGGCCGCCCCGAAAATAATCCAGCAACTGCCCGCGGGCCGCCGCCGTCCGATCTTCGTCGCGCGTCGCGCCGTCCAGGTCCGCGCGGCCGCCGAGATCCTCAAATCCCCCGAACGCCGCGGCGATCAGGGCGCCCCCGTCATCCACCGCCACGGAAAAAAGGCCGAGCGGGGTGTCAAAGCTCGAATAATAGAACACCGGCGATTGGTTCATTACCATGGACGGGACGGTAGCACAGATGCGTCCGGCTGTCGTCTGGAATCGCGCCGCTACGCATGCCGGGTCAGGGCTTCTCCGGTCAGCCTGCAGATCCTCCAGTCCGGCATCTTCTTCGCGCCAAGCGAATCGTAAAACCGGATCGCAGGTTCGTTCCAGTCGAGCACCGTCCATTCCATCCGGCCGCAGCCCCGCTGGTTGGCCAGCCGGGCGACATGGAGGAGCAATGCCTTGCCGATGCCGCGGCCGCGGAGCTCAGGCCTTACGAAAAGGTCCTCGAGGTAAAGGCCCGGCTTCGCCAGAAAGGTCGAAAAGTTGGTGAAGAACAGGGCAAATCCGGCGGCTGCTCCTCCATGGAACGCCAAGATGCACTCGGCAGCCGGCCGTCCCGCGGCGGGGAAAAGCTGCGCGGTGAGCCGCTCCTCGGACGCCTCGAATTCGTGAAGAAGGTGCTCATACTCCGCCAGGCCCCTGATGAAGTCCAGGATCAGCGGAACGTCGCCGGCCGTTGCTGCGCGAATTTCAAGGGACATCGGACAATCCATGAAGGGTGGGGCACCCGATATCAATCCAAGCCGCTATTCGGCAGTGGTGCGTTTTGGCGATGGGAGAGACCCTCCGGGGCTACGCTTCGCCGATGCCAATACTCTGCGCCTGACCGGCGGCGCTATTCGCGCCTCCAAGAGGCACAGATGAGGCTTCGCTCATGCCCCTTCCAGGTCTCTCCCATCGCCAAAACGCACC
>CAZJNA010000124.1:0-9149 GCA_964547325.1 uncultured Opitutaceae bacterium | reverse complement strand
AGCAAACTGAAAGCCTATCCGCATCTCGCGGGCAACTACGGCGGAGCCTGGCAGATGCGCGGCATCTGGATCGCGCGGCTTTACCAGCCTGTCTTTCCCGTCTTTGCCTATTTCGCGGCGCGATGGTTCCAAGCCCTCCCTCCGCTGCGCAGGGGCGCGCGGTTTGGAATAGCCTCCGTGCTGCTCGCAGCGAGCGCCGGGAACTTCCTCGTGGTATTCGGCCCGATCCTGAACGACCCGCTGCATATCGCCGAGGAGGCGTTCTATCGCTTCTACGATCACAATTCCGACCATACCGTGTTTGAAAGGGAGCTGGCCGGCTTCGGCCGGAGGCCGCTGGGGTTCCCCGCACATGGAAAGTGAGGCGCTCTACGAGCGGATGGCCCTCATCCGCGCCTTCGAGGAAGAGGTCCTTGAGCTCTTCTCGAAGGGGGAGCTTTTTGGCACCACGCACACCGGCCTCGGGCAGGAGGCGATTGCCACGGGTGTGATGTGCCAGGTGACGCGCGACGATGTCGTCTTCAGCAACCACCGCTGCCACGGGCACTACCTCGCCCTATTCGACGAGCCGGACGGCCTGATGGCCGAGCTGATGGGCCGCTCCACCGGCCTGTGCGGCGGGATCGGCGGAAGCCAGCACCTCCACAGGGGCAACTTTTACACGAATGGAATCCTGGGCGGCACTGTCCCATGCGCCGCCGGCATGGCGCTCGCAGAGAAGCTCGGCGCCACCGGCCGGATCGCGGTCGTTTTTCTCGGCGATGGCGCTCTTGGTGAAGGCGTCGTCTACGAGACCCTCAATCTTGCGTCCCTCTGGAGCCTTCCGCTTCTTTTTGTGGTGGAGGCGAATGGCTACGCCCAATCGACGCCGACCGCCCTGCAGCTCGCCGGCAGCTTTGGCGCGCGCGCCGAGGCCTTTGGCGTTCGCGCCTACGAGGGGGACGGCAATGACATCGATGCCGTCGTGGCTCTGGCCGGCGAGGCGGTTCGGGCCGTGCGGACAGAATGCAGGCCCGCATGGCTGGCGCTTCACACCTACCGGCTCGGGCCCCACAGCAAGGGCGACGATGCGCGCTCCGCTGCCGAGATTGAGCAGGCGCGTGCGCGCGATCCGCTCCCTCGTGTGCGCGCGCGACTGTCGGATAAGATTGCCACGGAAATCGACAACCACGTCCGTCAGCGCATCGACGGGGCCGTTCGCCGGGCCAAGAGATCCCCTCTCGCATCCCTAGCGCGTTGAGGACAACGCGCTCCACCCTCTTCATCTCCGCCTCGCGTCTTCGCCTCATGGAACGTTGCGCCCAAGTTCTCAACCGAGCTCTGCACGCCCTTTTTGCGGAGTGCCCGAAGGTCGTCCTTATCGGCGAAGACCTGCTCGATCCCTATGGCGGCGCATTCAAGGTATCGTCGGGGCTCTCGACCCGATGGCCCGACCGCGTGCTCACGACCCCGGTGAGCGAGGCGGCCATCGTCGGGATGGCCGGAGGCATGGCGCTCCGCGGCTGGCGGCCGGTGGTCGAGATCATGTTCGGGGATTTCACGACGCTCGCCTGCGACCAGATCGTGAACCATCTCGCGAAGTTTCGGGCGATCTACAACGGCCAGGTTTCCTGCCCCGTGGTCCTCCGCACGCCCATGGGAGGGCGCAGGGGCTATGGGCCGACGCACAGCCAGTCGCTGGAGAAGCTCTTCTTGGGAATACCGGGACTGACCGTCCTGGCGCCGAGCCGGCACCATGATCTGGGCGGAATCCTTCGAAGGTCCGTGCTCGAGACCGAAGATCCCGTACTGTTTGTCGAAAACAAGCTCATGTACGGCCAGTCCAACGAACTTCCGTCCGGCGGCCGCATCGCCGAATTCTCCACGCGCATGACCGAAGAACGCTATCCGACGCTCACCCTTTCGCTCAACGACTTCGCCTCGCCCGATCTGACGCTTGTCACCTACGGGGGCATGCTCCCCGTCGCCATGGAGGGCGCGCTTGCGCTCGCGATGGAGCATGAAATTTTTGCCGAAATCGTGGCGCCGAGCCGGTTGAGTCCGCTGCCCGCGGAGGAATTGCTTGAAGCCCTGGGCCGGAGCAGGCGCCTCGTGGTCGCCGAGGAAGGCACCCTCACGGCCGGCTGGGGATCCGAGGTGGTGGCGTGCCTGATGGACCGGGCCGATTTTCACTTTGCCTCGGCCCGGGTGGCCGCGAAAGATGCCATTATTCCGACTTCCCAGCCGCTGGAGGCGGCCGTCCTGCCCCAGCCCGGAGACATCGTCGCCGCCGGCCTGAAACTCCTGTCCTCCAGCAAACGATGAAGCCCCTCGTCATCGAACAGTCGGATTTGAACAGCGAGACCGCGTTGCTCGTCGAGTGGCTGGTTGCCGACGGCGCTCCTGTGGAGGCCGGACGCCATGTCTGCAGGGTCGAGACAACGAAGGCGATCATCGAGGTCCCGTCTCCCGGACAAGGCCGGCTTTTTCATGGCGCATCAACCGGCTCCGCGGTTCCGTTCAACCGCCCGATAGGGTACCTGGCCGAGACCGCCAAGGAGGCGGAGGAAGCAGAAAAGAAGGCGCGCAATTTGTCCGAAGTCGCCGCCCCCGCGGTCAAGGCCACGAAAAAGGCTCGGCAGCTCGCGGCGCAACATGGCCTGTCGCTCGAAACTTTGGGCGCCGGGGGCGGCCTCGTGACCGAAAAGCATGTCCATGCGGCCCTCGGCCTGAAGCCGGCCTCCATCGGAGTATCGGCAGCCGTCTCCTCCCCGGCTCCGGAATTGCCTCCGGGGATCGCCCGGGTGCTCGTCCTCGGCGCCGGCTTGGGCGCCATGCAGGTGATCGACATCCTGCTGAACGATCCCATGCAAAGGCCGGTCGGATGTCTCGACGACGATCCTGAGATGCAGGGCCGGGCGCTCTTTGGCGTTCCGGTCTGGGGCAAACTCGACCTGCTCGAGACGATCTGGAGGGAGAAGCGCTTCGACCGGGCCATCGTCTCGATCAGCACGAACATCCCCGTCCGCAAGAGCCTGGCCGAACGGTGCAGAAAGCTTGGCATACCGCTGGCCAACGCCATCGATCCCACCGTCCGGCTCAACCGAGGAGCCGTCCTCGGCGAAGGCAATGTGCTTTGCAGCCAGGTCCATGTCGGCGTCGCCACTATCCTCGGCGACAACAATTTCATCAGCTCCCACACCAGCATCGAACACCACAACACCTGGGGATCCCACAATACGGTGGGACCCGCCTGCGCCACCTCTTCCCGGGTCCTCGTCGGCGACGAAGTCGTGTTCGGAACGGGCATTTTCATCCAGCCGGGCGTGGGCATCGGGAGCCGCTGCCGCATCGCATCCGGCGCCGTGCTGGCGCAGACCATTCCCGCCGATCACGCCGTCAAGATGCAGGCTCAGTACCGCATCCTGCCCATTGCCGCGGGTGAGCCGCGATGATCCGAGGGGCCAAAGCCTGGTCTGACCGGCTGCTGCATTCAGCCCTGGCTCTCGCCGGAATCGCCGTCCTGATCGTCGTCTTCGGGAATTGCGCACAGGCATTCGTCTTCCCCCTTGAAATCGAGATCAAGGAGGGGACCTCGTGGCTCCACGTCATGGCGCTCGAGGCGGGCGTCCCGCTCTACGACCACCACCGGGTTGCGTTCGTCAACATGAACCACGGCCCGATGGATCCCCTCCTAAAGTACGCGGCACACCGGCTCCTGCCCTTCCTCAGTCCGGCCATGGTCACGCGGTTTTTCTCGCTGTTCCTGCCCTTCGGGATCCTGGCCGCGATGGGCCGCGCCTTCGGGGGACGGTGGCTCGTCGCCATCCTTTCCTCAGGTTGCGTTTATCTGTTCATTCTCGGGCTCACCCCGTTTCAGTTTCTCATAGGAAGATCGGATCCGGCGGCCTTGTTTATCCTGTCCCTGATGCTCGTTGCGGCCGACGTCGCAGCGCATGCAATTCCGCGGGGGCGGTCGGTTGCCTCGGCGCGATTCCTTGCGGTCGGATTGATCGGATCGATGGTGATCCTGACCAACTGGCGCCTGTTTGCCTTCGTGGGAGGCTGTGGCTGTGCATGGGCCGTTGAGGCTGAATCGGGCGGAAAGGGCAAAATTCGGGATAGGCTGGCCTCCTGTTTGTGCAATGTCGGCTCCCTGGCCCTGGGATACCTACTTCCATTTCTCGCGGTGCTCGTTGTCCAGTTCCACGGAAACTTCCCCGTCTATTTCCTGCATTTCTTCGGCTTCTTCATGCCGGACAGCGGATGTGGAATCGGGCGGGACATACCCTATTCCCTGTTTCCGGCAGAACTTGTGGGCCCCCGCTGGCCGGCGCACGCGCTGCTCTTGATTGGATGCGGGCTGGCTCTCGCGCTTCCAGCGCGCCGAACGCCCAGAAAGCTGCAACTTCTCGTTTGGCTGCCGCTGTTGATGGCGCTCTGGTTCTCAACCACGTATGCCTTCTTCGTAAATCACAGGGGCGGCGGGTTGTATTATTTCGGCCCGTTTTATGTGATAGCCGCCTTCCACATCGCCCGTTCGGTCGATTGGGACCGGATCCGGATCCCATTCCTTGGGGAAGGCCTGATCGCCCTGGCGCTCCTCGGGGTCCCCTGGAAAGCGGCTTGGGGCCAGGCGCTGTTTTTCAGGGATAACATGAAGCCGGCCGCCGCATTCCTGACGGAGGCGCGGCGATTGATCGGGGCCGGCCATGCGCAAAGCGAGGACGTGTACTTCTTTGAAAAACGCTACGGGGGCGAAGTCATCGACATCGGTGACAGCGTTTCGCTGATATACCCGACGGGATTCTACGGGGACGACTTTGATGCGACCTGCCAGCGTTACTTCGATGGCCTTCAAGCAAGACCGCCCCGGTTCATCATGACGGTCGGCGCCGATGGCGGCTCAATTTCGGTCGCGAGCCCCGTTCTGCGCGACCTGGTCGCCAGGCTTTACAAGCCGATACTCGTGGGGCCGGATCTTCTCTGGACCAACGGCGGGGGCCGCGAGACCCTCTATGAGCTGAAAAAAACGGTTCCCTAAGCGCGGCAATCGTTGCAGCCTGCCGGTTCACACTGACATGCGCGTTCCCTACAACGATCTCCACGCGCAGTACCTGACGCTCAAGGCGGACATCGACGCAGCGATCGAGCGGACGGTGCGCACGTCCGCGTTCATCCGCGGACCGGAGGTCGAGGCGTTCGAACAGGCGTACGCCCGGCTTCTCGGGGTGAAGCACTGCGTGTCCTGCGCCAATGGCACGGATGCCCTCTATATTGCATTTCGGGGGCTGGGCCTGCGGCCCGGCGACGAGGTCATCACGACGGCCCAATCCTGGATCTCCTCCGCTGAAACGGTCACCCAGGCTGGCGGAAGCGTCGTTTTCGCCGACACGGACGGCTCGACCTATACGGTCGATCCGGACGCGTTGGAGAAAAAGGTCACCCCGCGCACGAAGGGAATCGTGCCGGTCCATCTCTACGGACAGCCGGCCGACATGGACGCGATCGATGCCGTCGCCAGGAAACACGGGCTGTGGGTCGTGGAGGACTGCGCCCAGGCGCATCTCGCCCGCCATCGCGGGAGGCTCGCCGGCACGATGGGCGCCGCCGCCGCCTTTTCATTCTATCCCGGCAAAAACCTTGGAGCCATGGGCGACGCCGGCTGCCTCGTCACGAACGATGACCGGCTCGCCGACTTCGCCGCCATGTTTGCCCGGCACGGGGGAAAGAGAAAGGGCGACCACGAGATCGAGGGGATAAACAGCCGCCTCGACGGCCTCCAGGCCGCCATTCTGAACGCCAAGCTTCCCCACCTGGAAAGCTGGACGCGCCGCAGACAGGCGCTCGCGGCGCGATACGGCGCGCTGCTCGCGGGCGTTGGCGACCTCGTTCTTCCCTCGGTGGCTCCCGATCGCGAACACGTCTACCACATCTACGCCGTCCGCACCACCCGGCGCGACGCGCTGCGCGACCACCTTGCGGCAAACGGCGTCCAGACCCAGATCAATTACCCGGTTGCCCTGCCGTTCCTGCCTGCCTACCGCCGGCTCGGACACCGCCCCACGGATTTTCCAAACGCCTATCGCGACCAAGCCCAGGTGCTCTCGCTGCCCCTGTTTCCCGAGATCACGGACACGCAGGTCGAGATCATGGCCGCGGAGATCCGTTCGTTTTTCGGCAAGTAACGTGTGCGGCATCTCCGGAATTTTCTGCTTCGAGGGCGGGCTGGACCGAGCCGAGCTGGCGCGGTTCACGGATTCGCTTGCGCACCGCGGTCCTGACGGGCGGGGCCTCCTCTTCGATGGCGGCCTCGGGCTCGGCCATCGGCGCCTCGCGATCCTCGATCTCAGCCGCAGGGGCCGAAACCCCCTGCCCTATGAGGATTCGCAGCCGGTTGCGGCGAGCCGCGGCCTGCGGAACGCCTGGCGGGAATTCAGGACCGGGGAGGTCGAGGCCGCCGGCACGCCCTACCGCTACTGGATCACCTTCAACGGCGAGGTCTACAACTTCGTGGAGCTCCGGAAAGAGCTGACCTCGATGGGCTACAGATTCCGCACCGACACGGACACCGAGGTCGTCCTCGCAGCCTATGTGCAATGGGGGGAGGCGTGCCTCAGGCGCTTCAACGGAATGTGGGCGTTCGCGATCTGGGACCGGGTCGAGCGCCGTCTCTTCCTTGCCCGGGACCGCTTTGGCATAAAGCCGCTCTATTACAGCCACAGCCCCCGGCGGCTCGTGTTCGCCTCCGAACTCAAGGCGTTCCTTGCGCTGGACGGATTCCAGCCCGCGCTCCACGAGGCCCTCGTGCCGGCCATGCTCGACAATCCGGCGGCCCTCGAGGGAACGACCGACGAAACCCTGCTCTCGGGCGTGCGCCGCCTTCCCCCTGGCCACGTGGCGGTCGTCGAGGCCAATGGAGACCTTTGGGTGCGGCGCTGGTGGGAAACCCGCGACCATCTGCCGGCCGTCCCGGCCCGGTACGAGGACCAGGTCGAGCAGTTCCGCGGCCTCTTTCTGGACTCCGTCCGTCTCCGGCTTCGGAGCGACGTCCCCGTGGGCACCTGCCTGAGCGGCGGCATCGATTCGAGCGCGATCGCCTGCGCCATGGCGAAGCTTCACCGGGAGTCCGGAGCCGATCTGAAGCGCACCGCGTCCGACTGGCGGCGCGCGTTTATCGCCGATTTTCCCGGCACCATGCTCGACGAGCGGCGCTACGCGGATGCGATCGTCCGCCACACGGGCGCCCGGCCCCATGTCTGGACCTTCGACCAGGACGACGCCGTCCGGCACGTCGTCGACAGCGTTTGGAGCATGGAGGATGTCTACGGCGGCCTGGCGGTTCCGGCCTGGTGCCTGTATCGCGAGCTCCGGCGCGCGCGGGTGACCGTATCGCTGGACGGACATGGCGGCGACGAACTGCTCGGCGGCTACGCCTGGTACCTCGACTGGCCGCTGGCGCAGGCGAACGGCAACCTCTACCGGGACTTCCACGCGACGCTGCTCCCGGCCATCCTGCGCAACTTCGACCGGTGCTCGATGGCGCATGGCATCGAGGTCCGCATGCCCCTGATGGACTGGCGGCTCGTCACCTACGCCCATGCGCTGCCCATCGAGAGCAAGTTCGGCGGCGGCTACACGAAGCGGGTCTTCCGCGACGCGCTTGCGGGCCTCGTGCCGGACGAAGTCCGGCTTCGCCGCTTCAAGATGGGATTCAACTCGCCGCTCGTGGAGTGGTTCAACGGGCGGCTCGCGCCGCTCGTCCGGCAGACCGTGAACCATCCGCTCTGGCTGGAAAGCCGGTTCTGGGACGGACCGGCTCTTCGGGATCGGGCGCTAGAAAAGACCGACGCCGGAGCATGGTCACCCGCGGACTGGGCCGAAACGATCCACCTGTGGACACGCATCAATCTCGTGCTCTGGCAGCGGCTCTTCGTCGAGCGCGCGGATCCGGGGAGCCTGCAGCCATGAGATTCCTGCAGCTATTCCCTTTCTACGGCGAGTACATCGCCGACTTCCACCGCCGGTTTCCGGATACGGCCGCGCAGCCTTATGCGGAGCAGAAGCGCCGGCTCGTTCAGGACGGCTACAGCATCGTCCACATGTTCTCGCGCTACCTGGCGCCGCAGGGATTCGAGACCGACATCGTGTTCACCGAGTTCGAATCCGCGCAGCGGCAGTGGCTGCGCGAACAGGGCCTGAGCCTCGTGGACCCGGCCGCCTGGCGTCACGAGATCGCCGCCGCCCAGGTGAATGCGTTCAAGCCCGATGTGCTCTATGTCACTGAGCCCGTGGGCTTTGACGCGCGCTTCCTGGCGCGCCTCACCCATCGGCCCCGGCTCGTTATGGGCTGGAAGGCCGCCAGCATCCCCCCACAGACCGACTGGCGGGGCTTCGACCTGATCCTGTCGAACTTCGCCCAAACCTTCGAGCGCGGCCCGGCCCTGGGCGTCAAACACGTCGAATTCTTCACCCCGGGGTTTCCCATGAGCCTGCGCGACGAGCTACCCGACGAGGGCAAGCTGATCGACGTCTCCTTCATCGGCAGCGTCAGTTCGGAGCACCTCACCCGCACCCGTTACCTGACGGAACTTTCCAAGTCCCAACTCACGCGGGAGAACGACTTCTCGCTCGGCTACTACCTGCGCACCGCGGAGCCCGACCTCGTGCCGGTCGGGATCGCAATCCACAACCGCGGCGGCCTTTGGGGAAGCGACATGGCGCGGCTGCTCAAGGGCTCGCGCATCGCGCTCAACATAGGCGTCGATCACGCGAAGGGCGAGACGGGCAACATGCGCATGATCGAGACGGGCGGCATGGGCACTTTTCTCCTGACGGAATACCAGGACAACATCCGCCGCTACTTCGAGCCGGGCGTGGAGGCGGAGACCTTCGCCAGTCAGGGCGAACTGGAGGAAAAGATCCGTCACTATCTCGCGAATCCGGACGAACGCGAGGCGATCGCCGCGCGCGGACGCGCGCGCTGCCGGCGCGATTTTTCGATGGAACTTGCGGTCGTCAGGCTCGCGGACCTGATCCGGAAGCACGCAAGGGCATAGGCGCCAGCGAGGTGCGCTCTGCTGTTGACTCCCATGCGCCCAAAATGGCAGGTTTGGCCCTTATTTTCGTAAAAGATGGGTGATATAAAATTCTCGATCGACACAGGGCTG
>CAZJNA010000123.1:0-9169 GCA_964547325.1 uncultured Opitutaceae bacterium | reverse complement strand
GGCGGAATTCATAGTTGCGTGAGTGAGGGCGTGAACCGGAGAGTTGAGCGGACAATGCCAAGCCTTGTCAAATCGTGTCTGGACAGCTGAATTCCCCCTCCCGGCCCCCTTCGGCCTGGCCGGCCGCCGCAGCGCTGCTGGCCCGGTGGCTCGGCGGGCGCGAACGGATAGACCGGCTCATGGACGATTTGCCCCGTTCCCTGGGCGGAGCGGAGCGCGCGCGGTGCCAGCATCTCGTCTTCGGGGTCGTCCGAAATGCGGGCCGGCTGGAGGCCGCGCTCGACCGGGTCGTGGCGCATTCGCCGCGCTTTCCGACGAGGGCCATCCTGTTTCTGGCCGGTTTCGAGCTGATCGAGGACGGTGCGGATCCCGGGCGGGCGGCCCGGATCGTCCACCATGCGGTCGAGCAGGCGAAGAAGCGGACGAGCGCCGCCGAGTCCAGGCTTGTGAACGCGGTGGCCAGGCGGCTTTCCGAGGCCATCCCGGCGCAAAGCCCGCCCCCGGTGGGCGCCCCTGCCACGGCCCTTTCCGAGTTCTATTCCCATCCCCGGTGGCTCGTGGAGCGATGGCTGGCCCAATACGGCGAATCCGCAACCCATGCCCTGCTCGAGTGGAACCAGCGTCCCGCTCCGGTCTATGCGCGGATAAGGGGTCAGGTCTCGGATATTGATGTCGGTGGTACCGCCGACATCAATATCCGAGACCTGACCCCTTCCCCTTGGCCCGGATTTTTTGAGATTCCGGCGGGGCGCTGGTCTGATATCGAGCCTTTGATCAAGGACGGCCGGCTCTATGTCCAGGACCCTTCCGCCCGGCTGCCGGTCGAGCTGCTCGCGCCCCGGCCCGGGGAGACGGTGCTCGACGCCTGCGCCTCGCCGGGCGGCAAGAGCCTCCTCATCGCCGACGCGATGTCCGGGTCAACTGCTCGAATTGAAGACATGATGCCTCCGGATGGCGATAAGGCGCCCCCAGGGCGGATCGTCGCAATCGACCTGCCGGGTGAACGGATCGTCCGTCTCCGCGAGAATCTGGTGCATGCCGGTGTGATCGAAGCCACCGTGGTTCCCGCGGATCTCCTCAACAATCCTGCGGCCGAGCTCCGGAAGCTTCACCTTCCCACCGCATACCCCGCGGTGTTGCTCGATGCTCCGTGCACGAACACGGGGGTCATGCGCCATCGGATCGACGTCAAGTGGCGCCTGCAGGAGCGCGATTTTTCGAACCATGCGCGCCAGCAGCTGGGTCTTCTCGAGGCCGTCTCGCGGCTGGTCGCACCGGGCGGGCGGCTGGTGTATTCCACCTGCAGCATCGATGCCGATGAGAATGAGGGTGCCGTCGCGGCATTCATCAAGCGTTCCTGCGGGCGATTCGTCCTCGATGGACAGATTCTGTCAAAGCCCTGGGAGACAGGCCATGACGGCGGCGGGGCGTTCCTGCTTAGAAGGGGTCAGGTCTCGGATATTGCTGTCGCGGGCACGCCTGCGGCAGCAATATCCGAGACCTGACCCCTTAACTCGATGACCCGCGTCCGCAGGAAGCGAGCGAGCGTCTTCCGGTCCAGATGGGTGTCGGCGATCGGGGAGAAGGAAAGCGTGGCCCGGATCCGGCGCTTCCCGAGGATTTTCATCAGGTGCGGCACGAGCGTCATGTCCCGCCAGTAGCACACGTCCTCGGCCGGATCGCCTTCACCCTCGTCGAGGGAATAATCCAGGGCCGCCGCCCAGATGGATCCTCCCCGGCCCGGTTCCAGGAGGGACGACTTGAATGGCAGCACGGATTCGCCGCCGGAACTCGTTCCTTCCGGAAACACGACGACCCGCCTGCCCGAGGCGAGCGCGGCGGCGATGCGGCGAGCCGACTCCGCCGAGCCGCCCGCCCGCCCGCGCTCGACGAAAATGGTCCCGCTCCGGCGTGCGAACCATCCGAACACCGGCCAGGACTCGACGTCGCTCTTCGCGACGAAGACGGTGGGCGCGGTCGCCGCGAGAACGACGACGTCGATGTAGCCGAGGTGGTTGCACGTGATAAGGCCGTAGCGCGGCACGGGTCCTCTCACGCGGACCTCCATCCCAAAGACGCGCAGGAGCCTTCGGGAAAGCCTGTGAACGCCGAGCGCGCCATCGCCGCGGCCGGCCGCCATCCCGAGCGCCGCCCAGGCCAGCTCGCTTCCCAATGCGAAGAGCCGCAGGGCGGTTCTCGCAATCCGCCGCGGCGTCATCCCAGGAAGCGGCGCTTTGCCGCGGGGTGCAGCGCATCCAGATCCATCAAGGTCAGAAAATCGATCGTGCCGAACTGGCGGTCCCGGGCGGGCGGCCCGCAGATTTCCGCTCCGAGGGCGAGGTAGGCCTGCATGAGCTTGGGGATGGGGAAGACCGCGTCTGAAGCCGCGCTTGCCGGGCATTCCCAGCCGGGGAGGGGCTGCGTCCTCCGGTCGGGCGGCGACAGATGCGTGCGGGAGAGCCGCGCGTACACCGACCAGCCGGCTTCCGGCTCCTGCGTCGGCAGCGAGCTGCAGCCCACCAGATAGCGTCCACCGCGTTCCTGCGCATAAAGGGCAATCCCCTTCCATAGAAGGCCAAGGGCCGCCGGATTGCGGTGGCGCCTGTGCACGCAGGCCCGGCCGATCTCGACCATGTGGGCCCGAAAGGGCTCGAATGCCGCAAAGTTGAATTCCTGCTCGGAATAATAGCCCCGGCCGATCGCAGCCGCCGCCCCAGTCTGGATCCGGTAGGTGCCCGCCAGCTCGCCGGACACGTGATGGACGAGGATGTGGTCGCAGAACTCGTCGAATGGATCCTGGTCGAGTCCCGTGTCGTACGAGGCGTCCAGGCCCTCGCCGAGTTCGAGGTTGAAGACGAGGAAGCGCAGCCTTTGCGCCGCCTGGATTTCGTCGAGGGTTCGGGCCAGCTTCACGCGGTAATTGGCCGATGTGCTGACGGGAAGCGCAACAGCTTCCGGAGGCGCGGGTTCTGCGGTTGTGTTCACCCCGCGAGCCTATCCGGCGCGTATGCCGGAGGGATTGCGGTTCTGTGACGTTAAGGCACCAATTCGGCCACCTTCAGCCGCTTCTCCGCCTTGCTCGTCCCGGTGAGAAACGTGAAGCGAGCCTCCTCTGCGTTCGACATCAGCTGCTCGTAACGGCGCGTGTCCCATCGGGCCACGGGTTCGCCGTTTATCGCCGTAACGAGGTCGCCCGGCTCGACCCCCGCTTCGCCCGCCGGGGAGCCCGGGATCACCCCGACGATGCGCCAGTACGCGGGAGTCTTGCTGAAGCTGAGGCCCGTGCTCCGCCTGCCGGGCAGGGCGACGGGGTCGGTCGCATCCCTTTGAAACCACATGCGGTCGTGCTCCTGGTCGAAGGTGACCGAGAAATACTTGAGGATGCCGCCCCCGATGGCCGACAACTCATCGATGACTTCGACGACCGGGTGCGGCACGGCGTAATTCCCGACAAAAAGGGTGTCGCCCAGCCGGCCGACGCGCTCGACGCGGTCGCCGGTCAGCGTGCTCACGGTCGGCCCCTGCGCGGGCCCGAAGTCGAACCGGGGGTTCAGCCCGGCCGGATTCAGGCTCAGCGTCTCATCCCTCCCGGAGTCGATCAGGGCGATCAGGGTGCGGTCGCCGAGGCGCACGGGAATCAGCGGGATCTTTTCCGTGTTGTTGAAGGCGATCGCCGAGGCCGGCGCGACCGCCGCCCCGCTCGGCTGCAGCCTCACGCGCCCCCGCGGATAGTCGAGGGTGAGCAGCGTCTCGCGGAAAAGCGGGAAACCGAGGACGCCGTCGATCTTCACCCCGAGCTGGCTTGTCAGGGAAGCGCAGTCGTAGACGAGGGCGGGCACATCGGAGAACCGCGCCTCCCCGAGCGAGATCCGGCTGAGCAGGGTCGGCTGCAGGTCGGTGATCCGCCCGTCCGCGGAACGCACCGGAACCTGCGGCATGTCGGGCAGCACCGCATCCTTCTCGCCATAACGCAGCGCAAGCTCCGGAGTGACGAGCGTGACGTTTGAGCCGGTGTCTATGATGAAATGATACGGCCCGTATTTGTCCCACTTGACCTGGAGGATGAGGTAGTTGTCGACCATCTGCGCGGGCAGTTCGGCGGCAGGAGCGCCGAAGCTCGTTCGGCCGGGCCGCGGCTGCTCGCGGTGGAGGGTGATGCAGCCGCTGAGGAGAAGGCAGAGGACGGGCGTCCCGAGGCGGAAGGACCGATGACCTATCCCCCTCATTTCACCGGTTTTGGCAGGCGGGCGCTCAGGGCGAGGGCCCCGGCCGCCATGACTGCGGCCACGATGAAGACCATCCGGGAGCCGGACGCCCAGAAGATGAAGCCGGCCAGGAGCGGCGTGACCGCGCGCGAGAGCGAACCCAGGGACCGGAAAATCCCTAGAACACGGCCCTGCTCGGAGGGATCCGCATAGAGCGAGATCAGGCCCGACGTCGACGGATTCACGAGTCCCGAGCCGGTGGCGAGGACGGCGAGCCCGGCGTAGAGCATCCACGGCTGCGCGGCCATGCCGATCACGAGGAGCCCGATGAGCGACAGGACGAGCCCCGTCCCGAGGACCCGGGTCTCCTCCATCGTCTTCAGCATCCGACGCACGATGTAGCCCTGCGTGAAGATGGACACGAGGCCCAGAAACACGAGGAGGTAGGTGTTTTGCGCGGTACCGTAGTTGAACCGCTCGGCCGCGAGAAACGTGAGCGACGTCTCCATCGCGACGAACGCGGTCGAGTAGACGAACGCGACGATGTTCGCCCGGCGCACGGCGGCGTTGTCGAGCATGAGGATGGCCCGCAGCGGATTGCGCAGCCTGGTTTCCCGCTTCTCGCCGGCCGCGGCCGGCGGAAGCGTCTCCTTGAAGCGGGCATACACCCACGCCAGATTCACGACGCAGAAGGCGAAGGCGAGCAGGGCGGGCAGCGAGAAGGGATTGATCCCGAACCGCGCCAGGGAGGGATGCCGGCTGAGGAGATTCACCGACGCGCTTATGCCCCCGATCGCCGGCCCGGTTATCAGCCCGAGTCCGAAGGCCGCGCCGACGAGGCCCATCGCCTTGGAACGCTCCTGGCGCGTCGTCACGTCCGCCACGGCCGCGGTGACAACCGACAGGTTGCCGCTGAATGCCCCGCTCACGACCCGGGAGATCAGGAAGAGCCAGAAGGAGCCGCTGATGAACCATACGAGGTAGCCGGCAGCCGTACCCGTGACAGTCATCAGCAGGATGCCGCGCCGTCCCCGTTTGTCCGAAAGCGACCCCCAGAAGGGAGCAAAGACAAACTGAAGGATCGAGTAGAACGACGTGATCACGCCGCCAAAGAGGACGGCGGCGAACGCGTGGTCCTGACCGAAGGCGTGTGCGATGCCGTTGCTCTTCGCCAGCATCCAGCCGAGGAGGCCCGACTGCCCGTCGATCCTGAGATAGTAGCCGATCAGCTGCGGACCAAGGGGGAAGACGATTGAGAATCCGATCAGGTCGATGTAGAGCGTGAGAAAGATGACGCCGAGCGACAGCGGGCGTTTGGGCGCTGGATCCATTTGAAAAGCGGAAATCGGAAAACGGGCGGGTCAGGCGCGGTAGGGCAGCGGGAAGCGGGCCATCAGGGCCTTGGCGCGCCCCTTGGCTGCCGCGATCGCGGCCGGCTCCTCCGGCGTGCCGATCGCGCGAAGCACGAGATCTATGCACGAGGCGATTTCCTCCATGTCCTTTTCCACGAGTCCGCGGGTCGTCATCGCGGGCGTCCCCAGGCGGATGCCCGAGGCCTGGAACGGCGAGCGTGTCTCGAAAGGCACCGTGTTCTTATTGCAGGTGATGTTCGCGAGATCGAGGGTCTCCTGCGCCTTCTTGGCCGTGAGCTCGGGGAGGTTGGACCGGAGGTCCACGAGGAACAGGTGGTTGTCCGTGCCTCCGGAGACGATCTTGTATCCCCGGGAGGACATCGCGGCCGCGAGCGCCTGGGAGTTCCTGACGATCTGCTCCGCATAGGCCTTGAATTCCGGCTTCAGGCATTCCGCGAAGCAGACGGCCTTGGCCGCGATGACATGCATGAGCGGCCCACCCTGGCAACCCGGGAAGACCGCCGAATCGACCGCCTTGGCGTGCGCTGCCTTGCAGAGAATGAGGCCGCCTCGCGGCCCGCGCAGGGTCTTGTGCGTCGTGGTGGTGACGAAGTCGGCGTCGGCGACGGGGGAGGGGTGGACCCCGGCGACGACAAGCCCGGCGATGTGTGCGATGTCCGCGAAGAGGTAGGCCCCGATGCTCCGGGCGATCTCGGCCATCCTGGCGAAGTCGATCGTGCGCGAATAGGCGCTTGCGCCGACCGTGATCATCCTCGGCTTCTCCGCCAGCGCGACCTCGGCCAGCTGGTCGTAGTCGATCCGCTGATTGTCCTCGCGGACCCCGTACGCGACCACCTTGTAGAGCTTGCCCGAAAAATTCGCCGGGTTGCCGTGCGTGAGGTGGCCGCCGTGGCTCAGGTTCATCGCAAGGATCTTGTCCCCCGGCGCGAGGACCGACGTGTACACGGCGTAGTTCGCCTGGGAGCCTGAATGCGGCTGCACGTTGGCGTGCTCCGCCCCGAAAAGCTGCTTCGCCCGGTCGATCGCCAGCTGCTCGACCTTGTCCACGAACTCGCACCCGCCGTACCAGCGCCGGCCGGGGTAGCCCTCGGCGTACTTGTTCGTGAGCACGCTTCCCTGGGCCTCCATGACGGCCGGGTAGGTGAAGTTTTCCGAGGCTATGAGCTCGATGTGGCTCTGCTGCCGGGACAGCTCCGCCGCTATGGCGGAGTGGATTGCGGGATCTAGGGTGGCGAGGGATGCGGAATTGAGCATGCGGAAGGCAGATTCATTTGATCTCCCCGCCGCAATCCGCAATCCGAAACCCCCGGATCAGGAGCGCTCCCGGGGTGCGATCCGTGTCTTAAGGTGGGCGATCAGGGAGGGGATGGCCTCGACCATCTCGTCGCGCGTGATCTCGTATATCTGGAGCGGACCGCCGTAGGGGTCGGCGATCTCGTGCCGTTCCCCGGGGGCCATGAAGTCCCGGAAGAGGTGCAGGTTCTTCGGCTGCGGATGGGCGGTGGCCTCGATCATGTTCCGATGGGACTCGGTCATGCACAGGGCGAGGACCGCCCGATCGAGCATTTCCTGGGTGAGCAGCTGGCTGGAATGGCGCGTGGCGTCTATCCCGGCCTTCTTCAGGGCCGTGATGGAATGCTCCGTCATCCGCTCGCCGGAGCGCGCGGACACGCCCGCGGAAATCACCGGCAGCGAGCGCAGGGGCTCGGGCTGGGCGGCCAGGGCGTGCCTAAGCAGCGCAGCCGCCATCGGGCTGCGGCAGATGTTCGCCGTGCAAACGACCAGGACATGTCCGACTGCTGGCATCGGAAGCGCGAGAATTACACGGTTCCGCCCGAAAGGCAAAACTCGATTCCCCGGCCGCGGCGGGCCTCAGCCGGTCTTTGCGGCGCGATCGGCCTTGCGGCGGTCGACCTGCGAGAGCATCCGCTTTCGGAGCCGCAGGCTCTTCGGCGTGACCTCCACGAATTCGTCGGTGGCGATGTACTCGATCGCGCGTTCGAGCGAGAGCTTGGTCGGGGGCGTGAGCCCGGTGGCGACCCCCGATCCCTGGGAACGGAAGTTCGTCAGGGCCTTCGCGCGGACGGCGTTGCACGAGATGTCCTCGTTGCGGGGATTCTCCCCGACGATCATCCCCTCGTAGACTTCCTCGCCGGGCCCGACGAAGAGCTTGCCGCGCTCCTGGACCATCTCGAGCGCGTAGCCGGTCGTCGTGCCGGGCTCGGTCGCGATGATGGTTCCGGTGAGGCGGGTCAGCACCTCCCCGGCGTACGGCCCGTACTCCTTGAAAAGATGGCTCATCACGCCGCGGCCGCTCGTCGCGTTGACGATGTCGATCTCCATGCCGATCAGGCCGCGCGTCGTTATCGTCGCCTCGATCATGGTCGAATGCGGGTGCTTCTCCATGTTGGTCAGCTGCCCCTTGCGGTTGGCCAGGTTCTGCATGGTCGCTCCTACGCATTCGTCCGGGACCTCGATCCAGACCGTCTCGAATGGCTCGTGGCGGTGGCCGTCGACCTCCTTCTCGATGACGGTCGGGCGCGAGACGAGCATCTCGAAGCCCTCGCGCCGCATGGTTTCGACGAGCACCGCCACCTGCATGGCGCCGCGGGCCTTGACGTTGAACACGCCGGCCTTGTCCGTGTCCTCGACCTTGATCGAGACGTTCGTCTTGAGCTCGCGGTAGAGGCGCTCGCGCAGCTGGCGCGAGGTCACGAGCTTGCCCTCGCGGCCGACGAGCGGCCCGTCGTTGACGCAAAATTCCATCTCGAGGGTGGGGGGATCGATCTGCGTGAAGGGCAGGGCGTGGCCCTCCTCCTCCGCGGTCAGCGTGTCGCCGATGTCGATGTCCTCGAAGCCGGCGAAACCGACGATGTTGCCCGCGACGGCCGTCTCCGTCTCGGCCGTGCCCAGGCCCGTGAATTCAAAGATCTTGCTGATCTTCGCGCGCAGCCGCTTCCCGTCGGAATGGCGGACGACGAAGATCGGGTCCCCCACCTTGGCGGCCCCGCCCAGCACCTTGCCGATCGCGATCCGCCCGACGTAGTCGCTCCAGTCGATGTTGGACACGAGCATGTGGAAGGGCTCGTTCGGCTTCGCGAACGGCGGCGGAATGTGGTCGAGGATCGTCTGGAAAAGGGGCCCCATGTCCTTCTTGGGCTCGCCAAGGTTCATCATCATGTAGCCGTCGCGGCCGGAACCATAGACGACCGGCGCGTCGAACTGCTCCTCGGTCGCGTTGAGCTCGAGGAGGAGCTCCAGGACCTTCTCGTACATCTTCTTCGGCTCGGCGTTCTCGCGGTCGATCTTGTTGATGACGATGATGACCTTGAGCCCGTGCGACAGCGCCTTCCTGAGGACGAATCGGGTCTGCGCCTGGGGTCCGTCATAGGCGTCGACCACGAGGAGGACGCCGTCGACCATCCTCAGCGCGCGCTCGACCTCGCCCCCGAAGTCCGCGTGTCCGGGCGTATCGACGATGTTGATCGTCTTTTTCTGCCAATGGACGGCCGTGTTCTTGGCCTTGATCGTGATGCCCTTCTCCTTCTCGAGGTCCATCGAGTCCATCGCCAAGAACACGGCCAAGGCCAA
>CAZJNA010000122.1:0-9275 GCA_964547325.1 uncultured Opitutaceae bacterium | reverse complement strand
GTCGGGCTGCCACTTGTTTATTTTATAAAAAACTGGCAGCCCGACCCCTTTTACCCTTTTACTTTTCTCCGCAATCAGCTCGCGGCCGGAACTGCTGCCGCGGCCCGGCGGGCGCGCTTGATCATCGAATGGAGGGTGTCCGTCGGGAGGGCGCCCTTGGCGAGCCAGTAGTCGACGCGCGCGAGGTCGAGCTTCACCTGCTCCCCCTTGGCGCGGGGGTCGTACGTGCCGATGGATTCTACAGGTGCGCCATCGCGGCGCGAACGGGCCTCGGCGACGACGACGCGGTAATGCGGCTGGTGCGTGGTGCCGATGCGGGTGAGGCGGATTTTGAGTGCCATGGAGAGGTCGGTGTGGGAGCGGTTTCTCTGAGGAAAAGCCGGACATAAGACGCTGCGGCAAAAGGCTTGTCAAGTCTCCGCCGTCGCCGTCGGCGACCAGGAGACCCCGCCATAGCTCGCAGCTTGCCACGCCGAAGCCTTGGCGAAGGCGGGTCCAGCGAGCGACGGCTGGGCGGGCCTTCCATGGGTTTTCCGTTGACCGGACCCGGGCCCGGCGCGAAGTTGACCGATTCCATGCTCAAAACCGGCATTGTCGGGCTTCCCAACGTGGGCAAGTCCACCCTTTTCAACGCCTTGACCCGCTCCCGGAAGGCGGAGGCGGCCAACTATCCCTTCTGCACGATCGACCCCAACGTCGGGGTCGTGACGGTGCCCGATGAGCGCCTCGCCGTTCTCCAGAAGATCGCGAAGACGAACGTGATCATCCCGGCAGCGATCGAATTCGTGGACATCGCCGGCCTCGTCGCCGGCGCGAGCAAGGGAGAGGGCTTGGGCAACCAATTCCTTTCCCACATCCGGGAGGTGGACGCCATCGTGCACGTCGTCCGCTGCTTCGACGATCCCGATGTCATCCACACGATGGGCGGCGTCGATCCGGTGCGCGACATCGAGATCATCACGACCGAGCTCATCCTGTCGGACCTCGACGCCGTGCAGAAGCGGATCGAGAAGAACCACAAGAAGGCGAAAAGCGGCGACAAGGAGGCCCTCGCCGAGGTCGCGCTGCTCGAGCGCATGCTCCCCCACCTCAATGCGAACAAGCCGGCAAACACCCTGCCGGTCCATGACGACGAGATCCGGCTGCTCAAGCTTTTCCAGCTTCTGAGCGCCAAGCCCGTGATCTACGCCTGCAATGTCGCCGAGGCGGATCTCGCCACGGGGGAGCAGAACCCGTTCGTGCAGAAAGTCGCGGCGTTCGTCCGCGCCCACAGCGACGCCGCCTACGTGCCGATCAGCGCGCGCATCGAATCGGAGCTGGTCGACCTGTCGCCGGAGGAGGCGAAGGAATTCCTGCGGGACCTGGGCGTGAGCGATTCGGGTGTCTCGGGGCTGATCCGCGCCACGTATTCCCTCCTCGGCCTGATGACCTACTTCACCGCCGGGGAAAAGGAGGTGCGGGCCTGGACCATCGTCCGGGGCTGGAAGGCCCCCCAGGCCGCGGGCGTCATCCACAGCGACTTTGAAAAGGGGTTCATCAAGGCCGAGATCGTCTCGTACGGGGACCTCGCGAGGCTCGGCAGCGTCGCCGCCGCGCGGGAAGCCGGGAAGTACCGGCTCGAGGGGAAGGACTATGTCTTCCAGGACGGAGACGTCGCCCTCTTCCGCTTCAACAACTGAACCGCCCCGACGGCCGCGAGTCCCAGCCAGGCGGCCGCGCTCACCGCCGAGGCAAGATGGAGGCCCGGCGTGCCCGGATAGCGAAGTTCGATCCGGTTGGCGCCGATCTCCAACGGAACCATCACCAACTGGTTTGGCGACGCCCGCACCGGAACCTCCCGGCCGTTGACCGTCGCCCGGTAGCCGGGGATGAAGAGGCGAGGCGTCTCGAGGAAAGCCGGCGCTCCGACCGTCGTCTCGGCGCGATAGGGTATCAGGCTGATCGTCCGCACCGGCAGCTTGTCGATGTCGTAGGCAAGGACCTCGACCCGCGCGAACCGGTCCGGCACGCGGCCGTCCTTGGGAACCTCGTTCTGGACAAAAAACAGATCGACCGGCTGGGGGCTCGACCGGCTGTTCCAGAACGCGAGCGTCTTCGGACGGGCGGGGTCGACTCCAAAGCTCTTTGGGAAGTACCCCGCGTTCGGCAGATAGTATTCCCGGTAGAAGCCGGATGGTCCCTGGCACACCAGCGTGCCTGAATAGGGGCGGTCGAAAAAAGTGAAGCGTAGCAGCAGCCGCCCACCCGGCGCGATCGTGAGCCCCGGCTTCAGTTGCAGCCAGACAAGGGTTGCATCGAGCGGGCGAGAGGTGAGCTCGATGGTCCGCGCCGCAGACCAGTCCGGAGCCCAGGCGATCTCGCGGGCGGGATCGTCCGCGCGAAGAAGCCTGCTCTGCAGGTGATAATCGGATACGCCGTCCACGAGATAAGGCGACGCGGGCAGGTTGCGCAGGAGGTAGTTGTACATCCGCACATTCTCAGTCCGATAAAAGGCCGCCGGATCGTCCGGAACCGAGGACAGCCCAAAGCCGCGGCGGACAAACGGCTGCGCCTCAAACAGGCTCCACCCGGCCGCGAGAAACGCGAGGACGGCAAATAGCGCACCCACGCGCGGCGTCCGACCGGCCCAGGCGGCGGCCCCCAGGAATCCGAGAAAAACGGCGGCTCCCGCAGCCACCGGCACGTACCGGACCCAGAGGAGCGTCGTGCTGATGTCGTAAAGCGGGCCCGGAACGATCGAAAGGAGGAATCGCGTCATTCCGGGAACGGGCAGCACCAGGCCGAAAAGAACAGTTCCAAGAAGCGCCAGAAGGCGCGTCTCAAGGTCCGGCATGACGGCCGCGGCGGCGAAACCCGCGGCGCACAAGGCCTCGAGCCCCCAGCCCACCTGCAGGTCCGACATGTTTGTCGCGGCCGCGGACACGGGCCCGAGGCACGCAGGGAAAAGATTCCGGACCCAGGTCAGCGCCGGCAGCGATTCGGCGGACGGACCCCAATGCAGGGTCGCGAGTCCTCCCAGAAGCAGGAGTCCGAGCGACCATTCGGGAAGCCGCTCCTTCACGCGCAGCCATTTCCATCTCGTCCCGGCAAAGCCGACTGGCAAGGCGAGCCCGACCGCAATCGCATACCAGATGGTGTCCGCTTGCAGCGCCCAAACCGGAACAGCGACAAGAGCCCACCAGACAAGACGGCCGGTGGCGAGCCAGCGGATCATCCCGGCGATGCCGACGAGCAGTCCGGCGCTGGCCGCGAAAACCCTCGGATCGTAATTGCTGACGCCGCCGGAAAGCTCACCGACCGAACGGAAAAAGAAGAGCACGAGGGCCCCGAAAAGAACCGAACCCGCAAGGGCGCGCGCCCAGGGCCGCCACGATGCATCGCGGGTTGTCAGGCGCAGACCTTGCATAAACCCCGTCGCCAGGGTGAGCCACGCGCCAACGGGGGCGTGTCCGATCCATACGAGCGCAAGACTCGCCGCGAGCCAGGCCCAGCCGCCCAGATCATCCCGCCTGATCAGTCGGATGTTGGCCCACAGCACGACGGGCATCCACGCGAACGCCATGAACGTCAGGTACATGTCGTAGGTGTAGATGATCGCGAGCAGCGCGGGCGCGCTGACATAGAGAAGGCTCACCGCCCAGGCGGTCCCTTTGCGCGCGGGCGCAAGGGCACCGAGACAAAAATAGCATGTGAAGGCGGCCAGCACGCCCGTCGCGACCACCGTCAGGTGCTGGATTGCGACCGGCTGGAGGGCTCGCGCCGTCGCCAGGTCGAGCACCATGCCGAAATAGGGGTAGTAGGGCGCGAGACGGACGGGGTTGAACGAGCCGTTGAAAAGAAATTCCCCCTGGCCGACCAACACCGGAAAGACGCCCGATCGCGCCTGTTGGAGCGCGTCTGTCATTGCAAAGCCGTACCAACGGCTGTCGATGCCGCCAAAAAAATCCGGATTGAGAAAGGGCCGGAGAACCCAGACGGCGGCGGCGGCGAGCGCGACGCGCCTCCACTCCTCGGCGGCCCGCACGCCCGGTGCGAGCTTCGAGGTCCCCCATCCGAGCGCCCACCCCAGGGCGCAGGCGGCGGCGAGCGCATAGGAGGCCTGCGCCGCGGTCGGCCGCGAGAGCACCCACCCTGGCGGCGCTTCCCACAGGAGGATCCGCGC
Source organism: uncultured Opitutaceae bacterium (assembly GCA_964547325.1). GTDB lineage: Bacteria > Verrucomicrobiota > Verrucomicrobiia > Opitutales > Opitutaceae > Palsa-1447. The sequence continues at coordinate 5,113 of CAZJNA010000122.1, read as the reverse complement.
CATCACCGCCACAATGAGCGCGACAAGGGCTATCCGAGCGCCTGCCCTCAGGAGGTACGGGATGGAAGAGCGCGACAAGGCCTGAGACACATCAGGTTCCCCCGGAGCGTTCAACGGCGTTTTCCCCGCGGCGCCGGACGCGCCGGACAATTCCCGCCGCGAGCAAGCCGAGCCACACGCAGCCGCTGCCGGCCATGGAGAGCCTGAGGCGCCGCGTCCCGCGGTAGCGCAATTCGACGCTGTTGGCTCCGGTTTCGAGCGGAATCATCGCCAGTTGATTCGGCGACTCGCTCACCGGAACGGGACGCCCGTTGACGGTCGCCTCGTAGCCCGGGATGAAGGAACGGGGCGTCTCCAGGAAGGCGGGCGCGGCAACCTCAGTCTCCGCGCGGTAGGGAATGAGGCCGAGCGTGCGGATGCGAAGGGCATCCGGGTCGTAAGCCAGGGTCCGCACCTCGGCAAAGTCTCCAAACGGACGCCCGTCCCCGGGGACCGAGTATCGATAAAAGGAAAATTCGACGGGCTGCGGCTCGCTGCGGCTGTTCCAGAACGCGAGCGTCTTCGGCCTGTCCGGGGCCACGCCAAAACTCTTGGAGGCAAATCCCGCGCTCGGCAGGGAGTACTCGCGATAAAATCCCCCGGGACCGCGGCAGACGAGCGTGCCCGAATACTCCCGGTCGAAGAACTTGAAGCGCAGAAGCAGCCGCTCTCCCGGCGCGAGCACGATACCGGGAGCGACATGCACCCAGTGCGGATCGAAGGCGTCCGTCCGCGTCGCCCACAATGCTGTGCCCACCCGGGACCAATCCAACCCATCGCCGAGCCCAACCGAGGGATCATCCCGGCGCAGGAGCCTGCTCTCAAGATGGTAGTCGGCGACTCCATTCAAGGCGTAGGGGGAAGCGGGCAGATTTCCGAGCACGTATCCGTATGTCCGCACATTTTCGGTCCGGTAAAAGGCTTCGGGGTCCTGGCGAGGATCCATGGATCGATACGCGCATCGGACGAATTTCTCCGCCTCGAGAAGGCTCCATCCGACGGCGAGGATGGCCAGCCCCGTCAGGATCGCTCCGCGCCGGGGAGCCCCCTCGGAAAAACCGGCGGCGCCGATGAAGCCCATGAATGCCGCGACACCGGCCAGCAAGGGAAGGTTGCGCATCCAGAGAAGCGGACCGCTGATCTCATACAGCTTGTCCGGAACGATGCAGATGAGAAACCGGGTGATTCCGGGCACGGGGACAGCGAGGGCGCACAGAACCACTCCGGCAAGCGCGAGCATCCGGTTCTGCCATGAGGGCCGGGCGAGCGCCGCGGCAAAGCCAATCCCGAGGCCGCCCAGCAGCCCATAGCCCGCCTGAAAGTCGGAGAGGCGGGTCCCCAGCGGCGAAACGGGAAGAAGGCTCGCGGGAAAAAGCCCGCGAACAAAGTCGAGCGCCGGCTGGTGCGACGCCGAGTTCATGAAAGGAAGTGCGATCGCGCCCGCCCCGAGAAAAAACGCCAGCGTCCATTCGGGCAGCCTCTTCCGAATTCGAAGCCGGCCAAGCCGGGCGCCCGCCAAGCCGGCGACCGCCGAGAGGCCGACCGCGGCGGCGAACCACGGAGCCTGCCTCGAGGCCGCGCCCGCGGCAAGAAACGCCAGCGCGAGCCAGGGCCACCGCAGGGTCGCCAGCCAGCGAACGAGCGCCACGCAGCCCGCGGCCAGGGCGAGCGCGCAGAAGACGACCCGCGCTCCCGGGGCCTGCCCTCCCCGCATCGGCTCGGTCGCCGCCATGAAAAAGGACCCGGTGAGCCCCACAAAGAGCAGGCCGGCCCCCAGTGCCCGGGAAAGGGCGGCCCAGCTCCAGTCGCGGGCGGAAATTCGCAGGCCCTGGAAAGCGCACGTGCCGAGCGTCAGCCAGCCGCCGAGCGGGGCATGCGCGAACCAGGCCAGCGCAAGTCCAAGGGCCAGCCATGTCCAACCGAGCCAATCGTCGCGCCGGACCAGGCGCAGGTTGGCCCACAAGACGAGCGGTATCCAGGATATCGCCATGAACGTGAGGACCATGTCGAAGGTGTACAGGCAGGAGGCGATGGCGGGCGCGCTCACATAGAGTGCGCCGAACGCCCAGGCCAGCCAGCGGCGCGCGGGGAACAGGTCTGCGAGGCAGAGATAGCATCCGAGAGCGGAGAACACCGCCGTCGCGATCACCGTCAAGTGCTGGACAGCCAGCGCCGGGAGCGCGCGGCCGGTCAGCCCGTCGATAGCCATGCCAAGATACTGGTAATACGGCGCAAGGCGGATCGGATTGATGGAGCCGCCGTAGAGATACTCGCTCTGCCCGACGAGCACGGGGAAGACTCCCGCGCGCACCTGCCTGAGAGCGTCCGCAAGCGCGTAGCCATACCATCTGTCGTCGAGCCCGCCGAAGAATTCCGGACGGAGGAAGGGGCGATAGACCCAGACCGCAAATCCGGCGAGCGCAACCCGGCGCAAGCCTTCGCCACGGAAATTCGCGCGCGGGCCGCCGAGGCGCCCCAATCCCAAGATCCAGCCAATGGCGGCCGTCGCAGCGCCCGCGTAGGCAAGTTGCAGAACGGTCGGCCGGTGAAGGCCGGTCAACGGCCAGCTCCACCCCAGATACCGGGCCATCGCCCACAGCACGAGCGCGCACAGCGCAAGCCAGCAGGGCACGGCGGAGCGGTATGGGAAGGACGCTCTGGGCAACGCATGAGGCAAACGCATTTCGCCCGCCCCGTTCAACGGGATTCTTTCCCGCCCGGATTTATTCCTTCGAGTTTTCGCCCGAATCGGCTAGCGATTCGCGAGTGTCCGAAGCGCAGAACCACACGAAGGGTGAGGCCCCGGATATTGATGCCGACATCAATATCCGGGGCCTCACCCCGTTTCTGCCGCTCCTGATTTTTGCGGCCACGCTCCTCGCCTACTGGCCGGCGCTGCACAACGGGTTCATCTGGAACGATCCCGACTACGTGACCCGCGCAAACCTGCGCTCCTGGGGCGGACTGGGGCAGATCTGGTTCAAGGTGGGCGCAACCGAGCAGTACTACCCCGCGCTTCACTCCGCCTTTTGGATCGAGCACCGCCTCTGGGGCGACGCCGCCCTGGGCTACCATCTTGCGAACGTCCTCCTGCACGCCACGGCCGCCTGCCTTTTCGCGTTCATCCTGCGAAGGCTGGGTGTGCCCGGCTCCTGGCTCGGCGGTCTCATTTTTGCCCTTCATCCCGTCTGCGTCGAATCGGTCGCCTGGATTTCCGAGCAGAAGAACACGCTCTCGACGGTCTTCTACCTGCTGGCCGCGCTGGCGTACCTGCGTTTCGACAAGGGAAGGGGCCAAGTCTCGGAAAATGATGTGGTGGGTTCCAGACACTTCAACTTCCGAGACCTGACCCCTTCGTATTGGCTCGCAACGGCGCTCTTCATCCTGGCGCTTCTGAGCAAGTCGGTGACCGCCACGCTGCCCGCGGCACTGCTGGTCATCATCTGGTGGAGGAATGGGCGCCTGTCCTGGCGCCGCGATGCGACTCCCCTCCTTCCGTGGTTCGCGGCCGGCGCAGCCGGCGGCTTGTTCACGGCCTGGGTGGAACGCCGCTACATAGGCGCCGAAGGCGGGGATTTTGCCCTCAGCTTCCCGCAGAGGGCCCTGGTTGCCGGTCGCGCAGTCTGGTTCTACCTTGGGAAGCTCGCCTGGCCTTCCCCCCTCACCTTCATCTATCCGCGATGGACGGTGGATCCGTCCGCCGGCTGGCAGTACGTCTTTCCCGCCGGGCTGCTTGCGGCGCTGGCCTGCCTTTGGCTGCTGCGGGGGCGCACCCGGGCGCCCATCGCCGCGGCCCTGCTGTTCATGGGCTCCCTTTTCCCCGTCCTGGGGTTTTTCAATGTCTATGCCTTTGTATTTTCATTTGTTGCTGATCATTTTCAATACCTTGCCTGTCTTGGCGTGATCGCCATCGCAGCCGCGGGAGCCGATGCGGCTGCGCGAAAGCTTCCCTGCCGGATTGGCTGGGTCGCGGCGGCCGCCATCCTGTGCCTCCTCGGGACCCGGACCTGGCGCCAGTGCCGGCGCTACCACGACATCGTGACCTTTTACCGGACGATCCTGGAGGACAATCCCGCCTCGTGGCTCGCCCACTACAACCTCGGCAACATCCTCCTTGAGCAGGGCCGGATGAAGGAGGCGATCGCCCATTACGAGGCCACCTTGCAGGCGAAGGCGGATGACCCCCAGACTGAAAACAACCTCGGCCTCGCCCTCTTCGGCGACGGCAGGATCGCGCAAGCGATCATCCATTATCGGCAGTCGCTCCTCCTGAGGCCGGTCTACGCCGAGGCCCACAACAATCTCGGCAACGCCCTGCGCGCGCTGGGGCGCGGCGACCAGGCCATGCTCGAATACGAGACGGCCATCCGGCTCAAACCCGACTACGCCCAGGCCGAATACAATCTGGGCCTTGCCCTCAGGTCCGCCGGTCGGGATCCCGAGGCCATATCGCACTTCAAACGGGCCATCCTCCTCAAGCCGGACTTTGCCGAGGCGTTCTACGACCTCGGCAACAGCCTTCGAAACCAGGGCGATCTCGCCGCAGCCGTGACGACCTACGAGACGGCGCTCCGGATGCGTCCGGACTATCCCGACGCGCTCAACAATCTGGGGAACGTGCTGCTGTCATTGGGCCGGACCGGGGAGGCTGTCGCCCGCTTCAAACAGGCGCTCCGGATGCAGCCCGACTCCGCCGTCATCCACAATGATCTCGGGGTGGCGCTCGCCGGCGCCGGCAGGATGAGGGACGCTATCGCGGAATTCGCGAAGGCTGCCCGGCTCGATCCCGCCGTGCCCACCTACCGCAGGAATCTGGCGCTCGCGCTCCGCCAGGCCCCCCGCTAATTCTCCCCCTTTCGGCAGTGTGTCCGTTTGCCGGACGCATGCTCCGCCAGAGGAGTTGCTGCCGCATCCGAAGCCTCGGGGCCGCCATTCGGAAAATTGATATATCACCTTCATTTCGGCGATGGTACGTTTTGGCGATGGGAGAGACCCGGAAGGGGCATGAGCGGAGCCTCGTCTGCGCCTCTTGGAGGCGCGAAAAGCGCCGCCGGTCAGGCGCAGAGTATTGGCA
>CAZJNA010000121.1:5467-9368 GCA_964547325.1 uncultured Opitutaceae bacterium | reverse complement strand
AGAAAAATGCGACTGCGTGATGAACGTCTGCCATGGGAGAACACCAAATCGGAAAGCGGGGAAGGCAAAGCGGAAAGCGGAAAGCGGAAGGCGGAAGGCGGAAGGCGGAAACGGGGAAGGCAAATCGGAAAGCGAAAAGCGGAAAGCGGAAAACAAGCCCCGTCTGCGGTCCTGCAACATGATGCGCGGCAATATCCTGATGCAAGATCCAGGATAGGGCGGCTTCCTTTTTATTTGCCTTTCGAAATCCACGGAGCTCATTTTCACGGAAGCCAATGAGCGATTTTGATCCCGACAGCCCTTTGGAGAACGATTGGAGCGAGCGGGGCGACCTGGCATGGAACGAATTTGACTGGGAACGGTACCTGCGGGAGCAGGACGAGGCGATCCAGCTCTATCTGGCGCGGTACGAGGAACTCAGGCGCTGCGCCGATCGCATAGACGCCGTAGCCGAGCAGATGGGCTGGGAGCAGCCCGAGATCGAGGACGACGAGCCGGCCGGCCGGGTCGAGGAGGACGATCCCGCCCCGGACTTCGACGATGGCGACCAGGTCTACACCCTTCACAAGAATCCCGTCTTCATCGCGACGAAGGCCATCTATCTCGGCCTCAAGCGTCCTTGGGAGGTCGCGGCTTCGGCCGAGAGTTCCCGGATACCGACGGCGCTTGCGGTGAGCTATCTCGTCTCGCTGCACCGCGGCGAGGAGCAGGCGTCCCAGGCCGTCCACGCACTCGACTTCGGCGATTACGCGATGGCCATAAGCCTGTTCAAGCGGGCGCTGGCTGGCCTCAACCAGTCCCTTGCGATCCTGAGCAGCGACACCGCGACGAAGAACCGGGCGGTGGCGTCCTACCGGGAGGAGGCGCTGCCGCGCCTGTTCGACCTGCGCGAGATCTGGCTTCGCGTCATCAACGAGTGCCGCGAGGAGCTGGACAGGCCGGGCGAGGAGTAGGAGGTCGTCTTCGCGAAGTGCGTGTTTGCGAAGAGAGGCCCCTCCGGGGCTCCGCTTAGCAATTTACGGGCGGTCGCCACATCCGGCCTTTGTCCTTGCCCTCCGGCGAGGCCGCGTTTTTCCTAAGCGCCCTGCTCCGGAGAGGTGCCTGAGTGGCCGAAAGGGACGGTTTGCTAAACCGTTGTACGGCTTTAAAACCGTACCGGGGGTTCGAATCCCCCTCTCTCCGCCAGGTTTTCCTTTTGCCAGCCGTCAGATCCATGAACTATAAAACATCCGTTCGGCATGGGGGATGAGAACCCCCGAGGGGTTCGACGGAGCTCGCGCCAGCGAGCGGAGATGGGCCGACCGCAGGTCGGGGGCACAGCCCCGAGCGCAGCGAGCCAATCCCCCTCTCTCCGCCAGGTTTTCCTTTTGCCGGCGGGTTTTCCGACGCATCAGCCCATGCGGAGACCATCGCGCAGGTATTCATGCCATGAAAGGGCTCTAAATCCGGCTGCGATTGCCGCCGATTCCCGGTCCGGATCACAAATGACGACGGGGAGAAAACGTGGAAATTTCGCGGCTGCGCGGGCCAAGCCGCGTAGGTCCGCGATCCCGTAGTCTCCGGTTTTCACCTCCACAAGCCATTGCCCCCAGCTTCCACGGATCACCGCGTCAACTTCCCAGGGTTCCTCGCGCCAGTAGAAGGCCTCCTGTCCTGAATTTATTGCGAAGGCAATGCAGGCATTCTCCAGCCACCGGCCCCATTCCGCCGGATTGCTCCGCGCCTGAGGAGGCGGACTTGCGCGGCTTCCGGCGAGCAGCGCATTGTTTAGCACCACAAGCTTTGGCGGAGAGCGGCGTCGCCGAATCTCGTCGCCGGCATACCGTTGCAGGCCGGCAACGAGGAAGGCGTCCTTCAGCAGTTCTAGATAATGCGCCAGGGTCTCCAACGCGCCTTTTTCAGCGAGCGAACCCGCGATTTTTTCGAGGGAAAGAATCTCGGCCGGATGGGCGGTTGCCAGGGCGAAAAGCTGGCGCAAAAGCGCCGGCTTGCGCACGACTTCCAGCTGCAGGATGTCCCTGCCAATGGCGGGCTCGATCACCGAATCCCGCAAATAGGCGCGCCAGCGAGCCCAGTCGTCCCAGTAAGCCACGGCTCCGGGATAACCGCCGTGACTGACGATCCGTTCCGGCGCAATATCTGCCGGGACGCGCAAGAGCTTCACGAGATCTGACGCACCCCAGTGCGTCAGCGTGAGCCGTTCGAATCGTCCCGCCATGGTCTCCCTGGCACCGGCTCCGATCTTCAAGGACGACGACCCGGTCACGACGACATGCAGGGGGATTTTTTTCCTGCGCACTTCATCGAAGCGGGCCTTCAGCCAGCGGCTCCATTGGGGCAGGTATTGGATCTCATCGATGAGAAGGATGGCCGGTCCATCCCCGGCCCTATCGAGCGCCTGCCGCCATACGCCATCGGCCCACGATGGCAGCGCGGCTTCGGGCGCATCCGCCGAAACGTAAGTCGCGCGGGGCTTGTGCGTCTCCTCCAGCTTCAGCAACAGGGTCGTCTTGCCCACCTGGCGCGGACCAACGAGCAGCTGGAGACGGGCCGGCGGATTTTCCCCAAGCCGGCGCTGCAACACCCGCTCCACGGCCGGGTAACTCTCCCCTGACAAATAATCTGCCATAGTCGAATAATTATTCGACTATGATCTAAGTCAAGCTCCAAGCCATGCCCGCATCTCTTAACTCTTGCCACTTTTTCCGGGAGCGGCCTACAACCAACAGGCCATCCGGGCCGCGATCGGCAATTTGCAACCCGACCTTTTGGGCTCCCCCTATGTCCGATCCAGACCCCAACGCCAGGCCGGCCCCTGAAAGGAAAAAGTGCAAAAGGGATATCGACGGACGCTGGCTCGGGGCGGCGGTGCTCGTCATCTACGCGTTTGTCTTCTGGCAGGCGGCGCGCGTCTGGGGATTCGATCCGGTGCTCCGGGCGGCAGGGGCTCCCTCCGTCCACGCGCCTTTCTCGGATCTCTATGTTTTTTCCGCGGCGGCCGCGGAGTTCGAGCGGGGCGGCAACCCCTACGTCAGCAACCCGACCGATCCCTGGGGCCGGGCCTATAACTATCCGAGGGCCTGGCTCCTGTTCATGCGCTTTCCGTTCGCCGCGGTTCCGTGGCTGGGGCTCGCCATCGACGCGGCGTGGCTGGCAGCGCTCTGGCTGTGGTTGGGCCGTATCAGGCCGATGGAGGGCCTTCTGTGCGGCGCCCTCGTCTGCTCACCGTCCGTCTTTCTGGCGCTCGAGCGCTGCAATTCGGACCTGATCGTCTTCATCCTGATTGCCGCCTCGCTCGCCTGCCTCGGCCGGGGGCGGGCTCTCCCGGGCTGGATCGGTCTTTTCTGCGCATCGGTCCTGAAGCTCTTTCCCGCGGCCGCCTTTGCGGCGTTCCTGCAAACCGGCTGGAGGAAGGCACGATGGTGGCTCCTCGCCGCGGCCCTCGGACTCTCGGGGTGGTCCATTTCGCGAACCGCCGAGATCCGGATGGTTGCTGGAAACACACCGGCGGGAGGTCCGGCGATTTCCTATGGAAGCACGGTTCTCTTCCACATCGCGGACCTGCTGCATCGGGACAGGACAGGTGAATGGGCCGGGTATTCCGACCGTGCGTGGCTCGGGGCGGCGGGGGCTGCCTTGCTCGCGGGCGGAATGTTTTGGGCGGGGTTCGGGCGACGGTCTCGGCCAGAAGGCGCTTCATTCGACCGGACGCTCGGCGGGTTTCACGCGGGGGCTTTGATCTACGTGGGCACTTTCCTCGCCGGCTCGAACTTCGCGTATAGGCATGTCTTTCTCCTGCTCTGTCTTCCGTGGCTGTTAAGGGGTCGTGGGGGGGGGTATAATTTGGGCCGCGACGGCGGCCAACAATTAAGCGGACCCAACCCCAATAAGGTGTTGTTTT
>CAZJNA010000121.1:0-5457 GCA_964547325.1 uncultured Opitutaceae bacterium | reverse complement strand
CTGTGGCTGATCTGGGTTCGTCTACCTCATATCCATCCCCCCCACCCCGCCCACAACTAAATCCGAGACACGACCCCTTTTCGGATTTCTTTTCGGAAAGCCGCGCTCGTCTGCATCTTCGGCTGCCTCTGGATCAATCCCCTCTGGTGGATTCCCCTGATCGCGGTGCGCGAGGCCGCGGGCTGGACGTTGATCGCGGTCCTTGCGTACCTTGTGGGCACTACTGTTTTGCCCAAGTCGGATCTCGAGCGGCCGCAGTGAATCCCACGCAGACGCGCAAAGCCCGCAAATCAGATACCCCAATCAAACCCCCACCCCCATGAAGACGATTCGACGCGCATTTCTCTGCGCAAGCCTGGTCCTTGCATTCGCGGCCCGCGCCGCGACCGACACCAAGCCCGGCCCGGACTCGCTTCCCCAGCCCGGGGTGCCGAAGGGCGAAGTGCTCGAATTCACTTTCGACCATTCGAGGCAGTTTCCGGGGACGACACGGAACTATTGGATCTACGTGCCGGCCCAGTACCGGCCGGAGACGCCCGCATGCCTCTTCGTGGCCCAGGACGGGGTCGTGTGGAACGCGCCGACCGTCCTGGACAATCTGATCGCGAAGAAGGAGATCCCGGTCATGATCGGGGTCTTCGTCCAGCCGGGCATCGTCAAGGCGGCAGGGCCGGACGTCCTCCCCCGCTTCAACCGGAGCTTCGAATACGACACCCCGGGCGACGCCTATGTCCGATTTCTCCTGGATGAGCTGCTGCCCGAAGTCGCGACAAGGCGGACTTCCGACGGAAGGGCGATCCGGATCTCGGACAAGGCGAGCGACCGCGCCATCGGCGGCCAGAGCAGCGGCGCCATCGCCGCATTCACGGCCGCTTGGGAACGGCCGGACTCCTTCAGCCGCGTGTTCAGCGCAATCGGCACGTACGTCCCGATGCGCGGCGGCAATGTCTACCAGATCCTGATCCGCGAAACAGAGCCCAAGCCGATCCGGGTCTTCCTGCAGGACGGATCGAACGACCAGCAAAAATACGACGGCGACTGGTGGATGGCCAACCAGACGATGGAGCGCGCGCTGGTTTTCGCCGGTTACGAAGTGAACCATGTCTGGGGCGACGGCGCCCACAGCGGGAAGCACGCGACGGCGATCTTCCCGGACGCCCTGCGCTGGCTCTGGAGCGGCTGGCCCGGGCCTGTCGGAAATGGCCCGACGGGCAATGATTATCTCTCGAGCATACTCATTCCGGGCGAAGGCTGGCAGATCGCCGCCGACGGGCTGAAGGGCGCGGACGGCGTGGCCGTCAACGCGCGCGGGGAGGTGTTCTTCTGCGACACCGGGACGGAAAAGTCCTACAAGATAGGTCCCGACGGAGCGATGAGCGCGGTCCTGGGCGCGTCGCATCAAATCACGGGTCAGGCGTTCGGGCCTGATGGGCGCCTCTACGCCACAGGCTCAAAGACCCAGACGACGGACGTCTACGCCGACGGCGGCTTCGGCCCGGCGACCACGCTGGCCACCGGATTCAGGGGCAACGACCTCGTCGTCGCCCACAACGGCAACGTGTACATCACCGATCCTCCGGCCAAGGGGAGCGCCGACCCCGGCCGGGTCTGGCTGATCCGGCCCAGCGGCGCGCCGCAGGTCGTGGACACCGGCATCCGCTTCCCTAACGGCATCACGCTTACGGCCGACCAGACGCAGCTCCTTGTGGACGACTACTATTCGCATTGGGTGTACAGCTTCATGATCCAGCCCGATGGATCGCTGGCGGACAAGGAGCACCTTTTCCGCCTCCACCAATCCGACTCCGCCGACCAATCGGGCGCGGACGGCATGCACGCGGACCGGGATGGCAGGATTTACGTCACGTCCTACATGGGAATCCAGGTGTGCGACCAGGCCGGCCGGGTCCACTGCATCATCCCCACACCGAATCCCCGCGTCGTCAGCGTATGCCTCGGCGGAGCCAACTTCGACACGCTTTACGCAGGCTGCGGCACGACGCTTTACAAACGCAAAGTCAAGGTCTCGGGCGCCAACGCATGGGACACTCCCAACAGGCCGCCACCGCCGCCGCCTTGACAGTAAGGGGCAGCACGGCGGTTGGGCAAAAGAAGGGGGTCAGGCTGCGAAAATTGACACCGCAGCGGTGTCAACTTTCGCAGCCTGACCCCCTTCTTTTGCCCCCTTCTTTTGCCATTCAGACCTGATCCCTTTAAATCAATACCGGTAGTGGTCCGCCTTGTACGGGCCGTCCGGGGATATGCCGAGGTACTTGGCCTGCTTGTCGGTCAGCCGGGTCAGCTTGACGCCGATCTTCTCGAGGTGCAGCCGCGCAACCTCCTCGTCGAGGTGCTTGGGCAGGCGGTAGACGCCGACCTTGTAGGTGTCCTTGTTCCTCCAGAGGTCGATCTGCGCCAGCGTCTGGTTCGTGAAGCTGTTCGACATGACGAAGGAGGGATGCCCGGTCGCGCACCCGAGGTTGACCAGCCGGCCCTCGGCGAGGAGGTAGATGCTCCGCCCGCCGGGGAAGGTGAACATGTCGTACTGCGGCTTGATGGTCGTGCGGACGATGCCCGGGGCGTGGTAGAGCTGCTCGACCTGGATCTCGTTGTCGAAGTGGCCGATGTTGCAGACGATCGCCTGGTCCTTCATCCGCTGCATGTGATCGAGCGTGATGACGTCGGTGTTGCCGGTCGTCGTCACGTAGATGTCGCCGGTCCCGAGCGTGTCCTCGACGGTCGCGACCTCGAAGCCCTCCATCGCCGCCTGCAGCGCGTTGATGGGGTCGATCTCGGTCACGATGACGCGGGCGCCGAAGCCGCGCAGGGAATGGGCGGAGCCCTTGCCGACGTCGCCGTAGCCGCAGACGACCGCGCATTTGCCGGCGATCATGACGTCGGTCGAGCGCTTGAGGCCGTCGGCCAGCGACTCGCGGCAGCCGTAAAGGTTGTCGAACTTCGACTTGGTGACCGAATCGTTGACGTTGATGGCGGGGACGAGGAGCTTGCCCTGCTCGTGGAGCTGGTAGAGCCGGTGGACGCCGGTCGTCGTCTCCTCGGAGACGCCGCGCCAGCCCTTGGCCATTTCATGGAAGATGTAGGGGCTTTCGGCGTGGATCCGCTTGAGCAGGTCCTTGATCACCTGCTCCTCCCGGGAGCCGGAGGCGGAATCCACCCAGGTGCTGCCTTCCTCGAGTTCGTAGCCCTTGTGCAGGAGCAGCGTCACGTCGCCGCCGTCGTCCACGACGAGCTGCGGACCCTGGCCGTTCGGATGCGCGAGCGCCTTCCAGGTCAGGTTCCAGTACTCCTCGAGCGTCTCGCCCTTCCAGGCGAAGACGGGGAATCCAGCCTTGGCGATCGCCGCGGCGGCGTGGTCCTGCGTCGAGAAGATGTTGCAGGAGGCCCAGCGGACGGAGGCGCCGAGCTCGGCGAGCGTCTCGATCAGGACGGCCGTCTGGATCGTCATGTGCAGCGATCCGGTGATGCGGACGCCCTTGAGCGGCTTCTCCGCGCCGTGCTTGCGGCGCAGGGCCATGAGACCGGGCATCTCGTGCTCGGCGACGGCTATCTCCTTGCGGCCCCATTCGGCCAGGGAGATGTCCTTGACGTGAAAATCCTGCGCGGGAGCGGCTTTGGCGGCGGTGGGCATGGAGGTGGGAGCGTTGGTTGGGAGGCTTAGCGGGCGGCGGCGCGGAGCGCGGCCGTCTTGTCGGTCCGCTCCCAGGGGAGCCCAGACTTGCCGAAATGGCCGTAATTGGTGGTCTGCCTGTAGATCGGCCTGAGGAGATTCAGCTGATGGACGATGTCCGCGGGCTTGAAGCTGAAGACGCGGTTCACCGCGCGGACGATCCGAACGTCCGACACCTTCCCGGTCCCCTTCGTGTCCACGTAGACGCTGACCGGCTTGGGATGCCCGATCGCGTAGGCGACCTGGAGCTCCACGGCGTCGGCCAGGCCGGCGGCGACGATGTTCTTGGCGACCCAGCGGCACATGTAGGCCGCGGATCGGTCGACCTTGGAGGGATCCTTCCCGGAGAAGGCGCCGCCGCCGTGGCGGCCCCAGCCGCCGTAGGTGTCGACGATGATCTTCCGTCCGGTGAGGCCGGAGTCGCCCTCGGGCCCGCCGATGACGAAGCGGCCGGTCGGGTTGACGAGGTATTCCGTGCGCCCGCTGAGGAGCCTGGCGGGAAGGACCTTCTTGATGAGGTTCCGGATGAGGAAGCTCGAGATCTCGTCGTGGCTCACGTCCGCGGTGTGCTGCGTGGAGATGACGACGTTCACGACCTCGACCGGCCGGCCGTTCTCGTAGCGGACGGAGACCTGGGACTTCGCGTCGGGACGAAGCCACTTGACCCGGCCGCTCTTGCGGATGGCCGTGAGCCCGCGCCCGAGGCGGTGGGCGAACATGATGGGAGCCGGCATGAGCTCGCGGGTGTCGCGGCAGGCGTAGCCGAACATGAGACCCTGGTCGCCGGCGCCCTGCTCGGCCGTCTTCTTGCCCTTCACCTTGCGGGCGTCCACGCCCTGGGCGATGTCCGGGGACTGCCGGGTGAGGAGGTTGTGGACGAAGATCTTGTCGGCGTGGAAGACGTCGTCGTCGTTCACGTAGCCGATGTCGCGGACCGCGTCGCGGATGATGCGCTCGTAGTTCAGCTTCGCCCGCGTGGTGATCTCGCCGGCGACCACGACCTGGTTCGACTTGACCAGGGTTTCGCAGGCGACGCGGCTCGAGCGGTCCTGCGCGAGGCAGGCGTCGAGCACGCTGTCGGAAATGAGATCGGCGACCTTGTCGGGGTGTCCCTCGCCGACGGATTCAGATGAGAATACGAATGATTGGGCCATGGGTTTTGAAGGGGACCAGAAAACCGGATGGCGCAGCCCCGCGCAAGTCAAATATCAACATATACCGATTCAGTGATGTAACGATTTTAAGCCGGGGCCAAAATTCGATTGGCATGGGCGGATGCGCGCCCAGAATCGCCCGGCCGCATGTCCACCGAGCCCGTACTCGACCCCGCAACGATTGAGAGCCTAAGGGCGCTGAGCGACGACGGAGAATTCCTGAAGGAAATCGCCGGAATCTTCATCGCCGACACCCCGGAGCGCATCGCCGAGCTCGAGAAGAGCCAGGCGGCCGGCGACATCACGACCTTCACGCGGGCGGCCCACAGCATCAAGGGGAGCTCGGCGAACATCGGGGCGATGCGGCTCGGCGCGGCCGCGGCCCGCCTCGAGACCGAGTCGAAGAAGTCCCCGATCTCCACCCTCACGCCGATGATCGGCGAATTGAAGGCGGAATTCGAACAGGTCCGGACCGAGCTGGCGAAATTGACCGGATGACCGGCGTTCAGCGGTAGAGCGCCGTCGTCGGGGTCGCGGTGAGGACGTTGTACTGGCGCATGGCCAGGCGCCACCACTCGGCCAGGATGTCGGCCGGGCAGGTCCAGAGCTCCCGGT
>CAZJNA010000120.1:0-9444 GCA_964547325.1 uncultured Opitutaceae bacterium | reverse complement strand
GGTATACAGGGAAAAACTGACATCAAAATCGCAAATTGGCGGAGAGGGAGGGATTGGCTCGCTGCCGCTCGGGGCTTCGCCCCCAACCTTCGGTTGGCCCATCTCCGCCCGCTTAAGCGGGCTCCGTCGACCCCCTCCGGGGGTTCTTCATCCCTCCATCGCTTCGTAAATCGATGCCGGTATACAGGGAAAAACTGACATCAAAATCGCAAATTGGCGGAGAGGGAGGGATTCGAACCCCCGGTTCCCTTGCGAGAACACGTGCTTTCCAAGCACGCGCATTAGACCACTCTGCCACCTCTCCTAAAACCAACGAACTGGCATAAATGCCCGTCCAGCCGCAGTCGGTCAAACCTCAATCGGGCGCCTACCGCATCCGTCCGCGAACGGCTTCCAAGTTGCGGCGCGCTTCTGCATAATCGGGATTCAAGCGCAGCGCCTCCCCGTATTGCGCCGCGGCGTCAGGCAGCCGGCCCGATTCCATCAGAACCGTGCCCAAGTTAAAGTGCATGCCAGGATTTGCTGGCTGCAGCCGCAGCGCCGCCTCGTACTCCGAGACAGCCTCGGGGAGATGCCCCGTCCGCGAAAGGATAAGCCCCAGGTTCGCATGCGCCTCCACAAAATCGGGGTGCTTGGCAAGGATCGCGCGGAGTTCGCCAGCAGCCTCTTCCATCCGGCCCTGCTGCAGGTAAGCAAAGGCAAGGTTGTTGTGGGCATCGATGAAAGCCGGATCGATTTCGAGCGCCCGCTTGCAATGGACGATCCCCTCGTCGATCCGCCCCACCTTGCACAGGGCCAGCCCGAGGTCGCTCTCCGCGCGGGGGTTTCCGGGCCAGCTTGCGACGGTGTCGCTCCAAATCCCCACCTCCGTGGAATAGGCCTCATTTCGCCGGACGGTCGCCGCGCAGGCGAACCCCGCGAGCCCAAGCGTCAATCCAAGGAATATCCACGGACGCCCACAGATCCTCCAGAGGATCGCGGTCGCAAGCGCGACCACTGCCGCAAGCGGCAGGTACATCCGGTGTTCGGCCATCGTCTGCGATGCGAGCGGGATCACGCTGGAGCTGGGCGCGAGGATCACGAAAAACCATGCCCCGAGAAAACCAAGGGCCGGCTTTCGGCGCAGCGCGACCAGCGTGGCAGCCAGGAGAGCACCGATCAGAAGCGCCTGGGGCCAGGCCTCGCCAAGGCCGGTCGCCAGCCGGCTTCCGTAGTCGAGGACGAGCGGATGCGGCCACGCCGCGAGCCGCAGGTACCACACGATGGCCTCGCACTGGGTGAGCGCATACGACCAGGCGGAGACTCCCGTGCCAAAGCCGGACGTCCCGCCCCGGTTGGCACCCGAGCCAACCAGCAGGACAAGGAGAACGATCCACGTCGCCGCCAGCCCGAGGTACAGGCCCCTTCGACGCCGCCACGCATCTCGGAAGCTTCCGGAAATGAACGTCCGGTCATAGAGGAAGACCACGGCCGGCGCGGTGGCCATGACCTCCTTCGTCGCCATGCCGAGGAGGCAGGCGGCAACCGCCAAGCCAAACCATGCCCCTCGCATCGGTGAGACCCCTCCTGATTCTTCCGTTCCGCTTTCCGCTTTCCGCTTTCCGATTTCGCCCGCGCTCGATTCCGCTCCCCGCAGGAAACAGTAGATCGTCACGAAGTAGAAAAGTCCCATCAGCGACTCCGTCCGCTGGACGACGCAGGTGACGGATTCGGTCAGCAGCGGATGCACGGTCCAGATCAGGGCGACGGCAAAAGCAAACAAGGTTGGCTCCGAATCGGACTCCAGCTTCCGATTTCCGATTTCCGCTTTCCGCTTTTCGATTTCGCCTTCCCGCTTTCCGATTTCCGATTTTGCATGCCCGCTTTCCGCTTTCCGCTTTCCGCTTTTCAGCCCCAGCGTCCTCCGCACAATCCCGAACAGGGTGATGCCCGCAAGGATGTGGATCAGCAGGTTCGCGGCATGGTAGCCCCGCACGTCCAGCCCTCCCAAGGCATAGTTGAGCGCGAGAGAAAGATTGACGAGGGGGCGTCCGCACACGGAGGCCTGCGCGGGTGGCGAAAACACCGGCCCGAGCGGCCACAAGTGCCGGATCGTCAGGTTTCCGACAATCGATGGTCCGTCATCGAAGACAAAAGGCGCCGATATGCTGGTGGCGTACGCCACGCATGCGGCCAAGGCAATCACGGCGCCGGCCGCCGTGGGCAGCCAGCCCGGCATCCTGACATCTGACCCGGCCCGGTGGTTCACTCGGGGCACGCTGGCCTCGAGTGACAACCGTGTAAAAGACTAATAACCGAGACCGTGCCGCTCAGCGGAAGCGGCCCCCGCCATGAAACCCGCCGCCGTGGAAGCCGCCGCCATGGAAGCCGAAACCGAAGCCAATCGCGATCGGCGGATACCAGCCCCACCCGTAGGAATATGGATAGGAATAGGGATAGGGAGCGGGTGCGTAGTAATAAGCCGGGGCAGGCGTGGTGTAGACCACGGTGGTGGTGACCGGCGGCGCCGCAGGCGGCGGGCTGGTGGGAGCAGGCATCGAGGCAGGCGCCACAGCCACCGAAGGGTCGGCGGCGGACAGCGGCTGGTAGGAGACGGTGTTCACATAACCGTTCGTGTACTTGTAGGTCACGGTGATCTGGGTGCTCGTCTGGTCGATCTGCGTGATCGTGACTCCCTGCGCGGCGGCGGCCTTGGTCAGTTCGGCGGCGCTCGGAAGCTGCGGCACATAGACGATCTCGTTCGGTGCGGCCACTCCGGGAGTGGCTGCCGGGGCGGCGGGCGCCTGCGCGAGCGCCGCGGTGCCCAGCGCGGCGGCGACGATTGCGGCGATGGCGAATTTATTCGTTTTCATGGCTTGATTTTTTCGGGAAGATTGCGGCCTCGGGGGCGGTGAAGGATGAGACCGGTTCATGCTGGAAAGGTGCCACCTTTTTAGACGGATGCAACTTGCGGCTGGTTACTTTGTTACCATCGGAAATCCAGGAGTTTGGCCCTTCGGGACGCCCGTCAGGCCGCCTGGGGCCCGCGCCTCTCGCGGAGGAAACCGATCAGGATCGCCCCGAGAAGCGTCGAGGCCGCAAGGGCGATGCCGCCCGCACGCGGTGAACCGGAGGCGGCCTCGGCCAGGACCCTCAGGTTCGGAGCAAGGAATCCCCCGACCGCCCCGATCGAATTGATGAGGGCGATGCCGGCGGCGGCGTTCCCTGCGGAGAGTTCGTTCGCAGGGAAGGTCCAAAAAATGGGTTGGGCTCCGATAAAGCCGGCGGCGGCGAGGCAGAGCCCCGCAAGGCCGAGGCCGGCTTGCTGGGTGGTCGAGAGGGCAATCCCCACGGCGGCCATCCCGAGCGATGACGCGGCCGTGGCGCTGACGCGGCCGCAGCCCAAGGCGAGCCGGGGAACCGCATACGCGGCGGCCAGGGCGCAGAGCCACGGAATCGCGCTCACGAGGCTCACGACGAGGCCAATCTTCCGTCCCATGAGAGACGCGACTTCCGCGGGAAGGTAGAAGGCGACGCCGTACACGCTCATCTGGATCAGGCCGTAGATCGCGCCCAGCCGCCAGATGCGCCCCATTCCAAGAACAGGCAGCAGGCGGCCGTGGCCGCCGGCTGTTATTCCGACGCCGGTCTCCGCAGCAAGAGCAGACTGCAGGGCCTCCCGCTCGCCGACTCCCAGCCAGAGCGCCTCCGCGGGCCGGTTCGTCAGGAAGACGCACGCGGCGGCGCCCGACAGAACCGCAAGGGCCCCCTCCACGAGGAACATCAGCTGCCAGCCCCGGAGTCCGGCCGCCCCGTTCACCTCGAGCAGGAACCCCGAAAGCGGGCCGCCGAATATCTGGGCGAGGGGCGCTCCGAAATAGAAGACGCCGAACATTCCCCCTCGTTCCCGCGCCGGAAACCAGGAGGCCAGGTACCAGATCATTCCGGGAAAGAACCCGGCCTCCGCCGCGCCCAGGAGAAACCTGAGGGTGTAGAAGGCGGGCGCCGTGCGCACGGCCATCATCGCCGCCGAGACGATTCCCCAGGCGATCATCGTGGAGCCGATCCAGACCCGCGCGCCGACGCGGCTGAGGATCAGGTTGCTCGGAATCTCAAGGAGCGCGTAGGCGACGAAAAATATTCCGGCCCCGAATGCATACGCTCCCTCGCCGAGTCCCGTGTCCCGCAGGAAATCCTGCTTTGCGTAGCCGATATTGACCCGGTCGAGGAAAGCCAGGACGTAGAGGAGGAGCAGGAACGGAACAAGCCGCCACGCCGCCTTGCGCACCGCCGTCGCAAGGAGCGGGGGCATGCGTTCAGTACACGGCCCGGCCGCCGGTCAGGTCGAACGTAAAGCCGGTGGTGAAGCTCGCCTCGGGCGAGACAATGAAGGCCGCCATGGACGCCACCTCGGCGAGCGTGCCGCAGCGCTTCATGGGAATCTTGTCGGTCATGTACTTGACCTGCGCCTCGGGGAGCGCCTCCACCATGGGAGTCAGGACAACTGCGGGCGCCAGCGCGTTGACCGTGATGCCGGCCCCGGCGTATTCCTTGCCCTGGACCTTGGCCATGCCGATAAGGGCCGCCTTCGAGGACGAATACGCCAGCATCCCGGCGTTGCCCTCCTTTCCCGCGATCGAGGCGATGTGCAGGATCCGGCCATAGCCCTGCCGCTGCATGGCTGGGAGGACGCATTTCGAGGTCAGGAACGGGCCCCGTACGTTCACGCGGAAGACGAAGTCGAAGTCCGCGGGAACCACGTCGTGCGAAAGAACGTTTGTCTTTCCGGTCGTCCCGGCGCTGTTCACAAGGACTTCGATCTTTCCGCGAAGCGCGAGGACGCCGTCCACGGCGCCCCGAACCGAAGCCTCGTCGGTCACGTCGACCTGGAAGCACTTGCCCTCCCCCGCCCATTCGGCGTCGAGCGCGGCGAAAGCCCCCGGATCCCTGTCGAAGACCGCCACGAATGCTCCCGCCGAGCGAAGACGACGGGAGATGGCGAGGCCGATGCCGGATGCGCCGCCGGTCACGATGGCCGTCTGGCCCTGGAATGAGGTGGGTGCCATGGGGATCGGTTGGTTTTCCTCTAAAAAAATGGTGCTCAGGACAGGAGTCGAACCTGCACGCCTTACGGCACACGCCCCTCAAACGTGTGTGTCTACCAATTCCACCACCTGAGCAGAAAAAAGGGGAAGTTGGACTAAGAGGAATCCTCCGCGCGCTGTCCAGCCCGTAAAGGAATCTCTTGGGTCCAAGTCTGGCCGGAGCATGGTCCTGCCAGACTTGGACCCAGCAGGCGGCGTTTCGTTTTGCGGGTTGCGGGAATCGGCCCGAGGGACATCCTTTGGGCCCTTCCCCGGATGAACCACGACGAGATCAAAGCGGCCCTGCTGGCCTCCTACGAGAGCCAGGGGGGCATCAACCACCTGGACGGGGTCAACCTGCCCTCGCAGGAGTCGGTCAACTCGCTGGCTCGCGACTGCATGCACCTCCTGTTCCCGGGGTATTTCGAGGACTCGGCCCTCGAAAAGAGCAAGGTCCCCGCGCACGTGGATGCCCTGCTCACACGGATCGAGCGCCGACTGAAGGCCGAGGTTGAGAAATGCCTGAGGTTCTCCCGGGAGGCGGACGCACCCGCGCGGGCGGAGGCCGCCGCCTCGCAGGCCCTCGGGCAGTTTCCCGAGCTGCGAAAGATCATCCAGACGGATGTGGCCGCCGCATTCGAAGGCGACCCGGCCGCCGGAAGCGTTGAGGAGATCATCCTCGCCTACCCCTGCGTCCTCGCGATTTCCCTGCAGCGCGTCGCCCATGTCCTATACCACCTCAAGGTGCCGCTCCTGCCGCGCATGCTGACCGAATTCGGCCACGAGCGAACGGGCGCGGACATCCACCCGGGAGCGCGCGTGGGCACGCACTTTTTCATAGACCACTGCACGGGGGTCGTCATCGGGGAGACCGCGACCATTGGCAACCACGTGAAGCTCTACCAGGGCGTGACCCTGGGGGCGAAATCGTTCGAGGTCGACGACGCGGGAAATCCCGTGAAAGGCGTGAAGCGCCATCCCAATATCGAGGACCACGTCACGATCTACCCGGGAGCGACCATCCTCGGGGGCACGACCGTCATCGGCCGCAATTCGGTGATCGGCTCGCATGTCTGGCTCATGAAGTCGGTCCCGGCGGAGAGCATCGTCTACTACCAGGGCGAGCTGACCTCGATCGTCCGCGAGCAACGGAACAAGCCCAAGGGAGAGAAGCCGGTCACGATCAGCATCGACCAGGCCGACTGGATGATCTGAGGCCGGTAGCCCGTGTTCATGAAATATCCGGGCTAGGAGCGCGCCGCCTGCCGGTCGGCAAGGGCGAAGGCCACGTCGCGCGCGAAGAAGGGCCCGTGGTACACGAGCCCCGTGTAGACCTGGACGAGGGTCGCCCCGGCATCGAGCTTCTCGCCTGCGCTCGCCGCATCCGTGATGCCGCCGACCCCGATCACCGGCAGCCGGCCGGCCGTGGCGTGCACGATGTAGCGGATGATGTCGGTCGAGCGCCGGCGCAGCGGCGCCCCGCTCAGCCCGCCCGCCTGTTCGACTCCGGAAAAATACCCGGTCCGGGCAATCGTCGTGTTCCCGGCTATGATCCCGTCGAGGCGGTAGGCGGTGACGACCGAGAGGACGGCGTCCACCTGGCGAAAATTCAAATCGGGCGCGATCTTGAGGAGGATGGGCACGCGGACCCTCCCCGGCTGCGCGGCCCGGGAGCGGTTCGCCTCAGTCACCGCGGCAAGCAATTCCCGAAGCCTTGCCTCGTCCTGGAGCTGCCTCAATCCGGGCGTGTTGGGGCTCGAGACGTTGAGGACGACGTAATCCGCGTAATCCGCCAGCCAGGTGAAGCTCGCAAGGTAGTCCTGGGTCGCCTGGTCGATCGCGGCGTCCTTGGACTTGCCCAGGTTGATCCCGAGGGGAATCCGGCGCCTTCCCTTGCCCGGGCGACGGGCGAGCCGGGCGGCGACCGTCCGGGCGCCGTCATTGTTGAAGCCCAGGCGGTTTATGATGGCCAGCTGGACCGGGTAGCGGAACATCCGCGGACGAGGATTTCCCGGCTGTGACCGTGCTGTGACCGTGCCGATCTCCACATGCCCGAATCCGAGGGCGGCGGCCGCGGGCCAGGCCAGGGCGTTCTTGTCAAAGCCTGCGGCCAGCCCGACGGCATTCGGGAACGAGAGCCCAAAGGCCTCGATCGGCCGGGACGACAGGGGAAGACGGTTGGCGGCCTCGAACGCCCGGCACAGGGGTGGCAGCCTGCCCAATGCGGCCATCGCCCGCACGGCAGCCTCGTGCGCCCTTTCGGCGTCCATCCGGAAGAGCGCCGGCCTCACCCATTTCTCATAAAGAAAGCCCATTATTGCGGAATCGTGAAAACACGGTCGGAAAACGCAAGTACCACAACTGGGCCGGAAGTTCCAAACTCTCTCATTATCAATGCATCGCGAATGCGTTTTTTGTGCTTGTTTTTTAACCCTCCGCTCGCACGCTGCGCCTAAATTTTCCTCAGTCCATGGCCAAACCCACTTCCACACTTGAATGGTGCATCGTGCGCCTCGGCGAAGACCACAACTGGTGGGTCGCGGAAACGAGCGACCCGGTACGCTGGGACGTCGACGGCCTGAGCGTCGTCGATCCAAGGCAGGTCGCGCATCTCGTCGAGCTTGTCGATCCGCTGCGCGACTACGGGTTCGACCAGGATCTCTTCGAGGCCGCGTTCATACCCTTCCGGATCGACAAGGACCTCGGCTCGGGAAAGGTGCGGCTCAAGCGCACCAAGGAGTCTTTCTTCGATTCCGAAGAAAAGCTCTTCGCCCTTCCCGATATCCTTGACGAGGAGAATGGCCCCTACGCCGACCTTCTCGACCACCTGACCCGCTGCAGGGTGAAGATGCTGAACGACCTGTTCGAATTCGCGTCGAAGCTTTCCGTGGACGAGGTCGAGGAGGAGCTCCGCGAGGAGGAGAACACCCACTTCATCGAGGGCAGGGCCGTGCACACGTTCGAGGAACTGTGCGCCATCCTCGACTACATGCCCGCCGGGCACGAATCCGACGAGGAGCATCCCGCAAAGGAGGTCGAAGTCGACGAGGACCTGCCCGAGGTCGACGCCGCCGAGGAGGAGAAGCTGAAGAACGACGAGTCCCTCAAATGGGATGAGGATGAGGACGAGGAGGAGGACGAGGACGGAAAGAAAAAGGATGAGGACGGCGAGGAAAAGGACGAGGACTCCGATGAGGAGTCCGACGAGGAAAAGCCCCAGAAAAAATCCAAGGGCAAGAAATAGCCGGCCGGGGGATTATTTCCCGCCGAGCTCGGTCGCCATTTCCTTCGCGAAGTAGGTCAGGATCATGTCGGCGCCCGCGCGCTTGATCGCCAGGAGCGATTCGCGCCGCGTGGCCGCGAGATCGAGCCAGCCGAGCTTGGCCGCGGCCTGAAGCTGCGAATACTCCCCGGAAACCTGGTAGGCGGCCACCGGCTTCGCGGTCGCCTCGCGCACGTCCCGGATGATGTCGAGGTAGGGGCCGGCCGGCTTCACCATGAGGATGTCGGCGCCCTCCGCCTCGTCGAGCGCGAGCTCCGTGAAGGCCTCGCGGCGGTTGGCGGGGTTGAGCTGGTAAGTCGCCTTGCTCAAGCGGTGGGTGCCCGCAGCCTTTGCGCTGCCGACGGCGTCGCGAAAGGGGCCGTAGTAGGCGGAGGCGAACTTCACCGAATACGCCATGATTCCCGTCTGGGTCAGTCCTTCGGCATCCAGCGCCCTGCGGATCGCCCCCACCCTCCCGTCCATCATGTCGCTCGGCGCGACCAGGTCCACGCCCGCCCACGCGTGCAGCACGCCCATCCGGGCCAGGATGGCCACCGTCCGATCGTTGTCCACGTCGCGGCCGTCGCCGGTGAGGACGCCGTCGTGGCCGTGGCTCGTGTAGGGATCGAGCGCGAGGTCGGTCATGACGACCAATTCGGGCACGGACTTCTTGATGGCCCGGACCGCGCGCAGGACGAGGCCGTCCTCGCGGAGAGCGGCCGTGCCCTCCTCGTCCTTGAGGCGGCCATCGAGCTTGGGAAAGAGCGCGACGGCGGGCACGCCGAGCTTCAGGAGCGCACGGCACTCCCTGACGAGGTCGGCGACATTCCGGCGGAAGACGCCCGGCATCGAGGGGATCGGCTCGGGCCGGCCCTTGCCCTCGACGACGAAGAGCGGTGCGATGAAATCCTCCGGCCTGAGTACGGTCTCCTCGACGAGCGAGCGCAGTCCGGCCGTGCGCCGCAGGCGGCGGGGGCGGCGGATCAGGTCGAGCTTGAAGCGGTCGGGCACGAGAGCAGTAGAAAGCGGAAAGCGGAAGGCGGAAAGCGGAAAGCGGAGACCCATGCCCGGCCACGCCACGCGTTTACGCTTTCCGCCTTCCGCTTTCCGCTTTTCCCT
>CAZJNA010000119.1:0-9511 GCA_964547325.1 uncultured Opitutaceae bacterium | reverse complement strand
CTGGTCGGCCCGGGGACGGGCGTCCTCACGACGGTTTCGACCCTGGATCCCATGAAGGTCTATTTTCCGATCAGCGAGCAGTCCTACCTGGCCTTCCTCGGCGAGCGTCCCGGCGCCGCCGGGTTTCCGACGGACCTGAAACTGGACCTCATCCTCTCGAACGGGAGCGTCTATCCCGAGGCGGGAAAATTCTATGCGGCCGACCGGCAGATCGACCCAAACACCGGCACTCTCAAGATCGCCGCCATCTTTCCCAATCCCCAGGGCGCCCTCCGCCCCGGCGAGTATGGCCGCGTCCGCGCGGTTGTTCGCACCATCAAGAACGCCCTGCTGGTGCCCACCCGCGCCCTGACCGAATTGCAGGGCGGCTACCAGGTCGCCACGGTGGACGGGGCCAACAAAGCCCACGTGCGGGCGGTCAAGCTCGGCCCCCCTCTCGGGAATTCCACCGTCATCGAGTCGGGCTTGACGCCGTCGGACCGCATCATCGTCGACGGCTTCGCAAAGGTCCGGGAGGGGACGCTCGTCGCTCCGCAGCCCTACCAGCCCGTGGCGCCCGCGCCCGCCCCCTAGCAGGCTGCTCAGTCGCCGCCCGCGCCCGCCATGTCGAAATTCTTCATCAATCGGCCGATCGTCGCGATCGTCATCGCGGTCCTGACGGTGATCGTCGGGCTGGTCTGCCTCCTCGGGCTGCCGGTCGCGCAGTTTCCCAAGATCGTTCCCCCGGAAGGGCGCATCACGACGACCTACGTGGGCGCGGATGCGCAGACCGTGGAGCAGTCGGTGGCCACCCCGATCGAGCAGCAGATCAGCGGCGTGGACAACCTGAACTACATGTTCTCGATCAACGCGAGCGACGGATCGCTCCGGCTCACGACGGACTTCGACGTCGCGACGGATCCGAACACGGACCTGATCCTCACGCAAATGCGGGTGACCCAGGCCAGCCCCCAGCTTCCCGCGGACGTCGCCACCTATGGTGTGACCGTCCAGAAATCGCTCTTCTCGCCCCTGCTGATCTTCGCCCTGAATTCGCCCCATGGCACCTATGACAGCACGTTCCTCGCGAACTACGCCTACATCAACCTCAACGACCGGCTGACCCGCGTCCCCGGCATCGCCAGCGTGACGGTCTTCGGCGCGGGCCAGTACGCGCTGCGGTACTGGGTCAAGCCGGACCAGCTCGCCAAGCTCAACATCACCGTCGCCGAGATCGTTTCGGCCATCCAGGCCCAGAACGCCGTAAATCCCGCCGGCCAGATCGGCGGCGAGCCCGCGCCCAAGGGGCAGGAATTCACCTACTCGGTCCGCGCCCAGGGCCGGCTGAGCTCCCCCGAGGAGTTCGGGCAGATCGTCATCCGCGAAAATCCCGACGGCTCCGTGGTGCGGCTGAAGGATGTCGCACGGGTCGAACTCGGCGCCCAAACCTACAGCCTCCAGGGCCGCCTCGACGGCAAGGCTGCCGCCCTCGTCGCGATCTACCAGCTCCCCGGCTCCAACGCCCTCGACGCGGCCAATGCGGCCAGGAAGGCCATGGACGAATTGAAGCAGCGGTTTCCGGCCGATCTGGAATACACCCTGGCCCTCGACACGACCCGGTCGGTCTCCGAGGGGGTGCACGAGATCAGCCAGACCCTCTGGCAGGCGCTCGCGCTCGTCGTCCTCGTGGTCTTCGTCTTCCTGCAGGGCTGGCGCGCCACGCTGATTCCCCTGCTGGCGGTGCCGGTGTCGCTCATCGGCACCTTCGCCCTCTTTCCCCTCTTCGGTTTCTCGGTAA
Source organism: uncultured Opitutaceae bacterium (assembly GCA_964547325.1). Taxonomy (GTDB): domain Bacteria; phylum Verrucomicrobiota; class Verrucomicrobiia; order Opitutales; family Opitutaceae; genus Palsa-1447. The sequence goes on along the minus strand of CAZJNA010000119.1, from coordinate 7,734 downwards.
ACACGCTCTCCCTGTTCGGACTCGTCCTGGCCATCGGCCTGGTGGTGGACGACGCCATCGTCGTCGTGGAGGCGGTGGAGCACCACATTGGGGAGGGCAAGTCGCCGCGCGACGCCACGCTCCAGGCCATGTCCGAAGTTGCGGCACCCGTGGTCGCGATCGCGATCGTCCTCGGCGCGGTCTTCGTGCCGACCGCCTTCATCCCGGGCATCACCGGCCGGCTCTACCAGCAATTCGCACTCACCATCGCGATCTCGGTGGCGATTTCCGCCTTCAACGCCCTTTCCCTCAGCCCGGCCCTCTGCGCGCTGCTCCTGCGGCCGAAGACCGAAAAAAAGGGCCCGCTCGGCGGATTCTACGCCTGGTTCAACCGCGCGTTCGCGCGGACGAACCAGGGCTACGTCGGGCTCTCCCGCCGCCTGATCCACAAGAGCGCGATCGGCCTGTTCATCCTCGGGGGCTTCTTCGTCCTCACCCCGATCCTCGGTCGGATCCTGCCCAGTTCCTTCCTGCCGGACGAGGACCAGGGCTACATGTACGTCAGCCTCCAGCTGCCGACTTCCGCGTCGCTGCAAAGGACGGGCGAGGCGGCCCGCAAGGTCGAGGACGTCCTCCGTCACACCCCGGGCGTGGAGCACTTCACCTCGATCATCGGCTTCAGCCTCCTCAGCACGGTCACCAGCTCCTACAACAGCTTCTTCTTCGTCACCTTCAAGCCGTGGTCCCAGCGGACCCGGCCCGAAGAGAAGTATGACGCCATCAAGGCGCATCTGGCGGCGGAGCTGGGCAAGATTCCCGAGGGGACCAGCTTCGGGTTCGCGCCCCCCTCCATCCCCGGCGTCGGCACGGCAGGCGGGTTCACCTTCGTTCTCGAGGACCGGGCGGGCCGCGACGTCTCCTTCCTCGCCGACAACGTGGCGAAGTTCATGGCTGCGGCGCGGCAGCGCAAGGAACTGGCGGGCGTGTCCACGACCTTCCTGCCGGCGGTGCCCCAGATCTTCGTCCATGTGGACCGCGACAAGGTTCTGAAGCAGGGCGTCGCCCTGGCCGACGTCTACCGGACGCTGCAGTGTTACATGGGCGGCGTTTTCGTGAACTACTTCAACCGATTCGGCCGGCAGTGGCAGGTCTACGTGGAGGCGGAGGGCGAATACCGCAACCGGATCGAAGACCTCGGATCCTACTACGTGCGGAACCGGACCGGCGACATGGTGCCCCTGTCCGCGCTGACGACCGCCGAGCACACGCTCGGGCCGGAGTTCACCATGCGCTACAACCTCTTCCGCAGCGCGCAGATAAACGGCGCAGCCGCGCCCGGCTACAGCTCGGACCAGGCGACCCACGCCCTGGAGGATGTGTTCGCCCAGACGATGCCAAAGGAGATGGGCTTCGACTACATCGGCATGTCCTTCCAGGAGAAAAAGGCCCGGGAGGGTGTCTCGCCCTTCGCCATCTTCGGCCTCTCGCTCGTCTTCGTCTTCCTCATCCTCGCCGCGCTCTACGAGAGCTGGTCGCTGCCCTTCAGCGTCCTCCTGGGCGTGCCGATCGCGGTCTGCGGCGCGTTCGCCTTCCTGCTGGTGCGCGGCCTCGAGTTCAACGTCTACGCCCAGATCGGACTCGTCATGCTGATCGGCCTCTCGGCCAAAAACGCCATCCTGATCGTCGAGTTCGCCAGGACCCGCTTCGAGCACGGCCAGTCGCTCACCGAGGCGGCGCTGGAGGGCGCACGGATCCGGCTACGCCCGATCCTCATGACCTCGTTCGCCTTCATCCTGGGCTGCGTCCCCCTCGCCCTCTCCTCCGGCGCGGGCGGCGTGGCGCGCAAGGTCATGGGGACGGCGGTGATCGGCGGCATGATGGCCGCGAGCGTGATCGCGATTTTCTTCATACCGGTGACATTCTACGTCGTCGAAAAGCTCGCCGGCGGGGAAAAGAAGCGCGACCAGAGGCTCAAGGCCGAGGCCGCGACGCCGGCCACTCCCCCGCCCCCGGCGCACTGAGATCACGGCCATGCGCGCGCGCCTTCACCTCGTTTTCTCCCTGCTCGCCCTCGGCCTCGCCGGCTGCGCCGTCGGTCCGAACTACCACCGGCCGGACACCCAAGCCCCGGCGGTGTTGCGCGGCCAGCCGGCCGCGGCCGCCGCGTCCCTGGCAGACCAGGCCTGGTGGGATCTCTATCAGGATCCCGTCCTGACAGGGCTCGTGCGCACCGCCCTGGCCAATGGGTTCGATGTGCGTATCGCGACTGCCCGGCTCGAACAGGCGCGCGCGATCGAGCACGAGGTCCGCGGCCAGCTCTTCCCGGCGATCGGCTACCAGGCCGACGCGGACCGGGGCCGCAATTCCACCCTCGGCCGGGCCAATCCCGCCGGCACCGGCACGGTCGGCGACGCCTTCGACGGTTACCTCTCCGCGGGCTGGGAATTCGACCTGTGGGGCCGGGTGCGCCGCCTCGACGAGGCGGCGCGCGATCGGTACCTCGCCAGCTCCGAGGCCCGTCGCGGCGTCGAGCTGAGCCTCGTGGCAGAGGTTGCGACGGATTATTTCCAGCTCCTCGAGCTCGACGAGGAGCTCGCGATCTCCCACCAGGCCGCCTCCTCCTTCGGCCAGACCCTCCAGCTCTTCAACCGGCGGCTCCGCGGCGGCATCGCATCGAAGCTGGAGACCTCCAGCGCGCAGGCGGCCCAGGCGGCCGCGGCCGCGCGCATCCCGGAGGTCGAGCGCGAGATCGCACTCCTGGAGAACAGCGTGAGCGTCCTTCTCGGCCACGCACCGGGCGATATCCCGCGCGGCGCGCCGCTCGCCGGCCGCATCGTCGCCCCAGATGTCCCCGCTGGGCTGCCGTCGGAACTGCTCGAGCGCAGGCCCGACGTCCGCGCCGCCGAATACGCGGCCGCCAGCGCCAACGCGCAGATCGGCGTGACCATCGGCGGCTTCCTTCCGCGCATCGGGCTCAGCAGCATCCTGGGCGGGGTCAGCCAGCACCTGCATCAGGTGACTTCCGGCCAGGCCGCGCTCTGGTCCGTCGGGGCTCAGGTGACAGGCCCGGTCTTCGCGGCCGGCGCGCTGCATGGCGAATACGTCCAGGCGAAGCAGGCCTGGGAGGAGGCGAAACTCGAGTACCAGCAGACGGCGCTCAGCGCCTTCGCCGACGCCGCCAACGCGCTCGTCACCCGCCAGAAGCTGGCCGAGGTCCGCGCCCAGCAGGAGATCGAGGTCCGCTCCTACCAGGAAGCCGCTGTCGTCGCCGACCAGCGTTACCGCGCCGGGCAGATCGGCTATTTCGAATTGCTGCAGACGCAGCAGCTGCTGTTTCCCGCGGAGAGCGTCCTCGCCCAGACGCGGCGCGACGAGCTAATCTCCGTCGTCCAGCTCTACAAGGCGCTGGGCGGCGGCTGGAACCTCAAGGACCCGTCCGACTGGATCGGGCCCGGCCCGACGCCCTAGCAGGCTGTTGAAAAATCTGCTGAGCCGTCGTTGCGATCAGAATTCGCTCGCCGCCAGGCGGGCTGGGAGGGGGTATCCTCAACGAGGCTATCCCCTCCCAGCACAACGCCGCGGGAGCGGATTCTGGCGCAACCCGAAGGGCGACAACGCTTTTGGTCGGGAGCAGCGTTGTCTTCGCGGGGCAAGCCTCTCTGAGGATTGCACCCGCGAAGCCGCCTTGCTCCCAACCCAAAATCGTTTGTCGCGCCGGCCAGCATATTTTTCAACAGCCTGCTAGAGCGGCGCCAGGCGCTGGAGCTCGGCCATACCGGCATCCAGGATCGGATCCTTTGCTCTGAGCGCGTCCGGAGTGTCGAGCCTAACCGAAACGGGTGGACGGAAATCCGAACGGGGCGATCCGTTCACGTGATAGATCGGTTCGGCGGAAATCTGCAGCACGATGCCGCTGTTGGGCAGCTCACGGTGCTCAACCCCGGCCCCCATGCCCGCCATCCGCGTCCCGACGACCCGGGCCCGCCTCATGCCGTCGAGCCCCATCGCCACCCCCTCGGCCATGCTCTCGCTCCAATGGTTGACGAGCACCACCAAGGGCTGGGTGTACGTCCAGGGGCCGCGCGCGCGGACATAGTTTGGCCAGCGCTCGCTCAATCCGGAGCCCTGGCGTTTCGCCATCCATGCGTACTGCTGCTTTTGGCTGATGAACCGTCCCATGATGGGTTCGGCGACCCCGGTATTCCCGCCCCAATTGTAGCGGACATCGAGGATCAGGCCCCGCGTATCCCGCAGCGCGTCCAGGGCGGCGTCGAATTCGTCGACCCGTTTGCGGTCGTCGAACAGCGTGAAATGCATGTAGCCAATATTTCCCGGCAGCCGGCGCCATTGAAACGTGGGCGAGGCCGGAGGCGGGGGCTGCGGCTTCGGGGCTTCCACCGGGATGGAACAGTCGCGCACCAAGCCGTCCGGTGAACGGAGCGTCAGTCGGCGCACCTCGTTGCGCCGGCCGGCGATCAGGGAAAGGAGCGCCCATTCCTCAGCGCCCGGATTTGACCCGGTTTGACAGTGGCCCAACCGGGCCGCCAGCTGGCCGCGCAACGGCGCCTCGTTCAGGGCGACGATCTCGTCGCCGGGCCTGACGCCCGCGCGCGCCGCGCGGCTCTCCGCCCGCACTTCGCGGACGATCGCGGCCTCTCCCTGCCATTCCGCCCAGATGTCCTCGGGCGGTCCGTACCACGAATCAGCCCAATTTTGGTCGAGATGCGTGTGACCGTCGTGAAGCTCGTCGAGCAGTTCCTCCAGCACGGCCGCAAATTGCCGTTCGCCGGTCGCCGCAACTGCCCGGGGACGGTAGTACGCCCTGGCCGCGTCCCAATCGACCGGCTCCTGCGGGAGCCAGCAATGCTGCTCCCGGACAAAGGTCCAGACCGAGTCAAAATCCTCAGCTCGGCCGCGCTCGTCCAGCACGGCCGGCCGGGCATGGGACCACGGCCACCAGGTCCAGCCGAGCCCAAGCACGACGAAGCTGGCGGCGAGGGCATATCTTGAACCAGGGGCACGGAGGGCGGGAGGGAAGCTCATGGGTGAGGCCGGTCTGCTGAATACCGCAGGAGCCTGCCACTCGGCTACCATCGGGCAACCCGCCGGAAGTCATGGTCGTCACCATGACCGAAAGCACTTCAGGCGGGGTCCCCGACCTGCTCCCCTCCAATCGAGACCCGGCCGCTTACAGCGACCGAGCGGCGGCGACCAGGGCCTCGGTGGTGATGCCGAGCTCCTTGAAGACAATCGGGGCGGGGGCGCTGAGACCGAACCGCTCGATGCTGACGACCTTTCCCTCGAGACCGACATACTGGCGCCAGAGGACGCCGACGCCGGCTTCGATAGCGACGCGCTTGCGGCAGGAGGCGGGCAGGATGCCCTCGCGGTATTCGGCGGACTGCCGGTTGAAGATCTCGATGGACGGCATCGACACGACACGCGTTCCGGCCCCGAGCTGCCTGGCCGCGGCAAGCGCGAGCTGCAATTCGCTGCCGGAGGCGAGAAGGATCAGGGAAAGGGGCGCGGCTTCCTGCAGGGCGACGTAACCGCCCTTGAGAACGCCCGCGCGGCGGACGGAGGCGGGGATCTCGCTCAGGTCGGGCACGGACTGGCGCGTGAGCGCGAGCAGGGTCGGGCCGTCCGTGCGCTCCAGGGCGGCGGCAAACGCGCCGGCGGTCTCCTCGAAGTCGGCCGGCCGGATGACCTCGAATCCGGGGATCAGGCGGAGGGACGAAATCGTCTCGACCGGCTCGTGCGTCGGACCGTCCTCGCCGACTCCGATCGAGTCGTGCGTGTAGATGTAGACAACGGGCAGCTTCGAAAGCGCTGCGAGGCGCATCGGGGGCCGGGAATAATCGGCAAAGACGAGGAACGTCGCGCACGAGGGGCGGAAGAGGCCGTCGTACGCGATGCCATTGCACAGGGCGGCCATCGCGTGCTCCCGGATGCCAAAGCGGATGTTGCGGCCGGCCCGGTTCGAGGCGTCGAAATCCTTGTCGGCGGCGATGTAATTGTAGGTGGAGCCGTGGAGATCGGCGCTGCCGCTGATCAGGAGCGGGAGTTCGGCGGCCAGGGGCTGCAGAATGTCGCGCCCGGCGGCGCGCGTGCCGTTCTTCACCTCCGGTCCCGCGGCGTAGGCGGGAATCTTCCCGAGAAGATGGCCGGCCAGGGGCCGGTGCGAGGCGGAATCGAGAAGTGCCGCCTTCTCCGGGACGGCCTGCCGCCACGCTTGATAGGCCTTGACCCATTTCTTGTAACGGCGGACGAGCCCCTTTTTGTGCGCCGCGAAATAAGCGCTCACCTCGCCGCTGACGTAGAAATGCTCCGCGGGGAGTCCCAGGCCCGCGCGGGCCGTATCGGCAAACTTTGCGCCGCCCTCGCCGTGTCCCTTCTGGGTTCCCTGCACCTCGGGGATGCCCTTGGCGATGATCGTGTGGGCGATGATGAGCTGGGGCTTTCCGCTCCTGGCCTTTTTCGCCTTGTTGAAGGCCTTGAGAAACGCGGCCATGTCCTGGCCGTCGACGGTCTGGACATCCCATCCGATGGCCTTGAAGCGAAGCGCCGTGTTCTCGCTCTGCGTCTTGTCCGCCATGGCGTCGAGCGTCACGTAGTTCGAGTCGTAGATCAGGATCAGGTTCTCGAGCTTCTGGTGCCCGGCGAATTCGACGGCCTCCATCGCGACGCCCTCCTGCATGCAGCCGTCGCCGGCGAGGCAGACGATGTGATAGTCGAAGATCGGGTGCTCCGGGGTGTTGAAGCGGGCGGCGGCCATCTGGCCGGCGACGGCCATGCCCACCGAATTCGCGACGCCCTGGCCAAGCGGCCCCGTGGTCGCCTCGACGCCCGGCGTGTGGCCGAATTCCGGATGGCCCGGCGTCGCGCTGCCCAGCGCGCGGAACCGCTTCACCTGGTCGATCGGCAGGTTGTAGCCGCTGAGGTGCAGCCAGGAATAGAGAAACATGCTGCCATGGCCCGCCGAAAGGACGAAGCGGTCCCGGTTGATCCATCGCGGCTCATCGGGGTTGTGCACCAGCGCATTGCCATAGAGGACGGCGCCGATCTCGGCGCATCCCAGCGGAAGGCCCAGGTGGCCGGACGCGCAGGCATGGACTGCGTCGATGGCCAGGCCGCGGGCCTCGTTCGCAGCTTTCGAAAGGATCTGCGTGGACAGGGCCATGGAAGTTCAGGCCGGAATCAGGAAGCCGGCGCCGCCTCGACGCGTCTCTCCTTCTCCTTGATCGCGACCGCGGCCTTTCCGGTGCGGTGCCGAAGATAGTAAAGGCGGGCGCGCATGGGCTCGGACTCGCGCTCGATCTCGATCTTCTCGATGTTCGGCGAATGCGAGGGAAACACCCGCTCGACACCCTCGCCGTAGCTGATGCGCCGAACCGTGAACATCTCGTGGATACCGGAGCCCTTTCGCGCGATCACAATGCCTCCAAAAATCTGTATCCGCTCCTTGTCGCCTTCGCGGACCCGGGTGTGGACGCGCACGCCGTCCCCGACCTTGAAGGGGGGGAGGTCTTGCTTGAGCTGGGTGGAGGTTATCTCCTTGATGATCGGGTTCATGGCTGTGGCTTTATTTGAGTAGGTCGGGTCGGATCTGGCGGGTCTTTTCCAAAGCACGGTCGCGGCGCCATTTTTCGATCTCGGCATGGTTGCCGGAAAGGAGAACTTCGGGCACGGACATGCCACGGAATTCGGCGGGACGCGTGTATTGAGGAAAGTCGAGCAACTTGCCGGTGAAAGATT
>CAZJNA010000118.1:0-9632 GCA_964547325.1 uncultured Opitutaceae bacterium | reverse complement strand
CGTTGTTCGAGTAGATGAACACCTTGCCCGAGTCGTCCTCGGCGATGTCGATCTGGGCGCCCGTCGTCTCGGTGATGCGGCGGATCGTCTTGCCGCCGGGCCCGATCAGGAGGCCGATCTTCTCCGGATCGATCTGGATCGTCTGGATCCGGGGCGCGTACTTGGACAGGTTCGCGCGCGGGGCGGGAAGGGCGGCCATCATGATCTTGAGGATTTCGATCCGGGCCGTGCGGGCCTGGAAGACCGCGGCCTTGGCGATCTCGAAGGGCAGGCCGTTGATCTTCAGGTCCAGCTGGAAGCCGGTGATCCCCTTGGTCGTTCCGGCCAGCTTGAAGTCCATGTCGCCGAAGTGGTCCTCCTCGCCGAGGATGTCGGTGATGATGACCGACTTTTCGATCGAGCCGTCGGCGGCGTTCGTCGTCATCAGGCCGCAGGAGATGCCCGCGACCGGCGCGATGATCGGGACGCCGGCGTCCATGAGGGCTAGGCAGCCGCCGCACACCGAGGCCATCGAGGTCGAGCCGTTGGAGGCCATGAGCTCGGCGACCACGCGGATCGAGTAGGGGAAGGCGTCTTCCGGGGGGAGGACGGGCACGAGCGAGCGCTCGGCGAGCGCCCCGTGGCCGATCTCACGGCGGCCCGGGCCGATGAAGCGCCCGGTCTCGCCGACCGTGAAGGGAGGCATGTTGTAATGGAGGATGAACGACTTCGAGGTCGCGCCGCCCGTGAGGCCGTCCATGTCCTGGGCCTCCTTGGTCGGCCCAAGGGTCGTGACGACGAGGCCCTGCGTGTCGCCGCGCTCGAAGATCGCGCTGCCGTGGACGCGGGGGAGGACCCCCGTCTGGCAGGCGATGGGGCGCAGCGACGTCGCGTCGCGGCCGTCCGCGCGGACGCCGCGCTCGATCACCGTCTTGCGGTAGGCCTTGTACTGAAGGTCCTCGAACACGACCGAGATCTCGTGTTCGGCGAACTTGCCCTCGCCGAGCTCGGACACGAGGCAGGCGCGTGCCTCTTCCCTCAGCTTCTTGATGTTGGCCGAGCGGATCGCCTTCTCCTTGCCGAAGATGGCCTCGGAGATCTTGGGCCCGACGACGCGCTCGATGATTTCGCGGGACTCGGGCTTCGCGGTCACGAGGTCGAAATGGGCCTTGGTCTTGCCGACCAGGCCGGTCAGTTCCTTGATCGCGTTGATGATGGGCTGGATGGCCTCGTGGGCGAATGCCAGGGCCTCGACGAAGCGCTCCTCCGGGATCTGGTCCGCGGAACCCTCGATCATCAGCATGTCCTTCTCGGTGCCGACGTAGATCAGGTCGAGCGTGGAGGAGAACATCTGGTCGATGGTCGGGTTGACGACGAACTGGCCGTCGACCTGGCCGATCCGCGCGGCGGCGATCGGTCCGTTCCACGGAATGTCCGATATCGCGAGCGCGGCGCTGGCGCCGTTAAGCATGAGGATGTCGGATTCGTTGATCTGGTCGGCCGACAGCAGGAGGCCGATGATCTGGACCTCGTTCAGGAAGCCCTCGGGAAACAGCGGGCGGCAGGGGCGGTCGCAGAGGCGCGAGGTGAGGATCTCCTTCTCGGAGGGACGGCCCTCGCGCTTGAAATAGCCGCCCGGAAAGCGGCCGGCGGCGGAGTACTTTTCGCGGTAGTCGACGGTCAGGGGGAAGAAATCCTGGCCGGGGCGCATGGTGGTCGCGGCGGTGGCGGCGACGAAGACGGTGGTTTCGCCCACGGCAATGGTTACGGCTCCGTTGGCGAGCTTCGCCAGCGAGCCCGCGGCGATCGTGATACCGTACTGGGGAACGGTGACTGTGTGTTTCTGGTTCATTTTATTCGTGATTTGATGGTTCCTCCGTCCGGACTCCGCGATGGCGGGCGGCAGAGGGTGTGTTTCTGTCAGCTGGACCGGTGCGCGGACCGGTCGGCATTCGGCGTCCCGCTCGCGAGCGAGATATTTCCGTTTGGCGCCCCGGATGGCGGGGCCGGGCGGCAAGCGGAAATGTCCCAGTCTCGAGTCGAGTGTCGGAATGACAACGGGCGACCCGCGGATCGGGTCGCCCGTAGTCGAAAGCCTTATTTGCGCAGGTTTAGTTTCTGCAGCAGCTCGTTGTACTTGGGCAGATTATGGCGCTTGAGATAATCGAGCAACTTGCGGCGCCGGCTGGCCATTTGCAGGAGGCCGCGGCGTGAATGGAAGTCCTTGCGGTGGTCGCGCAGGTGGTCGGTCAGGTGATTGATCCGAGCCGTGAGGAGCGCGATCTGGACCTCGCTGGAACCGGTGTCCTTATCGTGGATTTTATATTCGGCGATGATTTCTGGTTTTACGACTGTTGGCATAGCTATTTGGTTGATGTTCAAGACTGTAGGAGGCCTTGCGGCCCCGTGGCACCCGCCCTTCCCCGACGTAGGTCGAGGCTGGGCCGGCGCCACCGTTCCAAACCCGGCGGAAGCCGGGACCAGTCATGGCGGGATCCCGCAACCGACGGGATTCCACTAACGCAAGGGCGAATGCTCCCAAATGCGGCCCCGTCGCGCAAGCGCTTTTTTCTGCGGGGACGGACCGTCATCCCGCGCGAACCCAGATCTCCTTGATCGAGGCGCAGCCGGGCAGCTTCTGGATGCGCTCCACGATCGCGGCCCTGTGGAGAAACAGCTCGTTGCGAACGACGGCGTGCGAGGCCTGGACCGCGAGGCGGCGGCCGTCGATCCGGAGGGCGTGCGAGTATTCGGCGTTCGCGGCTCCGACGATCGCGGCCCAGTGCCCACGGATCGTATCCTCGAGGGAGGGCCGCCCTATGTGAAACTTGACGAGAAGGTCCTCGATGGCATCGCCCGCGGCCTGGGTGGGGCGCTTGCGCTGGCGGGCGGGTTCGCCGCCGGGAATCCGGCGGAACGAGGCGATAAGTTCCTCGGCTGCCTTGCTGAAGGGCTTGGGCGGGTCGCCGCTCATGTGCGCAGGGCCCCTTGGGCCAGCTGGGCGCGCACCGCGGCGAGGACCTCGTAGGCCTCCTGGGGCGGCCTCAGGATGACGTGCCCCGTCCCGACGGGGCTCATGCGGTCCGAATATCCGGGCCCTCCGAGGGCGACGAGGGGCGTTCCAACCGCCGCGGCGACGTGCATCGGGCCGCCATCGCGGCACAGGACGACGGCGGAAAGCCGGGCGAGGGCTGCGAAACGGGAAAGCGACGGGGCCTGGGGAAGCGTGAGGAGGTGCGAGGACGCCCGTCCGCGGATGTCGGCGATCAGCGGCGCATCCTGCGGTGCCCCGACGAGGACGACCTGGACTCCGAGTTCGTCCTGCGCCCGGTCGCACACGGCGGCAAAGTCCCGCGGCTCGAACACTGGGTCCGAACTGCGGCTTCCGGGATGGACGAGGAGGACGGGGCCCGCCGCGCCCACCATGCGGCGGAGGTCCGCGATGTCGGCCTCCCGCGGCTCGAGCCGCATATCCCTGCTGGACAAGGGAACGCCCGCGGGCGCGAGGGCCCCGAGGTAAGTTTCAGAAAGGGGAACCAAATCGCGGGAGCCGACCGGCAGGGCGAGCCGGAACGGGGCGCCCGTAAGGCGGGTCAGGAGCGCCGTCCGGCGGGTGCTGTCGAAATCAAAAACATGCGTCCAGGGCGGCCGCCGGAGCTCGCGCAGGAAGGAGGGCCAACTGCCGAGGTGCCAGGGAAGCGCAAGCACCCGGTCGACGTCGGGATTGAGCGTGAGCGCCTCCGTGTGCGCCGTATCGGTGGCCACGGCCAGGTGCGCCGAAGGCCAGTGCGCGCGTAGGTTCCGAAGGAAGGGCCCGAGCAGCACGACCTCGGCGATGCCGCTGCGTTTGAGGACCAGGATGCGGGGATTGTCCACGGGAAGGACCGGTTCGAACGGGACGGGGCGCCCCGCTAGCCGCTGGCGCCGCGCTGGCGGTCGTAGAGCGATCGGTAGAGGGGATTGGCGGCGTAGAGCTCCCCGTGGCCTCCGGTGGCGACGATCTCGCCCTGATCGAAGACGAGTATCATGGAGGCATCGCGGATCGTGCTGAAGCGGTGGGCGATGATCAGGACCGTCTTGCCGACGACCAGGTTTTTCAGGGCCGCCTGGACGGCCGCCTCGCTTTCGCCGTCGAGGGCGCTCGTCGCCTCGTCCAGGATCAGGATCGGCGCGTTGCGGAGGAAGGCGCGGGCGATCGCCATCCGCTGCTTCTGGCCCCCGGAAAGCTGGGAGCCGCGCTCCCCCGCGAGAGTGTCGTATCCCTGGGGAAACGCGGTTATGAATTCGTGGGCGTGCGCGTTCCTGGCGGCCGTGAAGACCTCCTCGCGGGTCGCCTCCGGCCGTCCCAGCAGCAGGTTCTGGAAGAGCGATTCGTTGAAGAGCACGGGATCCTGGGAAACCAGCGCGATGTTGCGCCGAAGATCCGCGAGGCGCATGGCGCGCAGATCGATCCCGTCGATCGCGATCCGGCCGCGCCCGGGCTCGTAAAAGCGCGGGACCAGGTTCGCGAACGTCGTCTTGCCCGCGCCACTCGGGCCCACGAGCGCGCACACCGTGCCCGCCGGAATCTGCACCCGCACGTTCTTCAGGACCGGGGTGTTTTCCTTGTAGGCGAACGTGACATCCTCGAAGGCGACGTCCCCGCAAAGCCGGCCGACCTGGACCGGGTCGGCGGGATCGGCGATCGGCTCGGGCTCGTTCAGGATCGCCTCCAGCCGCATCAGCGAGGCGCCCCCGCGCTTGAGCTCGTTGTTGACGGCGCCGAGCTTCTTCAGGGGCTCATAGCTGAGGAAGAGCGCCGTCAGGATCCCGAGGAAGGCGCCGCTGTGGACGTCATAGCGGTAGGCGTAGACGAACGTGACCGAAATGCCGATCGCCGAGAGGATTTCGATGCTGGGCGTGAGCGCCTGCGCGTACTTCACGACCTTCATGTTCGCCTTCACGAGGGAGCCGCTCAGCCGCGCGAAGCGACCGATCTCATAGTTTTCCAGCCCGAAGGCGCGCACCTCCTTCACCCCGGACAGGTTCTCCGTGAACCGGTCCGTAATCGTCCCGGCCTGGGCCTGGAGCTGGATCGCGCGGGACACGAGCTTCTTGCCGACATACCGGATCGGAAAGACGGCGAGCGGCACGGTGAGGAGGCAGACGATGACGAGCAGGAGGCCCTGCTCCTGGTACGCGAGGATCGCCACCGCGGCGACTGTGCTGACGAGGGTCGCCGGCTGCTTGATCAGGTCGTTTGCGATGACCGTCAGCGTGTTCTGAAGCTGGTTTGTGTCGTTGAGCCCGCGCGAGATGAGTTCGCCCGTGGACATCTTGTGAAAGAACGCCAGCGGCAGGCTCTGCAGCTTCCTGAAGTAATCGAGGCGGATCTGCTCGAGGATCCGCACGCCGGAGTGCTGGATCAGATAGCTGTTCAGGTAGCCGGCGATGCCGCGTATGATGAAGACCAGGGGCAGCCAGAGGGCGATCGCCCACACCTGCCAGGCCGTCAGCGGAGGCCGGAGCGCCGGCGCCGGGGCGGCCTGGGGCTGCGCCGACGCGGGGACCGCCTGCGATTGCACGGGCGGCACCAGCCTGTCGAAGAAGCGGTCCGGATTGAAGATCCCCCGCGCTTTCGGAGCGGCCTCGGCCGCCGGCGCGGGATCGGGCCGCAGGACGCGGGGGATGACGTATTTGATCATCAGCGGCACGCCCAAGCCGCCCGCCGCTCCGTAGAGGACGCCGCAAAGAATGCCGGCGATCAGCGTGACCCGGACCTTCCGGAGGTACTTGAAATAGGGCAGGAAGCGGCGCATCGGCGATCCGGGGGTGACAGGATCGGGTCCGGGTTTCAATCCTTCGACGCCCGGACGTCGAGGGCGTCCCTGAGTCCGTCGCCCAGGAAATTGAGCGAGAAGAGGGTCAGTGAGAAGATGCCTCCCGGAAATACGAGGAGCCACCAGAACTCCTCCATCTTGTCGGCGCCGTCCTTGATCAGGGCCCCCCACGAGCTCATCGGGGGCTGCACCCCGAGGCCGAGAAAACTGAGGAAGGCCTCGAGAAGCATGACGGCCGGTATGGTCAGGGTCGTGTACACGATGATCGGGCCGAGCACGTTCGGTATGATATGCCGGAAGATGATCCGCCGCCGGCCGAAGCCAAGCGCGCGCGCCGCCTCGATGAATTCCATTTTCTTTATGGACAGCACCTGGCCCCGGACGATCCGCGCCATCGTGAGCCATTCCACGGCGCCGATCGCGAAGAAGAGGAGGAAGATGTTCCGCCCGAAGAAAACCATGAGGAGGATGACGAATATCGTGAACGGCAGGGCATAGAGTATGTCCACGATCCGCATCATCATCGCGTCCGCCTTCCCGCCGATGTACCCGGCGATCGCGCCATAGCTGACGCCGATGATCAGCGCCACGAAGGTCGCCACCAGGCCGACCATGAGCGAAATTCGCCCGCCGTAGAGCAGGCGGGCGAAGAGATCGCGGCCCAGGGTGTCCGTGCCGAGCCAGTGGGCGGCGCCGGGCGGCGAGGCCCCGAGGTCCAGGTTCTGGTCCTCGTAGGACTGCGCGAAGATCGGCCCGATCGCGCAGAGGACCGCCAGGATGCCCACGGTGGCGCCCCCGAAGACGGCGAGCCGGTTTTGCCGCAGGCGGTGCCACGCCCCCGACCAGAGCGAATGGCCCACCTCGATCTCGCCTGGCGGGGGAGCCGCCGGCTCCGGGGATGGATGGGAAGCGGTCATTCGAACTTGAGCTTCGGGTTCATCCAGACCTGGACGACGTCCACGACCAGGTTGAGCGCGATGATGAAGCCGGCGTAGAGGATCACGGTGCCGAGGATGAGCGTGTAGTCGCGGTTGAAGGCCGAGTTCACGAACTCCCGTCCGAGCCCGGGGATCTGGAAGATGGTCTCGATGACGAACGAGCCTGTCAGGATTCCCGCCACCGCCGGCCCGAGGAAGGAGACGACCGGGAGCAGCCCCCCGCGCATCGCGTGCCTGAAAATGACCCGCGTCTCGCCCGCGCCCTTGGCCCGCGCCGTGCGTATGTAGTCCTGGCCAAGCACCTCGAGGAATCCGCCCCGGGCGAGGCGCGCTATGTAGGCGGCGTAGACGCTGCCCAGGGTCACGCTCGGGAGGACCCGGTCGATGGGGCCGTACCAGCCCGACGCGTTGAACCAGCCGAGGTGGATCGCGAAGCCGAGCACAAGCAGCGGCCCCAGGACGAAGGTGGGCACGCAGATCCCGGTCATCGCGACCGACGAGCACACGTAGTCTATCCAGGAGTTCCGCTTGACGGCGGCCAGGATGCCGAGCGGTAGCCCCACGGCCAGCGCGACGCCCAGCGAAAGCATGCCGAGCTCCAGCGACACGGGAAGCTTTTCGGCTATGATCTCGTTGACGGTCCGGTTCGGATACTTGAACGACGGGCGGAAATCGATGCCGAAGGCCTCCTTGAGGTCGAAGCCCCCCGCCAGCGCGAGCGGATGGAACCGCTTCGGAGTCAAATCCCAGAGATAGTCGGCATACTGCTTCCAGAGGGGATCGTTCAGGTGGTAGTAGGCCTCGAGGTTTCGCTCGACCTCGGGAGTAACCGCCTTCTCCGCTGTGAAGGGCCCCCCCGGCACGAAGCGCTGCATGAAGAACGTGCCCGTGATGATGATGAACATCACCGGGATCGATTCGAGCAGGCGGCGGCCGATGTAGCGGAGCATTCTGGAAAAGCGGAAAGAGGCGGACGGCAAACGGACCGCAGACGCCTCAGTTCTCCAAGTAAACGTATTTCCAGGGGTGGTCGTCGAGCAAAGTTGGCCACCAGCCGCGGACCCGGTTGCTCACGAGATACACGCTCGTGTAGTAGAATATGGGCATGACCGGGCACTCATCCACGAGGATCGCGTCCATCTTCTGATAGATCGCGTAGCGCGCCGTGTCGTCCTTCGCAGCCAGCGCTGCGTGGAGGAGGCGGTCGTACTCGGCATTGCCCCAGAGCGTGTCGTTGTTGCCGTTTTTCGTTTCCCATATCTCGAGAAACACGTTGGGGTCCGGGTAGTCGGCGATCCAGCCGGCGCGCTCGATCTGGAAGTCGTGCGTGTCGTGCTGGGTGTCCAGGTAGACTTTCCACTCCTGGTTTACGAGGCCGACCTCGATTCCGAGGTTCTTCCGCCACATGGCCTGGATGGCCTCCGCTATCTGGCGATGCATTTCATGGGTGTTATAGAGCACCTCAGTGCGTGGGAACCCCTTGCCCCCTGGAAATCCCGCTTCGGCGAGGAGCCGCTGGGCCTCGGCGACTCCCCCCTGCAACTGCGCCGTAGGCGCGTAACCCGCGTCGCCCGGATAGCTGACCGCATAGGCCGGTTGCTCACCGCCGCGAGTCACGTTTCGGAGCAGGCTGTCCCGATCGATCGCCAGCGCCAGCGCCTTGCGCACGCGCTTGTCGTTCACGGGCGGGCGCGTGACGTTGAACCGGTAGTAGTAGATGCCGAGCCAGGGATCGATACGGAGCTCGGTTGGATCCTTCTCGCGGTAGACGGCGACCTTCGCACGGGGAAGTTCATACGTCGTGTCCAGTTCGCCCGCACGGAACATGCGTTCCTCCGTTGGCTGGTCCTCCGTGGGATAGAACTCAATCCCATCGAGCTTCACGCCGGCCGCGTCCCAATAATAGGGATTGCGCTCGACGACGATCTTCTGGTTTTGCGTCCACGCTTTAAGCATGAAGGGACCGCTGCTCACGATATTGCCCGGCCGCGTCCAACGGGTCTCCTTCTGGTCGAGCGAACCGAATTTTGCGATGACCCGGGTGGGCACGGCATCCCAGGCGTAGTGGCAGGCGATGATTTTCAGGAGATACGGAGTAGGGGATTTCAGCGCGACCACGAGCGTGCGTGTGTCGGGCGCCTTGAAGCCCACTTTTGAGAAGTCGGTCAGCTTGCCCTGGTAGTACTCGGCGGCCCCCTGGACGAAGTTATACAGAAGATAGGCGTATTCGGCGGCGAACGAAGGCGTGAGCATCCGCTTGTACGAATCCAGGAAGTCGCCCGCGGTTATCGGATCCCCGTTGGACCACGTGAGGTTTGCCCTGAGGTGGAACGTGTAGGTGAGACCGTCGGGGGAAATGTCCCACGACTCGGCCAGGCCGGGAATCGGATGGAGATCGTGGGGATCCTCGGTCACCAGCCCCTCGAAGAGGGACATCAGGATCCGGTGCTCCGGAACTCCCGTCACGACCTGGGGATCCAGATCCTGGGGTTCGCCATAATTGCCGACCCGAAGCACCTGCGGCGGACCGGCGGCTGCGGCCAGCGCGGTTGCGGCGAGGAAAAGAAGCGCGGATCTTGACTTCACGATCGGTGGGACGGATGGCGGAGGAGGAGGGATTCGAACCCCCGGTGAGCTTCCGCCCACGCCCGATTTCAAGTCGGGAGCCTTAAACCACTCAGCCACTCCTCCAAAGCGCGTGTATGGAAGTCACCCCGGCGCAGGTCAATGCCACAGCTTGACAAGCATTTGTAGCGTTCGATAGATTTGCGGGCTACAAATCACTCACTTTGCAGAAAAGTGGGCCCTGCGGCCCGCTTTTTTTTTCCACCGATCCCAACCTTATGAGCAGCGAAATTCTTTCCGTCCTCGAATACATGGAGAAGGAAAAGGGCAT
>CAZJNA010000117.1:0-9706 GCA_964547325.1 uncultured Opitutaceae bacterium | reverse complement strand
ATGCCCGGGCCGCCCACGATCGTCCACCTCGATGCAGACGCTTTCTTCGTGTCCTGCGAGCAGGCCCGCGATCCATCGCTTCGCGGGAAGAAGTGCGCGGTGGGTGGCCGGGAGCGCGGCATCATCTCCTCGGCGAGCTACGAGGCCCGGGCGGCAGGCGTCTATACGCCTATGCCGACAAAGACCGCCCTCAAGGTCTGCCCGGACCTCATCATGATATCCCACACTTCGGGACTCTATGGGGACGTGTCCCGGCGGATGTTCGACCTGTGCGAGACGCTCACCCCGCTCGTCCAGCGGAATTCGATCGACGAGGGCTACCTCGATCTCGGGCCGTGCGGCTGCCGGGATCTGGCCCGGATCGAGGCGATGGTGCACGGGCTGCAGCAGCGGATCTGGGACGAACTCGGCATTCCCATTTCCATAGGCATCGCCACGAACAAGCTCGTGGCGCAGATCGCCTCCAAGCTGCGCAAGCCGCGGGGCTTTGTGGTGGTCGCCCCGGGGGACGAGGCGGCTTTTCTCGCCCCGCTGCCGCTGGGCCGGCTGCCCGGCATCGGAGCCAAGACCGAGGAGGAGTTGGCCGGGCGGGGACTCAAGCTGATCCGGGACCTCTTCGCTCTTGGCGAACCGGAGCTCGAATCGAACTTCGGCCGCGACTGGCGGGAAATGCTGGCCCGGGCGCGGGGCGAGGACGACCGGCCCGTGGAAACCGAGGAGGAGGACGCCAAAAGCTATTCGCAGCAGGAGACCTTTTCGACCGATGTTGGCGATTTCGGGACGATCGAGCGCGTCGCGAAGGGCATGCTCGACGAGCTCATGCCCAAGATTCGGGTTGATGGAAAACGCGTCCGCACGATCACCGTAAAGGTGCGCTATCCGGACTTTTCGCAGGAGTCCCACGGCCGAACGCTCTCCGAGGCGACCGACCTCGAGGCCCCGTTTTATCCCCTCGTCGGGCCGCTCCTGCGCGAGGCGTGGCGGAAGCGCCGGCCGCTCCGGCTTGTGAGCGTCCGGCTGTCGGGCGTGGACGACGGCTCCGGCCAGCTCGAGATGTTTGCCCAGTCCGACGAGAAGCGCCGGCGGCTGGCCGGCGTGATGGACCAGATCAACAGCGGTGGACGCTCGGCCGTCGTGCGCCGCGGCCATCAGCTGTCTTGACGCGCCGGGCCTGGAATTGCTTTCATGGCCGCCCGCGCCTCCTGCAGATGTAGCACAATGGATAGTGTTGTGGCCTCCGAAGCCATCGATCCGGGTTCGACTCCCGGCATCTGCACCAGGCCCCGGGATTGTATAGCTTCGCTGAGACCGAGTGTTGGGTCAAACTGGCGAACTAAATGCCTACTCGGCGGCCGCCTAGGTCAGGTTACTGTCCCTAGCTGGCTCAGAGCCACATTTGTCGCATTGCCAAAGCGGCCGGCTTCTCGCAACTTCCGACGATGCAAGATGCGCTGTCACGGCGCATTTCGTTCGACACTCTCCATACCGTCTTGCGGGCGGTGTGCGCGGAGCTTCCGATCGCCCGCATGGAGGTATTTGGCTCGGTCGCCCGAGGAGAAGCCGGTTTGAATAGCGACGTCGATCTCATGGTTGAGTATCTACCTGGTGCAAATGCCGGGCTATTTGAGATGGGTGCTTTGAAGGAAGACTTGGAGGATCGCCTTGGTTGTCACGTGGACCTGCTCAGCCGGCGTGCCGTGGAGCGAAGTCGCAACCTCTATCGTCGCCGGGCGATTCTCGCCAATCCCGTCACCCTCTATGCCCGATGAGAAGCAAACGGGACCATTGCGCGACATGCTGGACTCAGCGCGGCAGATCCAGGCCTACATCGCTGGAATGACCGAAGAGGCCTTCGTGGCGAACGTTGAGAAACAGGACGCCGTGCTGCGGCGCATTGAGTCGTTGGCGAGGCTGCCAGCTACTATGGCTGGTCTCTACCACGTTGGTCTGCCTTGACCGGGAGGAAGTCCTCACGTCATTTGAGCGGCCGACAAGAAAATCGGAAGATGCTAGTCGGCTTCGTTCCTCAGCAACCGGATGAACCACGCGCCAATTATGAAAAATAATATCCCGTTTGCCAGGTAAAGCATGTCGAACAAGAACTGATGCGGGCTGCCAGGGAGCACGTGATGAAGCCCGAGAATCTGATGGTTAATGAGTCCCTCGAGGAAGTTAAACAGGCCGCCGCCCGCTAGTATCGAACCCAACAAAACCCCGCCTTTTCCTGCCGGACCCGCGAGTCGCGCGGCGCGAAACAACATTGCCGTTCCAGCCAGCAGCACAAGGTAGAGAACCAGGTCAAAATACCCATCTTGAGTGTTCTCGCGCTTAAGCTGATCGATAGAGGTGGGCTGACAGGTGAGGGTGGCACCGGAGCAGATCAGATGATGCCAGCCCAGGATCGAATGAAGAACGATTCCGTCCGCAAGGCCTCCGAACCCTGCGCCGAGAACAACGCCCGCCCGAACCAATGGATCCTTTAGGGCATTTCTCACAGGGTTGGCTACTATGCCAATATCCGAACCGACGCTTCTCGGTCCCATTGTCGCGTCTTGGCGGCGGAAATAAAGGCCGCCAGGTCACTGACATCGACGACCCCCTTATCTCTTTCGATATTCGCTCTTAAAATCAAATCCTGACCGCCCTGGTCGACGGCAATCGCCTTGAGGTGGCAAAATGCGTCACGCATAAAGTCAATGGCGGCGGATTCCTTGGTCAGCAGCTTTGCGCCTTTGCCCGATAAGATGACGGCAATCGCGTCAAACATGATGGAAGGCATGCCCGCCAGTTGTCCGTCGGCTTCCAAGATTGAGCCATCGGCAAGCCTCGCACCGCCGATCTTAGGGGCTACAATCTTCACTCGGCCCCCCGCATCGGCGGTGGCTTTCCGTAACTCATTGATCACAGAGCCGTCGGAGCCATCTGCGACCAGGATGCCAACGGCTCGGCCAACGAGGGTGTTTTTCATTTTGCCGATGATCTGCAATGCCGGTGAAGGCTCCCTATCCTGCACGGGTGCCGCAACGGGAGGGGCGCTCGGCAACTTTTCGAGCGCAAGACCATTGGCGACGCGTTTGGCGAGGTCTTCCTCAATATGGCGCAAGTGAGCAACAATTGCCTGGCGCACATGAACGTGCTCCACCTTCGAAAGCTCAAAAACGAGTGCCGAAGCGATGTGCGCCTGCTCGTATCTGGTTTGGCTACGGTAGAACTGCCGGGCCTGGCTGTAATGGTCGGCGAAGCTCTCTGCCCGGACGCGGCCTTTTTCCCCGCTCTCGCTTGCACTGGCGGTGCGGAAGCCGGCGGTCGGGTTTTCGCGCGGCGCATCTTGCGACAGGGAATTTGGCTCATAACTCACGCGGCCTTTAGGCTGCATCGCCTGCATTTTCCCATCGCGCTGCAGGTTGGCGAACGGGCACTTCGGTGCGTTGATCGGGATTTGGTTAAAATTCGGTGATCCAAGGCGCAGTAGCTGAGTGTCCAGATAGGAGAAAAGACGGCCCTGCAGCAGCGGATCATTGGAAAAATCGATCCCTCGCACAATGTTCGCGGGACAATAGGCGACCTGTTCTGTTTCGGCAAAGAAGCTGTTGGGCCAACGGTCCAATACCATCCTGCCGATCACCTTTAGCGGCACCAGTTCTTCCGGAATCAGTTTGGTCGGATCCAGGTGATCAAAAGGGAATTTATCTGCCTGTTCCTGCGTGAATAGCTGGACCGCAAATTCCCACTCGGGAAAATCACCTTTTTCGATGGCCTCAAACAGGTCACGCCGATGGAAGTCAGGATCAGCCCCTGCAATCTTTATGGCCTCATCCCATAGCGTGGATTGCAGGCCCAGCTTTGGTCGCCAATGAAATTTGACGAAGGTCGACTCACCCGCCTTGTTTATCAACCGGAAGCTGTGAACACCGAATCCCTCCATCATCCGCAGCGAGCGCGGGATGGTGCGGTCGGACATGATCCACATCACCATATTCATGGATTCCGGCATCAGCGATATGAAATCCCAGAACGTATCGTGGGCAGTTGCGCTTTGCGGAAATCCACGGTCGGGCTCCATCTTGACCGCGTGGATGAGGTCGGGAAACTTGATGGCATCCTGAATGAAGAAGACCGGGATATTGATCCCGACCAGGTCCCAATTGCCCTCCTTGGTGTAGAACTTGACGGCGAACCCGCGCACGTCTCGCGGAGTGTCGACAGAGCCAGCACCACCGGTAACCGTCGAGAAGCGGGTAAATACAGGCGTTTTTTCGCCGACCTCGGTGAGAATCTTTGCGGTCGAGTAGTGCGCCAGTGATTCGGTTAGTTCAAAATAGCCATGCGCCGCCGTGCCTCGCGCATGAACGATACGTTCTGGAATTCGCTCATGGTCGAAATGCGTTATCTTCTCTCGAAGTACGAAGTCCTCCAGAAGGGTCGGCCCGCTCGCATTGGTCCTGAGCGAGTTCTGATTGTCAGAGACCGGGGTGCCCTGATTGGTTGTGAGCGTGGGATGGTTGCCGCCGGCGAGTTGGTGCCGCTCCCCGCCGCTTCCCAGGTGGACTTGTTCGTCCAAATGCGGAGCCCCGTCTCTGTCTTTCGGCTTTCCGGCGTTATCGCTGGCTTTCTTCTCCTTGGTAACGATCGGGCGTTTTATTGCTTTTTCCGCCATGTTGATGAGAGCGTTCATCTTGAGCAGTCGGAGACGGCTCCTCTATGGGGTGTTACCCTACGCGGCCGTCAATGGTTGAGCGTTGCCTAACGAAGTGAGGATGGTTTCGAGAGTGTTATGCGTGTCTCCGGAGGGTGGTGATCAGGCGCAACCTGTGGGGCGACGACGGGTTTATACAAGGATTGGAGAAGCGAAGCGGCCGTGGGGCGGATCTTGTTTGGAGTGCCACGCCTATTTCGCCTGAGCAGGCCGTTAGGGTCCTTTGCCCATGACCCGGTAGTGAACACCCCATGGTGGGAGGATGAGAGAAATACCATACTTTGCGCTATGTTCACAACTACCCGGCGAAAAAATGGCAGCGGCACGGCGTAAAAAAGGAGAGACAGATGAAATATAAAATATTGGTAATATCGGCGCTCGCCGCTTTCGCGGCGGCACAAGATCGGGCGGACAACTTCGTGACGATAACCCCGACGGGAGCCGGCGCCGCAACCGTCACGAACCGCTGGACGATCGGCGGTGGCCAGTCGGGATTGGGCTACATCGATGGGAACTCGGGTTTCCCGGGAGCCACCGCCACGAATTTCTTCACGATCACCGGAGCAGCCGTTCCGCCGTCGGGCAATTCGGCCGGTTTCGTCAGCTATCTCCCGACAGGAGCGGCCACTCCTCAGGGAACCATTGGCGACGCGTTCACCCCGGACTCCTACTCGGGACTGACCTACGTGGCGGCAAACCTCAGTCTGATCGGGCCGCTTAGTTTTTATGCAATCCACCATGGCGCCATCGCCGACTACCTCGCTCTGATCCAGCCAAGCGTCCCGACGGTGTCCGATCAGAAGCCCATGTCCGGACCTGGAGGGCCGCTCACGCCGGGGGGAACCGGCTACTTCGCCCTGTCATTCGCGGCAGACAACCCAGGCGGCTGGGGGGCCGAACTTTTTTATTACCTCCGGACCGACACGTTCGGCGAAACGATATTCGGCAGCATGATCCCCGCGCTGCTCTCCGGCCCGGCGGATCGATGGAATCTCGGCGTCGGCCGCGGCTTCACCGACCTCGCCTATACGAGCACCAACGTGGGCTTTGGCTTTGGCCCGAGCCAATTCTACTATCTCCGGCTTGACCCGGTCACGGGGACGACGATTTTCGGCCGGCTCGACCCGCTGACGGGAGCGGCGACGGACATCCAGGACCTCGGCGGTGTCTACCGGACGCTGGTATTCACCACGACCGATATCGGCTATGGCCCGAATAATTTCTACAGCATCGGCCAACCGGCGCCCCTCACGCCCGTCATCACGAGTTCAACGGTGGCGACCGGTCCGCTCGGCGCGGCTTTTCCGTGTCAGGTCGGCGCGCCCTTCGCGTATCAAATCACCGCGAGCAACGGCCCCACCTCCTTTCAGGCCTTGAATCTTCCCGCCGGCCTCGGTGTGGATTCGGCGAATGGCGCAATCACAGGCACGCCGACGGAGGCCGGGACGTTTGACGTCAGCTTGTCGGCGGCCAATGCATACGGTCAGGGACCGTCGACGACCCTTGTGCTTACGGTGATCGCGCCTCCGGGCGCGCCGGTCATAAGCAGTGCTGCGTCGGAATCGGGCCAGGTGGGCGTCGCCTTCAGCTACGCGATCGTGGCGGCTCCGGGGCCCATCACCGGCTATCACCTCGCCGGCACGCTGCCGCCCGGGGTCACGGCCGATTCGTGCGGCCGTGTCATCTCCGGCACTCCCACGACAGCCGGTGTCTTTACGGTTGAGCTGACGGCGAGCAATAGCGCGGGTGCAAGCCAGCCCTTTGCCCTTGAAATCATCATCGCTCCGGCCGGCCCCGGACCGTAACGGCCTTGCCGCCGCACCGATTTCGCGATGGCGAGATTGATCAGGCCGCGCTTGCCCGCCGCGATCCCAGCCAAGCCCGCCCCAGCTCGATGACCATCGGAAGCATCGAGATCACTATGATGGCGACGACCACCAGGCTGAAATTCTTTTTCACGAGCTCGGTGCCCCCGAAAAAGTAGCCGAGATAGGTGAGGGCGACGATCCACGTGCAGCCGCCGACGAGGTTGAAGAGGAAGAACCGGGGATAGGGCATCCGGCCCACGCCGGCCACGAATGGGACAAAGGTCCGGATGATGGGCATGAAGCGGGACAGGATGATCGAGCGGCCGCCGTATTTTTCGAAGAAGGCGTGGGCCTGATCGAGGTGCTTCTTCCTTAGCAGCCAGGAATCCTCGCGGCTGAAGACCTTGGGTCCCAGGTAGGATCCGACGGCGTAGTTCACCAAATTGCCGACCACTGCGGCAATCGACAGCAGGACCACCAGGAGATGCACATTGAGGACGGTCCCGGCGCACAGGGCGCCCGCCGCGAAGAGCAGCGAATCGCCCGGCAGGAATGGCGTCACGACGAGACCGGTCTCCGCGAAGATGATCAGGAAGAGCAGGGCATAGGTCCACAGCCCGTACTGGGCGATGATGCCCTGCAGATGCACGTCCAAGTGCAGGACGATATCGATCAGGTGCTTCGCGAGTTCAGCCATGGGGTAAAAAAAGGCAGGCAGCGGTTGCTGCCTGCCAAAAGGGGTCCCGGACTTCTCAGATGTCCGGCTTGGTCTTCCGGAGGCCCATGACGCGCTCGCCGGCCTTCCACTGGCCCCGCTTTTTCAGAAGGTCGAGGCGCTCGAAGCGCTTGAGTACGTTGCGCTTGCGGACGATACCGTTCGCGCCCTGGAGGCTTTTGTGCTGCGACATGGGAGATAAATGATTGGGTTCCGAGCTCTTAAAGGGGCTGATTCGTAGGGTCCGCCCCCGCCCAAGACAAGTACTTTTCCGAGACCCGCTCGGCCTTCACCACGAGCCACTCCGGTGTCTCATACGGATGATGCCCGAGGACGAAAGCCTCGAGCGCCTTCAGCCGATCCGGCATGAACTTGAAACAGAGCCGGAATTCCTCCGCATTCTCCACCTTCCCCTCCCATCTGTAATGCGAACGGACCGGCCCGTCCACCTGGACGCAGGCGGCCAGACCGAGCCTTACCGCTTCCGACGCCAGGCGGTCGGCCTCAGCGCGGGTGGCTACGGTGGTCCAAGCGATGAGCATAAATCGATTTCAGACTCGTTCCCGCCTGACGACAAGCTCGGCACTCATGGCATTGGTGCAATTCGGCACGGGAGGGATCCGGAAGGGGCATAGCGAAGCCTCATGGTCGCCTCGGGGCCGATCCCCTTGAGGGTGAGGCCGGCTGCGGCGACCAGATTGGGTCTTGGCGGAGCGTGGCCCCGGAGGACCCCTCCCATGCCGAATTGCACGCCCCCTTTGCCCTTGACCGAGCTCCCTCGGGTGGGTCATTCTGACCCCTTTTCCACCCTAGACTCCCTCCGATCATGCGCGACGACTACATCAAACAGGCCCTTCTGAAGATCCAGGACCCGAACATCCTGATCAATGTGGTGTCCCGCCGCGTCAAGCAGCTCAGGCGTGGCAACCGTCCTCTCGTCGAGTCCCTTGAAAAACTGACCTCCGAGGATATCGCCCTGCGCGAAATCATCGAGGACAAGATCAGCTACGACGCGGGCGACGACGTGGCGGCCGCCTAGGCGGCCCGCCCGGACCGGTTTATTCTTCCGGTCGCTTCGCCTGGGCGCTACCGTCCGAGCGAAGGAATTCATGGCCGCGCCGAAAAAAGACGCCGCTCGGCACACCGAGATCCGCAACGCCAAGGCGCTGCGCGACTATTTTGTCGATGAGCGGTTCGAGGCCGGCATCAAGCTGCTCGGCACCGAGGTGAAGTCGATCCGCGGCGGCCAGGCCCAGATCAGCGACTCCTTTGGCCGCGTCGAGAAGGGCGAGATCTGGCTGCACAACGCCCACATAGATCCCTACGCCTTCGGCAACCTCCAGAACCACGACCCGAGGAGGCCGCGCAAGCTCCTCCTCCACACCCATCAGATCCGGAAGATTGCGCTCGCCCTGAAGGCCGGGGGGAAAGCCCTGGTGCCGCTCCGGATGTATTTCAAGGAGGCGCTCGTCAAGGTGGAGATCGCGCTCTGCACGGGGAAGAAGCTCTTCGACAAGCGCGAGGACGTGAAGAAAAAGACCCAGCTGCGCGAGGTCACGAAGGTCATCAAGTCCCGACGAAAGTAGTTTTCGCGTGCTGCACATCGTCCTGTTCCAGCCGGAGATCCCGCAGAACACCGGAAACATCGGCCGGATGGCTGGGAGGATTAGACCCCATATCTCTGAAGTGTGATCGGGCGCATTGTCAATGGATGGTCACATCACAAAAACCCACGGCGCCCGTCGCCTCGCCCAACGCCAAGCCCAACCAGCCCGTCGCACGCACCACGCCGCCCGTGACGGCAGCCCACCCGACGCCGTCATCCGGCGGCCCGGACCCCACCTGTGTCGTGCATCGCCTTGAAGAGGCCCTTCAGCTCGTCGAGTCGATGAAGCTCACGGACGACCAGAAGGCGAAGATTTCGCAATTAACCCAGGAGCAAGCGGCCCGTTGCACTGAGGCGAAGAAACAGCACAAGGCCAACCACGAGAAAATCCTCGCTCTCCTGACACCGGACCAGAACCAGAAGCTGCAGGCTGCGGCGGATGACTCGGAACACTGCCATCAGGACGGCCATGGAGCTCACGCGGAACACCCGATGCACGCCTGAGGATCCTTTTGCAAGTTGTGTAACCGCCGCGGGCGAACGATCGCTCGCGGCGTTTCTAACCTGAAGGCCGGGTTCCACCCCATGGGACAGGTGGGATCTTTCGTCTACAGTAAGCACCAATGAAGAACCCACAATCAATCGATGAGGAGTCGGGAACCCGCCTCAGTAACCGCGACTTCGATGTCCTTTTCCGCACGGCCCGGACGCACAGCGCGTGGCTCGACCGGCCGGTCGAGGACGGCCTGCTGAGACAGCTCTACGACCTGCTGAAATGGGGGCCGACCAGCGCCAACTGCTGTCCTGCGAGGATAGTTTTCCTGCGCACCCGGGCGGCTAAGGAACGGCTCCGACCGGCGCTCATGCCCGGAAACATCGAC
>CAZJNA010000116.1:0-9822 GCA_964547325.1 uncultured Opitutaceae bacterium | reverse complement strand
GGTCATCCCGCTGATCTACGCCCTCAAGTCCAAGCTCGAGGACATCGCCGCCGAGGGGATCGAAGTCCGCCACGCCCGCCACGCGCGGCTGAACAAGACCGTGCGCGACTTCGTCTTCGGCAAGGGCTTCAAGCTCTTCCCCAAGGAGGGCTACGGCTCGGTGACCCTGAACTGCTTCGCGAACACCCAGAACGTCGACCTCGCGGCCCTCAACAAGACGCTCAAGTCGAAGCACAAGCTCGTGATCGACGGCGGTTACGGAAAACTCAAGGGCAAGACCTTCCGGATCTCGAACATGGGCGACGAGACGGACGCCACGATCGCCGACATGCTCAAGTCCCTGGACAGCGCGCTCGCGGAAACTCCAAAGCTGGCGCAATGACGTGAAGCCTGCCCTCCGAGCGCCCCTCCGGTTCGCCGCGATCGCGATCGCGGCCGGTGCCTCGGGCATTCGCGCTGAGGACGCTCCTTCCCCTCAGCCTCCGCCTTCCGCTTTCCGCTTTCCGCTTTCTCCGTCCCCGCCTTCTCCGCCTCCGCCTTCCGCTTTCCGCTTTCCGCTTTCTCCGTCCACCGCTTCCCTGACGACCCCGAAGCCTCCGCCGACGGTTTCGGTGGACTTCCCGGGTGGGACGATCGCCCAGCTCGTCGCGGTCCTGACGAAGTCGGGGTCGGGCTTCAACCTGATCGGCGATTCCGACGACCTGACGACCGTCCTGCCCGCGATCTCCGTGCAGAACGCGAACGTCTACGACTTCGCCCAGGCTCTCGACGCCATCCTCCGCCCGCACGGGCTCAGCCTCGGCGGCGACTGGAATTCGAACATCTTTGCGGTCGAGAAGCGCCAGGCCGAGGTCAACCGCGGCCCAGGGGACCTCACCCGTTCCTACCCCTTGACCGACGAATTGAAGACCCACTCGCTGGACGAAATCGAGGCCGCGGTCCGCGCGGCCTGGCAGCTCGATCCCACGCACGACGCAAAAGCCCTTCGCCTGCTGTTCGACGCCGCGACGAAGCTCCTCCTGATTTCCGGGCCGCCGGAGGCCGTCCACATCGCCTTCGACGTCATCGGCCACATCTCAGCCCCGCGCCCCGACGACGGGAAGCCCGACCGCCTCCCGCCCGCCGCCGAGCGCCATTGACGGATTCAGCGGCGGACGCCGCGCTCCCGAAGTGGTTGCGACGCGCCGTGCGATTGCGGCGTTCGGAGTTGGAACACCCCATATATCGCAAGCGCGTTAAAAAACTATTTCTTGCACTTCGGGTCGGCGAAGCCTAACCGCTCGCCTCTTCATGAAGACGCTCATCATCGCGGAGAAGCCGTCCGTTGCGGCCGATCTCGCGCGCGCCCTAGGAAAAATCCCCAAGAAGGGCGACCACTTCGAGAATGACGAATACGTCATCTCGAACGCCGTCGGGCACCTGGTGGAGCTCCTCATGCCCGAGGACATCGACAAGAAGATGTACGGCTTCTGGCGCCTCGAAGTCCTGCCGATCATCCCGGAAAAATTCGGCCTTAAACCGATAGAACAGTCGAAGGAGCGCTACGACGCCCTGAAAAAGCTTCTCGCTAGGAAGGACATCGAAACCGTCATCAATGCCTGCGATGCCGGGCGGGAGGGCGAGCTCATCTTCACCTACCTCTACCAGCTGACGAAGTGCAAGCTGCCCGTGAAGCGGGCCTGGATGCAGACGATGACGGCGACCGGCATTCGCGAGGCCTTCCAGAACCTCCGCGACGGCGAGCAGATGAAGGGCCTGGCCGACGCCGCACGCTGCCGCAGCGAGAGCGACTGGCTGATCGGGATCAACGGGACCCGGGCCCTGACGAAGCGCATGTTCGGCTCCCGGGCCGGCAACGTCGCCTCCGTCGGCCGCGTGCAGACCCCCACCCTCGCGATCGTGTACGCGCGCGAGCTCGAGATCCGCAATTTCAAGACCCGAGCCTACTGGCGCGTGACCGCTAGTTTCGACGTCTCAAAGGGCTCCTATGAGGGCGTCTACCAGCGCCCGAACTTCAAGAAGTCCGAGGACGACGAGCACGACCGGATCGACCGGATCTGGGAGAAGGCCCATGCGGACGCGGTCTACGCGGCCTGCCAGGGCCAGCCGCCCGCCGCGGTCTCCGAGGAGAAAAAGGGAAGCACCCAGGCGTCTCCCCGGCTCTACGACCTGACGACCCTCCAGCGCGAGGCGAACAACCGCTTCGGGATCTCCGCGCGCCGCACTTCCCAGATCGCCCAGGCCCTCTACGAGCGGCACAAGGTGATCACCTATCCCCGCACGGATTCCCGGGCGCTGCCCGAGGACTATCTGCCCACCTGCCAGCAGGCGCTGGAAAACCTGAAGGGCGACCTGGGGACCCACGCCCAGAAGCTGCTCGCCGCGGGCTGGCTCAGGCCGAACAAGCGGATCTTCAACAACGCGCAGATCTCCGATCACTTCGCGATCATACCCACCGTCGAGGCGAACCCCGCCACGCTCGACGAATTCGAGGCGAAGATCTTCGACATGATCGCCCGGCGCTTCGTGGCCGCCTTCTTTCCATCGGCGGAGTTCGACATCACGACCCGCCTGAGCGTCGTCGCCGCGCACACCTTCAAGACCGAGGGGAAGGTGCTCACCTTCCCCGGCTGGCTCGCCGTCTACGGAAAGACGACCCTCGAGGACGACGATCCGAATTCCAAGGCCCTGCCGGCCCTCGACGCCGCCGATGGAACGCCGCCCAAGGCGAAGACCGCCGCGGCCGAGCTGCATTCCGAGACGACGAAGCCGCCGCCGCGCTACACCGAGGCCACGCTCCTCTCCGCCATGGAAGGCGCGGGGAAACTCGTCGAGGACGAGGAACTCGCCGAGGCGATGAAGGAGCGCGGGCTCGGAACGCCGGCGACGCGCGCCGACACGATCGACGGCCTGATCAATTCCCGCTACATGGAGCGCGCGCAGCGGGAGCTGATCCCGACGGCCAAGGCCGAGCAATTGCTGCAATTCCTGACAGCCGTGAAGGCCGAGGAGATCACAAGCCCGGCCATGACCGGCGACTGGGAATACAAGCTCCGCCAGATGGAGCAGAAGAAGTTCACCCGCGACAAGTTCATGGCCGAGATCGTCGCGCAGACGAAGGGCATGGTCAATCGGGTCAAGAAATTCGAGGAGGACGACTCGGTCGCCCGCGTGACCGACATCCCCTCCCCGACCGACGGAAAGCCGCTCCGCGAGACGCTCCGCGGCTACAAATCGCAGGACGGCGAGCTCATGGTCTACAAGGTCATTGGCAACCGGAAGATGGACGAGTCCGAGATCCGCGACATCCTGGCGAAGGGCCAGATCGGCCCCCTCGACGGCTTCCGATCGAAGGCGGGAAAGCCCTTCAGCGCCGTCCTCCGCTACAATCCCGAGGAAAAGAAGGTCGGATTTGTCTTCGACGGCCAGCGCGACGCCACGGGCGCGGTGAAGATAGACTTCACGGGGCTCAAGCCCCTGATGCCGGCGCCGGCAAAGTTCGGCCCCGGAAGCGAAATCTACGAGACCCCCCAGAGCTACGTCGTCCGCCAGGTGGTGAACGGCGAGGACAAGGTCTTGGCGCGTCTGTCCCGGCGCATCCTGTCCCGCGACATTCCGCTGGAACAGTTTATGAAGCTTCTCGAGAACAGTAAGACCGACCTCCTCGAAAAGTTCTGGAGCCAGCGCACCCGGCGCCCGTTCAGCGCGTTCCTCGTCCTCAAGCCCGACGGCTCGACCGGCTTCGAATTCCTCCCCCGCGCGCCCAAAGATCCCAACGCCCCAAAAAAGCCGCGCGGGAAGCGCAAGCCGGCGGCGGCTCCCGAAGGCCCCGCCGCTCCCGAGCCGCCGGCCGCCGGGTAACTTTGCCGTCAGGGCTGCGTCATGCTGCCTATGAAGTCCCTGAAGAACGCTTTCATTGTCCTGCTCGCGCTGCTCCTCCTTGGCGGTGGAGTCCTCGCCTGGAACCAATACCAGGAGCTGATCCGTCTGCGCGTGGCAATCGGCAGCGGCAGCGATCGCGCCGATCTCGAGCGGCGCCTCGCCGATCTGCAGCGGCGCCTGAAGGCAACCCAGGACCAGCTCGCCGCCGCCCGCGCCCTGGCGGGCCAGGCCATTGCGGACAGCCAGGACGCTACGGGAACGGACCTCGGCAACGCGCCGCCCGCAGCCGGCCGGCGGGGCAACCGCGGCGGACCTTTCGGCGGATTCCAGGCCCTGATGAACAACCCCCAGGTGCAGAAGCTGATGGCGATCCAGATGAAGTCCCAGCTCGACGCCCGCTATGCGGCGCTCTTCAAGAGCCTGAACCTCTCCCCCGAGCAGGTGGACCAGCTCAAGAATCTCCTCGTCCAGAAGCAGCAGGCCCAGCAGGACGCGCGGATGGCGGCGATGCAGCAGGGGCTGAATCCGAGGACCGATCCCGAGGCCTTCCAACAGGCGATCGCCTCGGCCCAGGCCGGCGTGGACACGCAGATCCAGTCCCAGCTCGGCACGGACGGCTATGCTCAGTACCAGCAATACCAGCAGACCCTTCCCCAGCGAAACACGGTCACCCAGGTCCAGCAGTCGCTCAGCTACACGTCGGCTCCCCTCACAGACGAGCAGTCGAGCCAGCTTCTTCAGATACTCTCCCAGAATTCCGGCCAGACGGCGAACGCCGCAGCCGGCGGCGGCGGCGGTGGAAATCGCGGCGGCGGAGGATTCGGCGGATTCGGCGGTGGCAACCAGGGCGTGCCCATCACGAACGAGGTGATCACGGCGGCGCAGACCGTCCTCTCCGCGCCCCAGCTCCAGGCGCTCCAGCAATTGCAGCAGCAGCAGCAGGCCCAGCAGCAGATCCAGCAGATGCTCAGGGCCTCGCGCCAGAACGCGGGCGGTGGCGGTGGCGGTGCCGGTGGTGGTGGTGGCGGTGGCGGTGGCGGAAACCGCGGCGGCGGAGGCTGAAGAAAAAGCGGGGAAGGCAAAGCGGGGAAGGCAAAGCGGAAATCGGAAAGCGGAAAGCGGAAACCTGCATCCGGAAAGGGTGCTGGCTGGCGCGGCGCCTGCTTGATGCGAATTCAGATTCGACACTCCACCATCCGTTGAAGAGATTCCCCTCTTCCGATTTCCGCTTTCCGATTTCCGCTTTGCCTTCCCCGCTTTCCGATTTCTCCTTCCATGATCGTCACCACCGCGCAGCTCTTCAAGCACGCCTACGGGCAGTACGCCGTCGGGGCCTACAATATAAACAACGCCGAGCAGGCGATGGGACTCTTCCGCGGCTGCAGCCAGTCGCAGGCCCCCTTCATCATCCAGATCTCAAAGGGGGCGCGGAAATACACGGACAAGCATATGCTCGAGGCGATCATCCGCTCCGCGGGCGAGATATTCCCCGATAATATCTTCGCCGTCCACCTCGACCACGGCGACGAGGAGACCTGCTACGACTGCATCAAGTCGGGTTTCTACAGCTCCGTCATGATCGACGCCTCCCACGAGACCTTCGACAAGAACGTCGAGATCACGAAGCGGGTCGTCGCTGCCGCCCACGCCAAGGGCCTGAGTGTCGAGGCCGAGCTCGGCATGCTCGGCGGAGTCGAGGAGGACATCAAGGTCGAGGACGGGCACGCCACGCTGACCAATCCCGTCGAGGCCCAGGATTTCGTAAAGAAGACCGGCTGCGACTCCCTCGCCTGCGCGATCGGGACGAGCCACGGCGCCTACAAGTTCAAGGGCAGGCAGTCCCTGCACTTCGAGGTGCTGAGGGAGATCAAGAAACTGATTCCCGGCTTCCCCCTGGTGATGCATGGCTCCTCCTCGGTGCCCGCGGACGAGGTGAAGCGCATCAACGCCGCCGGCGGCCAGATCGACGACGCGGTCGGAGTCGACGTGAACGAGTACCTGCCCGCCGCGAAGCTCGGCGTGACCAAGATCAACATAGACACGGACGGGCGGCTCGTCTGGACCCGCGTCCACCGGGAGTTCTTCCGGGACCACCCGAAGGAGTTCGATTTCCGACCCCCGGGCAAGATCTTCATAGACGAGTACGCCAAGTTCATCGCAGGCCGGAACCAGCTCCTCGGGAGCGCCGGCCAGCTGACCTCGCTCCGCGCGAGCCTGGGAAAGTAGCTGCGCCGCTAGCGGCGCAGCCCGGGCCAGGTGGCCTTCCTAAGCCAGAACGCGTCGGTCCGGCCGCCGTAATAAGCCGACAGGACCGTGTCCATGACCTGGGTCGTCCGCCGGGCCGACTCGCCCGTGCTCGGGCAGGCGTCGCGGCCCAGGAGATCGTCGACGGCCGTCTGGATGAGCGGCTGGGCGACATGCGGCGGGTTCGGGCGGTCGATCGTGCTCGTCCCGCTCTTGTCCTCAAGCTGAAGGGGGTCGTTCGTGAAGACGGAGAAGGTCACCCGGCCTTCGGTGCCGGTGATCACGAACGTGTCCTCGGTCGCCGCGCTCGCAAAATTCCAGGCGGCCGAGCCGGGGAGGCCGCTGCCGAACCGGAAGCTCATGGCGACGACGTCCTCCACCGAGCAGCTCCCCCCGAGGTTGGCCGCCGTCCCGGCGACGTCCTCAAGCGGTCCGAAAAAGAAATCCATCAGGTCGAGAACATGCGAGCCGACGTCCAGAAAATGCCCGCCGCCCGCCTTTTCGGCGTCGAGCCGCCAGCCGGCATCGTCCCGGTGGCGCGGGGACGAGGCCATGTAGCGCACTCCCGTCACCTTGCCGAGCGCGCCCTCGGCGATCAGCTTTTGAACCTCGAGGAACCGGGGCAGCCGGCGCCGGTAGTAGGCGACAAAAAGGGGCAGCTTTGCCCGGGCGAATGCCGCGATCATGCGGTCGCATTCAGGCGTGTTCCGCGCCATCGGCTTTTCCACGTACGCGGGCTTCCCCGCGGCCGCGACCTTGAGGGCATAGTCCGCATGGGTGTCCGGCGGCGTGGCCACGTAGACCGCGTCCACCTCAGGATCGGCGATCAGCGCGTCCGCGTTGTCGTAGGAACGCGCGACGCCGTGCCGCTTCGCATAGTCGGCCGCAAGGGCGCCGTTTCGCCGCATGACGGCGACCAGGGCGGAGCCCGCGGCTTTTCTGAAGCCGGGACCGCTCTTGATTTCGGTCACGTCGCCGCAGCCGATGATGCCCCAGCGCACGATGTCGCGGCCGGTGAAATATCCTGAGGGTTTTGTCATGGGTTCCATGGAAATTTTCGGGCGTCGGGGCGGCGCTTCTCGCGCTGGGCCCGGTGGAATTCCCGGGCCTCCCCGCTCATGTAGTAGAGAAGCGTGGCGTTGCCGGCGAGCTCCTGGAGGCCCGCCTGGCCGTCCGTGTCCGCGTTGAAGGCGCTCTTCAGGCACCGGATCGCGAGCGGACTGTGGCCGAGCACCTCGCGGGCCCATTTGACCCCCTCGGCCTCGAGCTTCTTCACAGGGACGACCGCATTCACGAGGCCCATCTCCAGGGCCTCCTTGGCGCCGTACTGCCGGCAAAGGTACCAGATCTCCCGGGCCTTCTTCTGCCCGACGATCCGGGCGAGGTAGCCCGATCCGAATCCACCGTCGAAGCTGCCCATCCGGGGCCCCACCTGCCCAAAGACGGCGTTGTCCGCCGCGATCGTCAGGTCGCAGACGACGTGGAGGACGTGCCCCCCGCCGATCGCATAGCCGGCCACGAGCGCGATCACCACCTTGGGCATGGACCGGATCAATTTCTGGAGTTCAAGGACGTTGAGCCTCGGGATCCCGTCTTCGCCCACATAGCCGGCGGATCCCCGCACGCTCTGGTCTCCACCTGAGCAAAAGGCGTACTTTCCGTCGGTGTGCGGCCCCGCGCCCGTCAGAAGGACGACCCCGATCGAGGGGTCCTCGCGCGCGTCCGTGAAGGCCTCGATCATCTGGGCCACGGTCTCCGGCCGGAAGGCGTTCCGCTTATTCGGCCGGTTGATCGTCACCTTCGCGATCCCGTCCGCCTTGTGGTAAAGGATGTCCGAGTAGGATGTGACGGGCCTCCAGGCGGGACGCATCCGGCCACGCTAGGGCCGTGCCGGCCGGATTCAAGGAAACAGCTTGGCCCCGGCACGGGGATTGCAACACTTCCTATTTCCCGGATGACCAGCCACCCGCCCAAGAACCTCAGCGCCAGCGTCAAAAGCGCACTCTGCCTCGGCGCCCTGGGCGTCGTGTTCGGGGACATCGGCACGAGCCCC
Source organism: uncultured Opitutaceae bacterium (assembly GCA_964547325.1). Classification (GTDB taxonomy): domain Bacteria; phylum Verrucomicrobiota; class Verrucomicrobiia; order Opitutales; family Opitutaceae; genus Palsa-1447. The sequence goes on along the minus strand of CAZJNA010000116.1, from coordinate 1,643 downwards.
CTCTACACCATGCGGGAATGCGTGGCCCACATGCCCGCCGGCGACCGCACCGACGGGGTCCTCGGCGTCCTTTCCCTCATCTTCTGGTCGCTCGTCCTCGTCGTCAGCGTGAAGTACCTCTGGTATGTCATGAAGGCGGACAATCAGGGCGAAGGCGGCATCTTCGCCCTGCTCGCGCTGATCCACACAGGAAATGCACCCGGCCCGGACGGCAGGCCCCTCCGGCGCGGCCTGGGGCCGGTCGTCGTCATGATCCTGATCGGCGCGGCCCTCCTCTACGGCGACGGGATCATCACACCGGCGATCTCGGTCCTGGGCGCGGCCGAAGGCTTCAACGCGATCAGCCCGGACTTCACTCCGTTCGTCCCGGCGATGGCCTGCGTCATCCTGGCCGGGCTCTTCTGGTTCCAGCACAAGGGGACGAAGAGCATCGGCGGCGTGTTCGGACCCGTGATGCTCGTATGGTTCGCGGCGCTCGGCCTCCTCGGCGTCTGGCACCTGGCAAAGACCCCGGCGGTCCTGCGGGCGCTCAATCCCGCCTACGGCCTCGCTCTCCTCCACCATCCGCCCGCGCAGGTCGTCACGCTCCTCGGCTCGGTCGTCCTCGCGATCACCGGCGCCGAGGCCCTGTACGCCGACATGGGCCACTTCGGCAAGCGCTTCATCGCCCTCGCCTGGTACGGCATCGCGTTCCCCGGCCTCGTGCTGAACTATTTCGGGCAGGGCGCCTTCATCCTCGCCCACCCCGCCACCAGCGAGAATCCCTTCTTCGCCATGGCGCCCGCGGGAACGGCCCGCGCGACCCTGACCGCCCTGTCGATCGCCGCCGCCATCATCGCGAGCCAGGCGCTCATCTCCGGGGCCTATTCCCTCACGCGCCAGGCGATCCAGCTCGGTTACTTCCCCCGGCTCAAAATCAACTACACGAACGCCGAGCAGTCGGGGCAGATCTACGTGCCGTTCGTCAACACGCTCCTCGCGATCGGATGCATCCTGACCGCGGCCCTGTTCGGCTCGAGCGACCGGCTCGCCTCCGCCTACGGCATCGCTGTAACCGGAACGATGGGGATAACGACGGTCGCGTATTTCATCGTCGCGCACCGGAACTGGAAATGGCCCCTGTGGCAGATCGGCCCGCTCTGCGCCATCTTCCTCGTTATAGACGTGGCCTTCTTCCTCTCGAACGCGAGGAAGCTCGCCGACGGCGGCTGGTTCCCCCTGGCGATCGCGGCCATGGTCCTCGCGGTCATGCACACCTGGAAGACGGGCCGCGACGCGATCTTCGAGCGGGTCTATGGCGGCAACGTGACCGAGTCCGAGCTGACCAAGATCGCCTGCAGCAAGTATGTCACCCGCGTCCCCGGCGCCGCCATCTTCATGGTGGGCTCGCCCAGGGGCACGCCGATCGCCCTCCTGCACCACGTGAAGGCCAACCGTTGCCTCCACCAGACGATCATCCTGATGAGCATCCTGACCGAGGACGTCCCTTCGGTTCCCGACGCCGAACGGATGCAGCTCGCTGAAATCGGCGCCGGCATCTGGCGCGCTAACGCGCACTACGGCTACATGCAGTCCCCCGACGTCAGCGACGTCGTGGAAAGGGTCAGGGCCTCCGGCCTTGCGTTCAAGACCCAGGGGGCGAC
>CAZJNA010000115.1:0-9950 GCA_964547325.1 uncultured Opitutaceae bacterium | reverse complement strand
CCCGTCGTCCCAGAGCCAGCCGCCGGAGAGGGCGGGGCGCAGCGCGAGGAGCCCCAGCAGGACGAGGGCGGCCGCGGCGAGCGCCGTGCGGACGCCCTGCGGGCGGGGCTGGGCGGGGCTGCGCGGGGCTTCTTGAGGCGGCACGCAGGAGGTTACGGCGGAATCCCGGGCAAAAATCAAACCCGGCTTCCCGACGTCCCCCCTGGGAAATCGAGGCGGCTCCCGGGCGCCGCGGGGAAATTGGAAAAATTTAACACAAAAAGGCCACAAACCTATTGACGGGTAATTGGCAGGTTCCCATAGGTTGTGGTCTCGGAGGCAGGCGACCACATCCCCTAGTGGTCAACAACCCGTAAATAAGTTCTAACAAGTTTTGTTCGCCTGGGCCTTCCGTGCCCTCAGAACAGCAATTTCCCCTCAAGAAATTTCGCAAATTCAGCCGTTCAAGCCATATTTGACCATGCTCAAGACATTCCAGGTCGGCTCCAAAACCTTCGTCCTCGACCAGGCGAAGGCGGAAGCCGCATTCGCCGCCAAGAAGGTGATCAACGGGCGCGCGACCATGACGTTCAACCTTCTTCCCCTGAAGTACCAGTGGGCCTACGACCTCTACCGCAAGATGAAGGCGAACCACTGGGAGCCGGAGGACATCCCGATGGGCAAGGATATCGAGCAGTGGCGCGACGAGAAGGCGCTGGCCGAGGTGGACCGTTGGATCATCCGGATGGGCATCGGCTATTTTTCGGCGGCCGAGGGAATCGTGGGCGACAACATCCAGCACGTCGTCCGAGAGCTTGTGACGGCCCCTGAGCTGAAGCTCGTCCTCGGCCGGCACGCGCACGAGGAGAACATCCACGCCGATTCGCTGCTGTACATGATCGCCTCGCTGGGGATCAACCCCCACGAGTGCGAGGCGATGTTCGAGGACGTGCCGACCATCGTCCGGAAGAACGAGTTCGTCACCCGCATCTCGCGCGAACTGCGCCGGGACATCGATCTCACCCGGCCGGAGAACAAGAAGCTCCTGGCGAAGAACATCTTCGTCTTCGGCCAGTGCATGGAAGGCACCCAGTTCTACGGGCTCTTCGGCATGGTCCTCTCCCTCTACCGCCAGAACAAGATCCCCGGGATCGGCCAGATGTTCCGCTACACCCTTCGGGACGAGTCCAATCACATCGAGGTCTTCCGCAACCTCTTCATGGACCTGGTCGAGGAGAACCGGGAGATCTGGACCTCCGAATTCAAGGAGGAGCTCCGCGGCCTGATGCGCGAGGCCGTGGACCTCGAGAAGGAATTCATCCGCGACTGCCTGCCCGTCAACGCCGTCGGCCTTCGCCTCGAGGATTTTCTTACCTACATAGACTACATCGCCGACCGCCGCCTCGAAGGCTGCGGCCTGGCGCCGCTCTCCAGCGGCATCAAGAATCCCCTCCCGTGGCTCGCCGAGATGATGGACATCAAGAAGGAGCAGAATTTCTTCGAAGGCCGGGTCACCGAGTACCAAAAAGCATCTTCCCTCTCCGTCGCCTCGGACGACGAACTCTGATTTCAGGTTTCGATTTTCAGCGTTAGGCTCCGGGTAATCGGGCCCGCCCCCGGTCCGAACCCGGCAACTCCTCCTAACAGCTTTAGCTTTAACGTTTTCCGGTGCTGCCTTTCCAGGACAGCCCGCGGCTTCCTTCCAGGCGCTTCGCTTCACCTTATTTGTTTCAATTCCGTCACGACATCCTCTCATGAGCACACCTTCCCTCGCGCACGACCTCGCCCTCAAGCGCACCGTCCACACTCCGGTCGAACAGAAACCCCATTACGCCTGGCGCGACATCCTCGCGTCCGAGGACATCCCCGTGCCGCCGATCGTGCTCGTCTGCCCGCATGGCGATGAGCGCTTCGCGCTGGCCGAGGTGGCCGACACGCTCGGCAAGGCACTGACGAATGTGTGCCTCGCGCGCGGGGAGAAGGAGATATTCACGCCCGACAACCGCGCTTGGATTATCGGGATTTGCAGCGAACTCGCCGGCACGCTGACCAGCCTCGCCGCCGACCAAAACCCGCTCCGGCTGACGCTGAACGCCCTCTACGAGCTGATCGAGAAGACGCTCGTCGACAACAACGCCTACTTCGTGGCGAAGAGCCTCCTCATCAACCGGGCGCGCAAGCTCTCCTTCGACCGCGACGCGGCGGCGCACGCGACTTTCCGCGTCATCCGGCGCAACAACCAGGTCGTTCCCTGGAACGACCAGAAGATCGAGATCGCGATCCGCAAGACCTTCCTCTCCCTCCACCGCGACTCCTCGCCGGCGGTGGCCATCACCCGCGCGGTATCCGAGCGGGTGCAGGCCTCCAAGCAGGCCTTCGTCCACATCGAGGAGATCCAGGACATGGTCCAGGAAGAGCTGATGAAGGCCGGCCACTACAAGGTGGCCGAGGCCTATATCCTCTTCCGCGCCGAGCGGGCCGCCGCCCGCTCCGCGGGGAAGTTCGACCAGACGGAATCCGCCTTGGCGACGGTCGAGCAGGTCGCTCCCGGCCAGGAGACGATGGTCGTCGTCAAGCGCGCGGACGGCCAGAACCACTTCTGGGACGGCGCCGACCTGCGCAAGCGGATCGAGTTCGCCCGGATCGACCTCGAGCTCTGCCTCACGGCCGAGCAGATCGAGCAGGAGCTCCGGCGCTCGATCTACGACCAGATCACCCAGAAGGACCTCGACGCCACGATCATCCTGAATTCGAAGACGCTGATCGAAAAGGACGCGGACTTCGCCAAGTTCGCCGGCCGCATCCAGCTCACCTACATCTACGAGGAGGTCCTCGGCTGGGACATCGTCGTCGACGGCATCGGAAAGCTGAAGGAATTCCACCAGCGCGCCTTCAAGCGGTACCTCGAGCACGGCGTAGCCATCAAGCGGCTGAATCCCAAGCTCCTCGAGTACGACCTCGCGCGCCTCGGAGCAGCGCTCGACCCGTCCTGCGACCTCGAGTTCGACTTCCTCGGCATCCAGACCCTGTACGACCGCTACCTGATCGTGGACAAGGTCTCCAAGCCCGCCCGCCGGATCGAGACGCCCCAGTTCTTCTGGATGCGGGTCTCGATGGGCCTCTTCCTCGGCGAGTCGGAAAACCGCGAGGCGAAGATCGCTGCCCTCTACGCCCTCTACAAGTCGCGCCGGTTCTGCTCGTCCACGCCGACCCTCTTCAATGCGGGGACGCTGCACTCTCAGCTCAGCTCATGCTATCTCTATTACGTTGATGACTCGATCGAGGGCATCTTCCAGCGCGGCATCGCCGAGAACGCCTATCTGGCCAAGTGGGCCGGCGGCCTGGGCGGCTCCTGGACGGCGGTGCGCGGCACCGGCGCCTACATCGGGGGCACGAACGGCGAGTCCCAGGGCGTGATTCCCTTCCTCAAGCTGCACAACGACCAGCTCGTGGCCGTCAACCAGGGCGGAAAGCGGAAGGGCTCCGGCTGCGCCTACCTCGAGACCTGGCACAACGACCTCTACGAGTTCCTCGAGCTGCGCAAGAACACGGGAGACGACCGCCGCCGCACGCACGACATGAACACGGCGAACTGGATCCCCGACCTGTTCATGAAGCGCCTGGAGGCCCGGCAGCCCTGGACCCTCTTCCGCTCGAACCAGACGAAAGATCTCCACGATCTCTACGGAAAGAAGTTCGAGGAACGCTATCTCCATTACGAGAAGATGGCCGAGAACGGGAAGCTGTTCGGCCAGAAGGTCGAGGCGCTCGAGCTGTGGAAGAAGATGCTCTCGATGCTCTTCGAGACCGGCCATCCCTGGATCACCTTCAAGGACGCCTGCAACGTGCGCTCGCCGCAGGATCACGTCGGCGTGATCCACTCGTCCAATCTTTGCTGCATGACAGCGGACCAGAGGGTGGTGACGTCGGAAGGCATTGTCACGGTCGCCTATCTCTTCCAGAAGGCGCGCAAGCTCGCCCATGTCGGACCCTCGGGCGAGCCGATCGAGTCCGAACCGTCGAATATCGTGGTCGGCCGCTCCGGACCGGTTTCGGCGGGCCCCATGCTGCTCCCGCGGCCGAACGCCCCGATCGTTAAGATCCGCACCCGCGAGGGCTACAGCCACAAGGTGACGCCCGACCACAAGGTTTGGGTGGTCGATAGCGGCTGGGTTGAGGCGCAGCACCTGAAGGCGGGCGACAGGATCGAGATCCAGCAGGCCGAAGGGCTTTGGGGAAGCGTGGACGCGATCGACGAAGCCTTCATCTGCGGCCTGGTCGCGGGCGACGGCACGTTCATGCATCATTCGAACGGCTCCGTTTCGGTCTGCATCGACCTTTGGAGCAACGAATTCGGCCTGATCTCGGCGGTCGAGACGGCGGTCGCTCGCATTCTTGAGTCCGCGGGTGAGCATGCGAACACGACTTCGAGTCTGGAGCCCTTGTTTGCCGGCGATGACTACAAGCGCCGGCTGTCCTCCGCGCCGTTGGCGCGCGTCCTCGCGCGCCGGGATTTCGGACGGGCCACCAAGCTTCGGGTCCCCGAGATCGTCTGGGCCGGAACGCGGACCACCGCCGCGGCCTACCTCCGCGGATTGTACGCCGCCGATGCGACCGTGCAGAGCGGCGAGGTCACCACCTGTGTGCTGGCGTCCACCAGCCAGACGTTCCTGGAGGAGATTCAGATCCTGCTGGCCAACTTCGGCGTCAAGACATCGCTGACGAAGATGCGCGAGGCCGGCATGTGCGACCTTCCGGATGGAAAGGGCGGCAGCCAGGAATATTGGCAGAGCGAACTCTGGCGGCTCATGGTCACGTCCGTCCGCGGTTGCCAGATCATGGAAGAGCTGACGGGAGTCGGCCGTCTCCGCGGCAACGAGGGGTATCTATCGAATCTCAAGAAGACCGGTTACGCGCAGAAGATGCACGCGACGTTCGAGGACCTTGAGCCGCTTCCCAATGAGGACGCCTACTGCCTCCAGGTATTCACGGAGGAGCATTCCTGGACCGTCAACGGGCTGATCACCAAGAACACCGAAATCACCCTGAACACCTCGAAGGAGGAGACGGCGGTGTGCAACCTGGGCTCGATCATCCTCGACTCACATCTCCTGCCGAGCGGCGCGATCGACCACCCCAAGCTCCGCGAGACGATCCGGACGGCTGTCCGCGCGCTGGACAACGTTATCGACATCAACTTCTACCCGACGGAGGCGGCCCGGGTCTCAAACCAGCGCCACCGCCCGATAGGGCTCGGCCTGATGGGGCTCGCGAATGCGCTCTACATGAAGGGTGTCGCATTCGCCTCCGACGAGGCGGTCGAATTCAACGACGAGGTCATGGAGGCCGTGGCGCACTACGCCTACGAGGCAAGCTCCGACCTCGCCGCGGAGCGCGGTACCTACTCCTCGTACAAGGGCTCGAAATGGGACCGCGGACTCCTGCCGCAGGACACCCTGGATCTCCTCGAGTCCGAGCGCGGCGTGCCGGTCGACGTCCCGCGCGGTGGCAAGATGGACTGGACCGCCCTCCGGGCGAAGATCGCGACCCAGGGCATGCGCAACAGCAATGTCCTCGCGATCGCGCCCACGGCGACCATCTCGAACATCACGGCCACCTCGCCCTGCATCGAGCCGACCTACAAGAACCTCTTCGTCAAATCGAACCTCTCGGGAGAGTTCATCGTCCTCAATCCATTCATGGTGAATGACCTGAAGGCCAACGGCCTCTGGGACCAGGACATGATCGACAACCTCAAGTACTTCGACGGCGAGTTGAAGGACATCGCCCGGATCCCCGAGGAGCTCAAGGCCCGGTACCTGACGGCCTTCGACATCGATCCCAAGTGGATCGTCGAGGCGGCCGCCCGCCGCCAGAAATGGATCGACCAATCGCAGTCGGTGAACCTATGGATCAAGACGCCGGACCTGAAGACCCTGAGCCACATGTACCGGCACGCCTGGCACGTCGGGCTCAAGACCACCTACTACCTCCGCTCGCTCGGCGCCTCGAACATCGAGAAGGCTACCATCTCGGTGAAGAAGGAAACCCGCGGCGCGATCAAGGAAGGCTCCGACGGCGGCCAGAATTCCGGCGACGCGGGCGGCTCCCACGAGACAGTGGCTGTCGAGGCCGAGTCCCCGCGCGTCTACACCGCCGAGGAAAAGCTCGCCTGCTCCATCGACGCCATGCGCAACGGCGGCACGTGCGAGGCCTGCCAGTAGGCGAGAGACTCGTTCCCAAAAGGCCCGCTTAGGCGGGCCTTTTTTGTCTCCAAACCCTGGCGCTCACATGCGGCCGGCTGCGACCGTGGAAGTTGTTGCAACTTGGGCAATCCTGGCGGGTTTTATCCTGTGAATGACGTTTCTTCTGCGTCTCGCACCTCCTGCGTTGTTTGCACTGGCAATGACGGCGGCGCATGCGGCGCAGTTTGCATCCCCGGAGGCTGCGCTGACCGAGGTGGCGCCCTTGCCGGCGCTGGCTGAATTCGCGGCCGCCCGAGCGATCCCCATGGATGGCAGGGAAGCCGGGAGCGATCCTCAAGCGGCACATGCGGGCGACCGAGTCGTCCTCCTATTCACACTTTTTGACCATGAGCATTATCGGCAATGGCTCGTCGAAATCCGCGCGGCAGAGCTCACGGACGGCGAACGCGACTCTCATCCGTCCGGTTTCGGGATCTTCGGTCCATTCCTGAAAACGCTGAAGAGCAGCACGGGCCACAAATGGTCCTTCCCTGCGTCGCCGGCCGCGCTCGATATCAGGACGTACGGGCCGTTTTACAGCGATGCCTCCGCTTCGGCGGGAAAGGACCGCGGGGAGAAGTCCGCGCACATCCTCGCCAATGCCAACTACCTCGCGATCGGTCTGACGCCGCAATGCGAGATCGAGACGAGATTGCTGGACGCCGGCAAGCGCGACCCCGGGATCGCCCTTATCTTTCCCCTCGGACCGTCCTTCTCCGACGAACAGATCAAGGCGGCCCGGGCGCGTGCGGCGGCGTCCGGATTCACGGAGGAGGACGAGCGGATTTATGCGAAGTCGGCATTCGCGCTCGTGCAGTTTGCCGCCCTGGCCCAGCAGACCGACGGTGTCAGGGACATTCTCGAAGAGATCGTCGAGAAGCCGGGGATATTTCCAGTGGGAAACATTTTCTTGGATTGGAACAAGCAGCGGCTCGTCGAGGCCGGGGATTCGATCCTTCCTCAAGCACGGGTCTTCGGGATCCCCTTTGTCTATTCGCAGCGGCATACGACTACAAAGGGGACGCTGTTTGTAACTGCACCGGCGCCGCCTCTGCAGGTATGCGCGGGCTTCATCGGAATGACCGCCACGTCGACCAAGGCGCCCGACAAACGCCTCATCATGCGCCTCATGGCCGCGCGGCGATGAACGCGGTTATGCGAACGAAATCCGGAACATCTGCATGACGGCGTTGTTTGAACGGGGAATGTCCCCGCGCCCCTTTCTACTGGTGCTCGCCTTGTCCGCGCGGGCGCTTGCGTCCTCCACCGACCAGGCGTTTGCGCTCTACAAGGACGGAAAATTCGCGGATGCGCGCAAGGCGCTGGAGGCTGTCGTCGCGACCGAGCCACAGAATGCGCGCGCCTGCTTCTGCCTCGGAAGATGCATCATGGCGACCGAGCGCAGCCAGCAGGGGCTTGACGAAGCGGTTCCCTGGCTGGAAAAGGCTGCCAAGTTTGCGCCGAGCGACCCGGAAATCCTGGCCGCCTATGGCGAGGTTTGCATGCAGGAGGCGGGCATCCATATCTCGATTCCCACGGCCCTGCGGGGCCGCGATGCGATCGAGGCCGCGCTGGCGATCAATCCAAACGACCTCGTCGCCAGGGAAACGCTCTACCAGTTCTATGAGCAGGCGCCCTGGCCGATCGGCAGCAGTTCGAAGGCGGCGATCCAGCTCGAAGCGATCAGGGCGCGCGATCCCGATCGCGCGGCGCTCATCACGATCAGCACGCAAATCCGCGTGAAGGACTACGCCGGCGCCTTCAAGACCTGCGAGGGCCTTTTCGCCAAGAATCCGGACAGCACTTTCGCACTCATCCAATATGGCCGCGTCGCAGCCATCAGCGGACAAAATTTGGACCGCGGGCTGGCCTATTTGAAGCGATTTGTCGCGCTTGCGCCGTCTGCTCCCAAAGATCCGAGGCTGGCAAATGCATGGGGCCGCATCGGCAACATCTACGAGAAGCTTGGCAATGTGGACGGCGCCCGGGCCGCCTATCAGAAGATGCTCCAGCTCGAGCCGGGCAACAAGTCCGCCGCAGCCGCGCTCGCAAAGCTGAAGCAGTAGATCGCTCTTAGGCCCAGGTTCGCCAGCCGATGAATCCCCAGTACCCCAGGTAGATTGCGACGACGGTCAGGACGAGGGAGGCCGCGAACGCGTGCCACCAGACCAGACGGCGTATCTTCCGGTTGCGGAAACGCAGGGCGAGCGCGAGGCCAAGCACGGAGAAGACACCGAAAGCGAGCGTCGACAGGCAGATTCCAACGGACCAAAAGGTGGCTCTTCCCAGCAGATTGATCGAGTCCGATGCCGATCCGATGATGAACAACAGCGTACACACGAGCGACACGGTTGCGAGGACCGGCATCGCACGCACGCTCAGGCTTTCCGCGCCGCGAAGATGGCCGAACAGCTTTGCGGGCACCCATGCGAGCGCAAAAATGCACGAACTCGCCATGAGAAGGAGGGCGGCTGCGGTCGCGGGAACCTCGGCCCAGGGCATCCATCCGGGGATGCGGCGGAAGGTCGCCATCGAAACTTCAATCTGTGTCCCGTCGGACATGTCGGAAATCAGGGCAACGGTCGGCGCGCCGTCATTCGGCAGACGGAAGAGTCGCTCTGAAACGGGCACGTAGTCCCGGCTGTGCCCGATGATGGGGCCCAGCCTCAATCCGCTGGGAATCGCGCGCAATCTTGCGAGACCCAGGATGCGGGCCAGGCCCCGGTTATATTCCTGCCGAGGGCTGTTCGGCTCGTACCAGCCCTCGTATTCCTTGACGACGGGAGAGGGCGGAACGACCACGGGCAGCGGAGGCGGCGCGGGTAGTGTCAGATTGATGTAAGTGCGCAGGAGGCCGTCGATCTGGGTGAGCGCAGCGCCGCTTCCGGAATTTATCATGAAGACATAGCCGACTCCCTGATCGGGCAGGTAGGAAAGTTCGGTCAATCCGCCTTCGACGCCTCCATTGTGGCCGTGGAAGATCCGCCGCTTGACCGTCGCATAGTTGCCCAGCCCGTATCCCGCCTTCAGGCCATCCCGCGCGGCGTACGTGGTCGTGGGCTCCTCCATCCGGTCAATGGCCTCGGGAGGAAGCAGCTGCACGCCGCCAATGGAGCCGCGATTCAGGAAGAATTGGACGTAGTTTGCCATCTCCCTGGCCGAGGCGTTGATCGCCCCGACGGGCCGCATGATGATATGCCAGTAGGGGACGGGTGTCGTGCCATCCGCGCGATAGAGCTTTGTGAGGCGGCTCTGGACCTTCGGGGTGTCGAAATAGCTGGCCGTGTCCATGCCCAGGGGCTTGAACCAGTTTTCCTCGACGTAGTCCTCGAACCGCTGGCCTGTGACCTTCTCGATCGCATAGGCTACGGCGGCCGGACCGGAATTCGAGTAGGACATCCGCGTTCCCGGCTTCCAGCGGGAGGTCCGGGACTTGGGATTGTAAGCCATGCCCTCGCGGAGCGATGATTCCATGGCGGGATTATAAGCGTATTCCTTGAGGGCGAGGTCATCCCAGCCGGCAGTGTGCTCCAAGAGGTTTACAATCCGCACGGGATCGGTCGCCTCCCAGGGATTCGTGAATTCGAGGTCGGGCGCCCGCGATCGTAGGGTGTCCTGGAGGTTCAATTTGCCTTCCTGCTGCAACTTCAGCGCCGACAGGGAGATGAAGGATTTTTAAACCGAGCCGATGCGGAAGAGGGTATCGGGCGTGACCGGTTTCTTTGC
>CAZJNA010000114.1:0-9982 GCA_964547325.1 uncultured Opitutaceae bacterium | reverse complement strand
CCCAGTCCGTCTCCTCGAGGAGGAGCCGGGCGGTCGTCCTCGCATGCCGGGTGCCGGAGTGGACGATGTAAAGAATCCGGGGCGCGCCTCCCGCCGCCAGATCGGGCGGCTCAAGCGCCGCGGCGTTGTCGCCGAAGAAGGATGGCACCGGGAAGCCATGGACATGGAGCCGGCCGGAATCGACGCCGGCGCGCCGGAGCACTTCCGCCGACTCCTCGTTGGGGAGGAACCAGCCGGTCGAGGGCGCACGCCACCACAGCGAGTTGATGCTGATCGAATCGGTCACCACCGTAAAATGAGGCGCCGAGAACTTGCCCTGCCGCGCCAGATGATCGAGCAGCATGCCGTACATGGGATAGGTGCTGCAGACGGCCGCGGGCCGCTCGGCGGCCAGCAGCGCCTCGAGGTGGCGCAGGGCGGGGCGCATCAGCCGGACGCTCCGCGGCACCATTTCGCTTCCGTCGAGCCACGCATAGAGACGGCCCCACATTTTCGGGGCGCGGTTGATGGCGCCGAAATAGGCTTGGCGCACGAGGGCGTTCAGCCGCGGAGTCGCGAGGGCGAAGAGGTCGACGACGCGGGCCGTTCCGGGGCCGGCGGCATCGTCGATCGCCGCCGCGACGGCACGGGCCGCGGCGTTGTGCCCTTCGCCGTATCCGGCGGTGAGGACCAGTATGGGACCGCGGGGCGCGCGCTGGTCTGTATCAGGCGGCCGCATGGGATGGGGCTGGGGGGTTAAACGGCGCGGCCGGCCCGCGCGTTTCCTGGATGACGCGCTCGAGATCCGCCTCGAAGTGGACCACGACCTTTTCCCAGGCCTGGGCCTCGACGGCGGCGCGCGCATTCCTGGCCAGGCGCCGGCGGAGATCCGGATCCGAGGCGAGGCGCACGGCGGAAGCGACCAGGGAATCCGGGTTCCCGCAGGGGGCCACGAGACCGCTTTCCTCATGGCGCACGAACTGCCGCGCGGCGGCGTAGTCGAAGCCGGCGACGGCGAGTCCGCTGGCCATCGCCTCGGTCAGGACGTTTCCGAAGGTTTCGGTCGTGCTCGCGTGTATGTAGATGTCGGCCGAGGCATAGTGCCGCCCGATCTCGTCCCGGGAAAAGAAACCGGCGAACACGCAGCCGGGGTTGTCCCGCCTGAGCCGGTCCCGAAGCGGGCCTTCTCCGGCGACCACGAACCTGCAGCGGGGATTGGCCGCGCGCATGGCCTCGAACGCGCGAAACACGAGGGGATAATTCTTCTCCGCGGCCAGCCTTCCGACATGGATGACCACGGGATCCGCGGGAGCGGCATCCCAGGAGGCGCGCAGCGCCTGGGAACGGCGCTCCGGCCGAAACTGCCTCGTGTCGACACCGCGGGACAGGACCCCGAGGTTGCGAAACCCGAGGCCTTCCAATTCTCCCTTGAGCTCCGCGGTGGGCACGAAGGTCCGGAGCGTCCGGTTGTGGACCCGCTTCAGCCAGGCGAGAGTCAACGGCCGCAGCCACGGGCAGCGGTAGTGGCGGACATACGCGTGGAAATTGGTGTGGAAGCTCGATGTCACCGGAAGACGGAGGCTGCGGGCCGCAGCCACTGCGGAGGCCCCGAGCGGGCCTTCCGTGACCACGTGGACCAGATCCGGGCGTTCCGCAAGCCAGCGGGCGCGAAGGAAGCGGCCGGCGGGCAGCCCAAAACGGAGCTCCGGATAGCCCGGAACAGGCAGGCCCGGCATCGCTTCCTCAGCGAACGGGGCCCGGGTGTTCGCCGCGGACCTGTCGGCCCGGGACGGCCTATAGACCGTCACCGGGTGCCCCCGCCGAGCCATTTCCCGAGCAATCACCCCGAACGTCATGGCGACGCCATTAACTTCGGGGGGAAAGGTTTCGGTCACGAGGGCCAGCTTCACATTCGAAGCATTATAGCCGGGGATTGTGCCGAGATTGTGGCGGTCGGGTTACGATCGTGGGAAACGAAAGAAAATGATGCGGTTGTAGACTGAGCGACTGGAATGGCTATCTCGGCTTCTCTTGGATTCTGGCAGGATTTTTCGGCGGGAGGATCCTTCGGGGCTACGCTTCGCAATTCCCAATCCGGTCGCCGCAGCCCGCCTTCCCCTCTAAAGGGGATCGGCGAAGAGGCGACCGATGAAGGCTACGCTCATGCCCCTTCCGGATCCTCCCGCCGAAAAATCCTGCCATGGCCCGTTCGTCCTGCCGAATTCCGAGCAGACCGGGCAGGGCCGCTCCGGGTAAATCTTCCTGCCGATTCAAGACGAAGCCGGGGTAGTCGGCGTCTCTGAGACCGGGGCAACCGGAGGAGGAGGGGGAGGGGCGGGGGGGGCTGGGGGCTTGGGCCGGTGCGAACCGCGGGCCTCGTAGAGGCGGATGATGTGGCGGCGCTGGTCATAGCTGATGATTTCCGCGTACCGGCCCCAGCTGAGGAGCGTGCGCAGGAGGGGGCGGGGTTTTTCGTGGGGAAGCGCGATCTGCAGCTCGCGGAGCAGATCCTCGACCATGAGGTGCTGGTCCTCCTGGACCTTTATCAGGCGCACGAGGAGTTCGAATATTTTCAGCTTAAGCAGCTGTTCGCGCACCATCCGCTTTTGCTCGGCGGTCGAGGCGTCGACAAGGACCCTGCCCGAGGGGCTGAGCAGGACGTCGTGCTGGGGCGTCTGAACGAATTCGAGCATCTCGGCGGCCTTGACCACGCTGACCACGGAGCCGAACTCCTTGCCGAGGCGCTCGGCCAGCTCGAACACGTCGCACGGCTTGTCCCCGAGGAGGGTCATGAGCCCGAGCACTTCCGCCGGGGTCACATAGGGCAGCGCGACCGGGGCGATCCTCCGGCGGGATTCGTCGATCTTGGTGACGACCTTCCCCCCTTCGGCCGGCGTCAGCTCCGGAAGATTGCTGTGGGTGAGGATCGCGTGGAGCCGCTCGACGATCTGCTTGAATTCGGGGGCATCGGGATCGCGCGGGTAGGGTAGGGTATTGGGAACAACGACGTCCACGCGTCCCGGCTGCGCGGCCATGACGACGATCCGCGTCGCGAGGAAGACGGCCTCCGTGATATTGTGGGTCACGAACACCATCGTGCGAAGGGGATGGTTGGGATCGGCGACCAGCCGCCCGATTTCGCCGCGGAGCGTTTCGGCGGTGAGAACGTCCAGCGCGCTGAAGGGCTCGTCCATGGCGAGGACCTCGGGCTCGGCGATCAGCGCCCGGGCGATGCCCACGCGCTGCTTCATGCCGCCCGACAGCTCCCGGGGATAGGCATACTCGTAGGCCCCGAGGCCGACCGTATTGAGCACCTTTTCCAGGCGGGCCTGCTGTTCCGCGGCGGGCAGCGTTCCAACCGGCAGGAGCACGTTCCCGCGCACGGTCAGCCAGGGAAACAGGGCGAAATTCTGGAATACCATCGAAACGCCGGGCGAGATGCCGCGAAGGAGCATGCCCTTGTAACGGACCTCCCCTTTCGTGGGGGCGATGAGCCCCGCCATGATGCGAAGCAGCGTTGATTTGCCGCATCCGGACGGGCCGA
This sequence comes from uncultured Opitutaceae bacterium, assembly GCA_964547325.1. Taxonomy (GTDB): domain Bacteria; phylum Verrucomicrobiota; class Verrucomicrobiia; order Opitutales; family Opitutaceae; genus Palsa-1447. The sequence goes on along the minus strand of CAZJNA010000114.1, from coordinate 6,459 downwards.
GCAGCGCGACCGCGTCGTTTTCGTGCACGGCAAGATTGATGTCGCTGAGCACGAGGTCGCTCTCCTGTCCGGTGGCGGCATATTCGTGGCTGATGTGGAGAAGCTCGATCAGAGAGGGCTTGGGCGAGTCCATGGCGGGCAATCAGGTTATGAAGCGGCAGCGTTCGTTGGCCAGGGTCTGGATGCGCTTCCAGACCGTGCGATTCACCGTGACTACGACGAGGGCCATGACAAGGGATGCGGCCGTCAGCCGGGCGAAATCCCCGGCGTCGGTGGCGTGGGAGATGTAGGCGCCGAGCCCCGTCGCCTCGTAAAGGTGTCCGTGCACCGTGAGAATCTCCGAGACGATCGTTGCGTTCCACGCCCCGCCGGCGGCGGTGATCCAGCCCGTCACCAAGCCGGGCAGGATGGCGGGAATGAGGAATTTCTGCCAGCGACGCCACCCGGACAGGCGCAGGATATCCGCGCAGCAGACGATATCGTTCGGTATGGCCGCGGCCGCGCCGGCGACATTGAAAAGTATGTACCACTGGGTTCCGAAGAGAATCAGCAGCACGGCTCCCCATTGCAGGGTCCCGCCGACGGCGAGCACCATCAGCAGGAGCGCGGGATAGATCATGGGAGAGGGAAAGGACGCGACAAACTGGATGAAGGGCTGCAGGCGATTCGAGAGCCTCGGATTGAGCCCGATCCAGACGCCGAAGGGAACCGTCCAGAGCGTGCCGAGCAGCACGGAAGCCAGCACGCGGGAAAAACTCAATCCAGCGTCCTTGAGAATCACCACCCACTCGCCGCCCCGCACGCGCGTGAGCTGCGCGCCCACGCGCTGCGCGCCCAGGCCGAGCGCGAGCACGATGACAGCGAGGAAGAAATAATAGATGCCGCGATTGATGGCGCCGCGCTGAGGCGGCGGGGTGCCGGGCGGCACGAGGGATTCCTCGGCGGTCGGAGGATGGGGCGGGGGGATGAGCCAGTTCCTGAATCCCTGGAAGAACAGCCCGAATTTCTGGACGGACAGGGAACGCGCCAGCCAGAGCTGGAGCGGGGATTTTCGGGCGCCTCCGGCCCCAAAATCATCCAGCTTGAATTTCCGGGACCAGGAGACGAGGGGGCCCCAGATCAGCCGGTCCACGACAATGATGACAACGCTCATCGCCATCACGCCGTAGGCCATTGCGCGGATATCGCCGCGGTCGTTGGCGACGCTCATGTAGGAACCGATGCCGGGAACGCGGTAACTCTGGTTCCCGATTGTCGAGGCTTCCGTCACGGTCAGAAAGAACCAGCCGCCCGCCATGGACACCATGCTGTTATAGAGCAGGCCCTGCGCGCCGAAAGGCAGCTCGACCCTCCAGAACCGGCTCCACCAGTTGAAATTGTAGAGTTTCCCCAGCATCCGGAAGTCCGGCGGCGTGCCCCGGAGCGAATCGTAGTAGCTGAAGGTCATGTTCCAGACCTGGCCGGTGAACATCGCAAGCACGCACACGAGCTCCAGACCGACATTGCTGCGGGGAAAGAGCCCGATGAGCGGCAGCTCGAAGACGGGGAGAAAGGCAAGGACCGGCAGGCTCTGCAGGATGTCGAGGGCCACGAGGATGAAGCGCCTCGCGCGTTCGTCATAATATGCCCATGAGGCGACGAGCAGCGTGAAAAGCAGCGAGAGAAGGTAGGCGATCCACGCGCGAGCAAACGTGTAGAGTGCGTATTTCGGGAGCGATCTGAGCGAGAGGTCGATCTCCACCGTCAGGTTGCGGGGCTGGCGCCATTCCTGGGCCACGCTTGCGGCGCCCATGACCAGGGCGGCGAACCCGAGCAGGATGAGCGCGTCCAGCCACAGGGCGGAACGGCGCTCGGGAACGTGTCTTGAGAGGGTGATCGCCATTGGCGGGGCTGCTACCGCAAACGCCCGGGCCGGGATCGGCAAGCCGTTTATCCCGGCGACGCGCCGATTTCACGGAGGCGGCCGGCGGCGATATTTAGATTGCGCGAGCTCCTCCGCGGTCTCTACGTTGATCCTTTTTAGGTGATGCAGTCGCACGGCCCCAAGCGTTTCTACACTCCCCATTCCCTGGAGTTTTGGTTTGGAAAGCTCGAAGTCGACTGGGCGGAGACCTTCACCCCCGGGCAGCTTGAGGAGGGGCGCCGGCTCTACCGGGCGGGCGAGGTCCGGGAGCTGGAGCTCACGGAAAGCCACGCCGTCGTGCACCGCCGGATCGACAAGAAGGACGAGTACGCCGTCATCGAGTGGAGCCCGACCGGGCTCACCGTCCGCTCCTCGACGACCGATCTCGAGCTCGCCCATGCGCTCGCCGTCGCCGGGCTGCACGAGATCGAGGAATTGGTCGCCGACGAGATTTCTCCGCTGCCCGGGGAGAGCCGCACGCCCCCGGGCCCCGATCCGGCCGGCAACGGCGGCAACGGGGCCCTGGCGGCGCCGGCGGCCAAGGCGGGAGGCCCCTCCCGCCCGCTCCTCCTGGTCTTCAAGATACGGGTGACCGGCCTTGCTTTCCGGGCCTACTGGGTGGAGGCGGATCGGAAGACCCGCACACCCGCCCTGGGGGCCGGCGCCCACGCAAACGGAAACGGACATGTCTCCTCCGGCGAGCGGGCCAAGCTCATTGGACTCGCCGCCTATGCGCGCAGGGCCCACTTCCAGTACGATCAGGAGACGGGGGCCTACCGCATGGAGTCCCTTGTCGAGATCCCCAATTTCCTGAGGGGCACGCTTCCCGCCTGGCGCCGCATGTTCGCGATCGAGCTCGACGAGAAGACGGCCCACCTCCTCAAGGGCACGCGCTCGATCGAGATCGAGGCGGTCGCGGAGGCCGCGCCACAGGGCCCGGGCCGGGGGGAGGGCGGCGGCCTCAACCTCCGCTGGATTTTCCGGGCCGGCGAGCGCCTGCTCACGGACAGCGAAGTGGCGACGCTGCTCCGGCGCGGCGGCCAGCCCGTCATCCTGCCCAGCCTGGGGATCGTCTCCCTGCCCGCCGACCGGTGGGATTCCTACAGCGTCTGGCAGAAGAACGTCGAGGAGACGACCTCGGGGGGCGAGGCGCTTCCGCCCTACCTCGTATTCTCCCTTTTCAACGACGCCCGGATGAAGCTCACGCTCTCGCCGGAGATCGAGGCCTGGAGGCAGGGCGTCCTCACGGCCCCCGCCGATCCTCCCGTGCTTCCCGACTGGCTGCGCCCGTACCAGCGCCGCGGCGTCGAATGGCTCCACCATATTTGCGCCGCCGGCTGCCACGGCCTCCTCGCCGATGAGATGGGCCTCGGCAAGACCGTCCAGGTGCTTTCTCTCCTGGCCGCGCGCCCGATTGCCGGCCTGCCGGGAATGATCGTCTGCCCCGCGAGCGTCGTCCCGGTATGGAGGGAGGAGATCGCCAAGTTCTTCCCGCACCTCGCGATCGAGGTGCTGAAGACCGGCCACGATTTCACGCTGCGGCGGGAGCCCGTCCTCTGGCTCGCGAGCTACACGCAGCTGCGCAAGCACCGGCCGCTTCTCCCTGAGGTGGAATTCGGCTACGCGGTCCTCGACGAGGGGCAGTTCATAAAGAACCCCGACGCGAAGGTGACCCAGACCTGCTTCGCCATCCGGGCGCGGCACCGGCTGGTGCTCACGGGCACTCCGCTCGAGAACCGGCAGCTCGACCTCTGGAGCATCTTCCGGTTTCTTCTGCCCGGGCTCCTCGGCTCGCGCGCCTCCTTCGAGGGCGCCCTGAACGCGGACCGCGAGGGCACGATCGGCCGGCTGCGGGCCCAGCTGGCCCCCTTCATCCTCCGCCGCACCAAGAAGGAGGTCGCGCAGGAGCTGCCGCCCAAGGTCGAGATGGACCTCATCTGCCCGCTGACCGACGTCCAGCGCTCGGAGTACGCGCGCATCTGCTCGGAGGGCCTCGCCCGCCTGGGCGACGATGTCGGAGCCGCCATGCGCGAGAAGTCCTTCGGCTTTCTCGCCCTCCTCACGCGCCTGCGGCAGACCTGCTGCGATCCCGACATGCTGCCCTGGCTGAAGGCGCCCCTCGAGGATTCGGGAAAGATCAACCTGCTTGTCGAGAAGCTCGCCGAGATCGTGGGCAGCGGGCACAAGGTCGTCATCTTTTCCCAGTTCGTCATGCTGCTCGACCGCGTGCGCACGGCGCTCATCAGGAACTTCCCGGACCTGCCGCGCTACGAGCTCACCGGGATGACCCTCGACCGCCAGAAGCCCGTGCAGGGCTTCCAGGGAGCCTCCGGCGCGGCCGCGATGCTCGTCTCGCTCAAGGCGGCCGGCACGGGAATCACGCTCCATGCCGCCGACTACGTCTTCCTCCTCGATCCCTGGTGGAATCCGGCCGTCGAGGCGCAGGCCGTGGACCGCGTCCACCGGATCGGGCAGACGAACACCGTCTTCGTCTACCGGATGGTCACCGCGGGAACGGTCGAGGAGCGGATCCAGGTGCTCAAGGCCTCGAAGAAGGATCTGTTCGACAAGCTGGTCGACGGGCTCGGCGGCGACTTCGACCTGAGCCAGCACTTCACCTCGCTGCACAGCCTGGTGCAGCTGACCGCCCACGCCGAGCCGGAGCAGACCGAGGCGGTTGCCGAGCCCGTCCCCGAGCCGGTTCCGGACGCGGCGGCCGGGTCCCCCGCCGAGGCGCCTCCCGCCGATCAGATATCGTAGTCGGCAACGGACCCGTCCCCCGGGTCCCTCAGCTTTTCGTAGAAGAGCCGGACGTCCGCGGGGTGGGAGAGGAGCTGCGTCGCGCGCTGGAGCGCGCGGCGGGTCGCCGAGGTGGGATTGGACTCCGCGGGAAAGATGTTGTCCTTGCCGATCTGCGCGAGGAGCCCGCTCCGCTGCAGGACGTCCGTGACCTGCGGATTGCTCCCGCTGATCAGGAGGTGCCGGCCCGTTTCGCGGAGGTACTCGTGGAGCTGCTGCAAGGCGAGAACGGTCGATGCGTCCAGGTGCCGCGCGTTCTTCATCCTCAGGATGAAGACCCGGATGTTCTCGTCCTCGGCCTGGCGGCGGACCTGGTCCTGGAACAGGTCGGCGGCTCCGAAAAACAGCTCGCCCTCGACGTGGATGATGGAGATCTGCGGATTCTGGCGGCGTCCGGTCTCGGTCAGCTCGGCCAGGTTCCCGCTGTCGTTGAAGGTGTACTCGACGAGCACGGGGGTGGCGGACTTCTGGAGGAAGAGGGCGAGGGACACGCCGATCCCCACGTAGACCGCGGTGTCGAGCTTGAGGATGAGGCTCGCCGCGAGCGTGACCATGAAGACGATCGCGTCCGAGCGGGTGGAGCGGAAGGCGATGCGGATGTGCGGCCAGTTTATCATGCGCACGCCGACGCGGATCAGGTGCGTCGCCAGGGCGGCAACAGGGATGTAGTTGAAGATGGGCGTTATGAAAAGAAGGACGACGAGGACGATCCCGCTGCTGAAGACCGAGGCCAGCTGGGAGCGGGCGCCGCTCTGGTAGTTGACGGAGGAGCGGCTGAAGGACGACGAACCCGGGACCGCGTTGAAGAGGGCGCACGCTATGTTGCCCGCGCCCATGCCGAGGAGCTCCTGGTTGGGCTCGAGCTTCTGGCCGCTCTTGGCCGCGAGGGATTTCGTGATCGAGGCGGCCTCCAGCATGCCGAGGATGGAGACGGCCACCGCCGTCCCGAGGAGGGTCGGCAGGAGGACGAGATGCTGGTGCCCGAAGCGCCAGCCCGAGAACATGGGGACTGCCGCGGTGAGGGCTCCCTCGTCCATGATCAGGCGGAACGGGGGATGGCCGTGGAATTCGGCGTAGATCCGCGAGCCGAGGCCGAGGAGCGTGAGCCCGATCAGCGCCTCGGGCCAATGCGGGCGGAAGCGCCGGACGCCTTCGAATATCCCGAGCGTGAGAATCGCGATCCCCAGGGCCCAGGGGTTGAAGTGGCCGGTGCCGACAGACTGCGCGGCGTTCCACACCCATTCGCGGAAGCTGGCCCCGCTGTCGCTCTCCATGCCGAGGCCGTTGTGCAGCTGACCGACGATCAGGAGGACGCCTATTCCCGTGCTGTAGCCGATGACGACGGATCGGGAGATGAACTTCGTCAGCTCCCCGAAATTGAAGAGTCCGGCGGCGAATTGCATGACCCCGATCAGGAAGGAGAGGTAGACCGCAAGCTGGAGGGGCGTCAGGCCGCTTGCGGCATGGGCCGCGAGGGTCGATGCGACGATGATGCTGATCGAGTTCGTGGGCCCGAAGACGTGGTGGTGCGAGGAGAAGAAGAGGGCCCCGACCGCTCCGCCAACGACGACCGAGGTTATGACGGGCATCGGCGGCAGGCCCAGGATGAGGGCGAAGCCGATCGCCTGAGGGATCGAGACCAGGGAAAGGGTGGCCCCGGCGATCAGGTCGGCCCGGCATTTCGACCAGGAGTACCGGCGCAATTCGCCGATGAACGGGAAGCGCACCTTGAACATGCTCGCGCCAAGCGCCGAGAC
>CAZJNA010000113.1:0-10137 GCA_964547325.1 uncultured Opitutaceae bacterium | reverse complement strand
CATAGCGCGGCTTCGGACAAGATTTGGAATTAGAAAGGGCACGCGCTGCTTATATTCCCGATAGGACTGGCCATGGCGGAGATCTAGCTCGGTTTCCTCAAAATATTTCAAATTGAAGACATGGGCGGGAATCACCCCTAGGAGCACACCGACGATGACTGAGGTCGATCCGGCGAGCAGGCCCACGCCGACACAAGCAACGTAATATCCCAAAGACATCGGATTTCGGGTGAAATTGTAAACGCTCTCGACCACAACACCCTTGGTTAGCATGAACGCTGCGGCGCCCTTTCCAACTTTGGCGAGCAGCTTGTTGGTGATGATCAAGAGGAAAAGCCCAACGAGCAAAAGGACTGCTCCGACAATCGAATCAACCAGCCGAAACGGCAGGGACGGGATTCCAAGAAGCTCATCATAATGCGTTAGTCCGGGACGGACGAAACCGATCACGCCTGGGAAAACGAGAAGACCCCAATACATCAGATGGCTGCAGCGGCTGGTGCGCTCAGCCGTCTCCCGGGTTTTGGAACGCCTTAGCCAGAGGCCCAGAACAAACGAGCCGACTGCAAAAACGAAAACGGCCGCACACTGCAACATGATGATCGCCATTTAGATAAACCTGCATGGGTTGCGAAACAGTGATGACGTTCAAAACGTTTCATCGTGCTGCGCTGCAGTCAAACTCGATCGGGTGGAGCGCGTTGTCCCCAACGCGCTTGTTTGGCTCTGCGGACGAGCCAGCGCGTTGGGAATAACGCGCTCCACCCGCTACGGTCGGATAATGCCTTACTCCCGGAATTCCCCTGCGCGGGGTGCCTCCAGCTCGGGATCACGCGTTATCGGCCAAAAGGAGCATCCTGGGGTCGGTCAATCGGACGTTCCGCGTCCGTGCACGATCGCTGTCGTTTACATGAGTGCACTCAGTTTACTTATTGACAGTGGTACGGAAAGTGAGTGTACTCACGTTAATGAGAAAGCGACGTGCCGTTCGAGCGGAGAAAAAGGAGAAAACCCGCAAGGCCATCTTGCGGGCTGCGCTCGAACTGTTTGCGAAGCAGGGTTTCTATCGCACGACCACCAAGGCCATTGCGCGCAAGGCGGGAATCGCCGAGGGGACGCTATTCAATTATTTTCCGACCAAAGAAGACCTGGCGCTCTATTTTTTCGAAGATGAGCTGGATGAAGTCATTGCCTGGTACGGGAAGGACAAACGCGTCAACCGGGCCCCTCTGCCGGAAAAGTTGTTCGCGATCATCCAGCATTTCCTCGATCGCCTGACGCCTTACGAGGAATTCATCGGGGCCGTATACTTGCGGGCACTCTCGCCGGCCTCGAAACTTAGCCCGGTTAGTTTGCCATCGCAGGAGCGAAATCTCCGATATCTGACGTTCATACGAGGAATTCTGGAAGAGGCTGAAGCGGCGGAAGAAATTCCGGCAGTGGGCGATTTCGGTGCCTATGGGTTCAGCGTTTTCCATCTAGCGATGATTACCTACTGGCTCCAGGACGCTAGCAAAGGGAAGGAAGCGACTCTGGCCATGCTTGATCGGTGCCTAAAAATCTCAACGCACTTGCTGAAGAAGGGCGGCTGGGAATGGCAATGAAGCGCGAGGCATCAAGCGGGGCGCTTCAGCGCGGCTATCGGCTCGGGCGGCTCGGCCTAAGTATCGCGGGGAGTTACCTGGGCTACCAGGCTCAAAATCTCTGGCTGGGCGAGGACGAACGTCCTGCCCGCGCGGCGCTCCTGCGGCAACGCGCTTCGGGCCGGGTGCGCCAGGAGTTGGGCGAACTCAAGGGAGCGGCAATGAAGCTAGGTCAGCTGCTGAGCTTGCAGGGACAGGCGCTGCCCGAGGACGTGGTGCGCGAACTCGCTCAGTTGCAGATGCGGGCGCCGGCTATGCATCCGAGCCTTGCGCGGGCGCAATTCAAAAGTTCGCTGGGTGCCTATCCCGAGGAAGTTTTTCAGGAGTTCGAGCCCGAGGCCTTCGCGGCCGCGTCGCTCGGGCAGGTGCACCGTGCGGTCACGCGGGACGGCGCCAGGGTCGCGGTTAAAATCCAATATCCTTCGATCCGCCTCGCGATTGAGAACGACTTTAAATTGCTGCGGTCGGCGGTGCTTCCAGGCCGAATGACGGGCTATTTCCCAAAGGCGTTGGTGGATGAACTTCGCCGGGGTATCCTAGAGGAGACAGATTATTGCCGGGAGGCTGCAAATTTGGAGCTATTTCGCGGGGGATTGAGCGGGCTTTCGTACCTGACGATCCCCACCGTGCACCCCAAATTGTCCTCCGACCGGGTGCTCACAATGTCGTACGTTGAGGGCGAGTCGTTTGACGAATTCCTTCGGCGCAAACCCTCGGCCGCGTTGAGGGATTTGGTCGGCCGCCGGCTGCTAGAAATCTACTATGCACAGATGCAGAGGCTTAAGGCTGTGCATGCCGATCATCATCCGGGTAATTATTTGTTTCGGCCCGACGGCCGGATCGGGCTCGTGGATTTTGGCTGCGTCAAGCGGATCGACATGGCTCCGGTAGTAGAGGCCTACAAGCAGCGCTCGTGGCGGAAAAGCCCAGAAGAGGAGCGCCGCTTTCTCGCGCTGATTTTTGGCACTCGCGTGCCTTTGGCCCGAGCCCGCAAATTCATCCCGGTCATGGAGCGTCAGGCGAATATCCTCTTTCCGCCGGGTCCTTCGAAGATTACCGATTACCGCGATCCCAAGATCTGGGAGGCGCTGCGCAGCGAGAATGAGCTGGCGCTGCGCAACAAGCTCGTTGCCCCCGATTTCGCATTTCTCTCTCGCGCCAATCTGGGACTTAACAATCTCCTGCACCGGTTAGGGGCTCGCGTGAACATCACAGAGATTTGGTCGGCGGCTGCTCCAACTGGAGCTTGATAGGATATCAGAGACAAACTATTCCGCCTGGGAGGAAGTTGTATCCCAGCCGAGTAGGGCCACAGTGGCTTTGGCGCAGAAAAGACCCACCGCCAGGCCAGCAATGATGTCGCTGATCCAATGCCAGTCGGCGGCGTAGAGGCCGACCATCACGGCGACCATTACCGCGAGCCAGAAAGCGCGCAACGCCGGCACCCGCTGCCAGAGAACTCCCGCGAAGGCTGAGACTATCGCGGTGTGTCCCGACGGGAAAAATGCATATCCTACACCACTGTGAAACGGAAAAAAGCCGTAGACTCCGTCGCCGATCCACGATGGGTTGCCCTGAAAGGTCTCCGGCCCCGTGCGGCCGAAGACGACCTTGAGCGCCTCGGAGAGGGTCAACGCTGCGGCCACCGAGAGGCAGCAGCCAAACGCAGTGCCGAGTCGGTAGGACTTTCGGCCAAAGAAGAGCGCGCCGACGCCGTAGCCCGCCAACCGCAAGCAAACGAAAGCCATAACGAGGTACATCAGATAGGTCATGGCGATGAAAACGCCGCGTTGATGAACGTGCTGGTGCGCCCAAAGCGCCGCAGGCCGATCGACCCATTTGATGCAGCAGGCAATCGCCAGGAAGCATCCGGCAGTCACCGCTAATTTCCGCGGGAAACTCGCGTAGGTGGCGGTCACTCATCCGTGGTGCAGATGAGCCGGTCCGTCCGCAAGAGGAAAAGCAATTGCGGCGCTTTACTGTCTGCTGTCTCCGCTAGCTCGATCCCGCGTAATATTTTCTCACCCCGACTTCTGCCTGATCTTCTCGAGCAGAGCGCCCAGGATCACGCCGAATCCCGCGCCATAGACCAAGCCAACTCCGACCTTGTGGAATGCAGCGCCGAATGCCATGCCCACTCCGGCCCCCATCGCGATCCCGAGCCCGACCCATGAGCCTTTCTTCGTGGGCGCAGGTTCGCCTCCCGCTTCTTTGGAATCCATAGTCCAGAGGCTGTCGCAGCCCTAAAGCCCAGGCAACCCAGATCCGCCGCCGGTCCGGGAGTCGATATCAATCCATCCGGCCCAATTTCACCCCTTCCCAAGCCTCCGAATTTCAGAGGGAGCGGCACCGTTACGCTACAAATGGGGCATCAGCCCATCGTCCTGCGCCATGTGCAGAGATCGCGGCGGCCAAGGGGCCCGATGTGATCGCCGACAAATCCGTGACCGGCCTCACCCGCACAGATTGATCCCTGACTCGACGATCAGTGATTATGGCGGCTTGAGGCCTTTCGTCGCTCAGGCTTCTATCCTTTTTGGCCGCCTCGTATGCCACTGCATCGAAAAAAGATTTTCCGCCCTCCGTCTCCGGCGCCCACCACGATCTACGTGCGACCGGGCTATAACCGTGTACTAGCCGAGGAGTTCGAGGCGCTTAAGCTCAAGCGAGTCGACCTGGTGAAAGACAAGGTCGAGGCGCACAGCCAAGGCGACCTGCGCGAGAACTTCGGATTCAAGGCGGCCAAGGACGCTATCCGCGCCGTCGACCGGAAGATGACCTCCCTTGACCGCTTTGTCGCCCGCAATTCCTTCATCGAAGTCGATCCAGTCACATGGCTCGCTAAACCGACGGACAAGCTACAACTCGGGCACGTGGCCACGATCGAGAGGCAGGACGTGGCGACGAAGCGAAAACACCGTTTCACGTTTTTCGTGACCACGCACGGCGAGACAGCGAGCGATCCCGAGTCAGGGATTGAATGCCTGCCGCACAACTCCCCTCTCGCCACCGTGGTGCTGGGCCTCACGGTCGACACTCCGACCAAGGTCATGCTCCCCGCCGGCGAAGCGATCGTGACCGTTCGCTCCATTCGCAACCCGACCCAAGCCGAACTCGATCACCTGCTCACCGCCATCAAGCCGCCTGAAATCGAAGACGATTAGGAAATGAGATGAAGGCCTCGGCAATTCCGGGAACAGGGCAGAGCCAAGCGCTGGTATCTCCAGACCGACCTGTGGTTGTTTTTGCGCATCTCCTTGAAGGGGGGCCTGGAGGGGATCAGGCCCTGATATCTGTAACTTTAGCAATTCCGCGGGGTCACGCGGGGTCAGGCTGCAATAGTTGATCTTGAATGGCTGGCGGCTGGCGCGGCCCGTCCAGCCGGTGAGGGCACGCACTTGGTCATCAGCCGCAATCTCGCTCGCAATCAACCCCGTCATCAATGCTCTGATCTCAACTGGAAAGTCCTGACCTCAACTTTTTCAGCCTGATCCCGTGGAATTGCATGAATGCGAAAAACCGAAGCAATTGCTACGGTCTCTTCACTTGACAGCGAGAAATATGGAATCAGAAGCTGCTCGACGTCGTTGGGAAATCTAGGAGAGTTCAACTATGGAAAATGTCGCTGAAATTAAACGTTCGATGCTTGCGACTGGTCATTTTAATGAAAAGGACTTGGATTTTCTCACCGATGAGTACCTTAAAGATTTTGAGCGCAACGCCGTGCACATCAAGCTACCAAAGCCCAGCGACGGTCCCGCTACGGCTCATGTCTTTAAGGGTAATCATATCGTCGCAGGTGGAACCTGGAAATGGAAAAGCGGAAGCACTGCGAAGGACGAAGCATGCGGTCAATCAGTGAGCAATTCCCGACGCGCTTATACAGGAGATACGTATTGGCCGGGGGGTAATTGCCCGCAGGGGTACCCATGGTACTACATAAAGATGTGGTATCGGGAAGAGCTTGATAGCTGAGTAGCAATTCCGCGGAGCAATTCCGCGGGGTCAGGCTACAATAGTTGATCTTGGATAGCTGGCGGCTGGCGCGGCCAGTACAGTCGGTGAACGCGCGCTTTTGATCGTCCGCAGCAATCTCGCTCGCGATCGGTCCCGTCATCAACGTTCCGATCCCAACTGGAAAGCCTTGACCTCAACTCTTACAGCCTGACCCCGAGGGTAGGAGAGGAGCGGCACTCCTACTTGTTAACGTCCATTGGGAAATGCCACGTATGGCTGAAAAGCACGGCAAAAATTAGACCCAGGAGGAGAAGATATATTGCCATCAACTTCAGTCCGCCCGGCCAGCCCAGAAGTTCGCCGTCTTTGCTCGTGAGTCGGGACTTAAAATACCAACCCCCAAAAATCAGGTAAATAGCACTGCTGAGCGCGAGAATTACGGAAAGCGGCAGAGAAATTTTTAAAAACAGGACGAGAAGAAGCGCAACAGCCCGAAGCGGGATGCTGCTCAAGGCCACAAGAATGCCGAAGATGAAACACTGCCTCCAGCTGATCCGGGCGCGGCCCATGACGAACGCCGCAAACTTGACTAAAAGACCGGGCAGAATGACGAGCGCTGCGAGGGGGACCAGCAAAAGCAAGTAACCGAATGGGGTGAAGAAAGCGGCGAAGCTCATCGCTCTGGCGAGCGTAGGTCCTTGTAGGTAATGCGTCTAACCATTTTTGCTTGCCGCAGGAGCGGAACTGCCAAGCGTACAGGCACTAGCGATGCCAGAGTAGCTCAGTGGTAGAGCAGAGGACTCATAAGCCTTTGGTCGCCGGTTCAATCCCGGCCTCTGGCACCAATTTCGAGCCGTCGCCGCTTCAAGCTACGGGTCAGTCCGTTTTCAGCAAGGATTTGAGATCCGAGACAGAGAGCTTGGCCGCAGCCGCATCGCTCGCCTCAAAGACGTTCGCGAGCATCGCCCGTTTCTCCTCCTGGAGGCCGAGGACCTTTTCCTCGACGGTTCCGCTTGCGATGAGCTTGTAGCTCGTGACGGCGCGCACTTGTCCGATCCGGTGCGCGCGGTCGGTCGCCTGGGCTTCGGCGGCCGGATTCCACCAGGGATCGTAGTGGACGACGGTGTCGGCCCCCGTGAGGTTGATGCCCGTGCCGCCCGCCTTGAGGGATAGGAGGAAGATGGGCACATCGGCCGAACCCTGAAACCGGTCGACCTCCGCCTGCCGTGCGCTCGGTGGCATCGTTCCGTCGAGATAGCAGTGATCGAGGCCCTTCGCCTCGAGTTCGGGCCGGAGGAGGGCGAGGAGGGAGGTGAACTGCGAAAAGACAAGGACGCGATGGCCGTCGTCCACGGCTTCGTCGAGGAGTTCGAGGAAGGCGTCGAGCTTTGCCGAACCCGGCGAGGGAGCACCGGGAATGAGGCGGGGATCGCAGCAGATCTGCCGCAGGCGGAGAAGCTGCGTCAGGGCCGCGAGCCGGACGCTCGCCTCGCTCGCGCCGCCGGCCTCGAGATCGAAGAGGTCCCGTTCGCCCTTTTCCTGGATGGAGCGGTAGAGGGCTCCCTGGTCCGGCCCCAATTCGCACCAGACCACCTGCTCGAGCTTTTCGGGGAGTTCCGGTGCGACGGCCTTCTTGGTGCGACGGAGGATGAATGGCGCCGTCTTTGCGCGGAGCCGCTCATCATACCAGGAGCGCTCCTCGCCGCGGGTCCCCGCGGGGACGGGGTCGATATAGCCAGGCATGAGGAACTCGAAGAGGGAGCGAAGATCGTCGAGCGAGTTCTCGAGGGGGGTGCCGGTGAGGAGGAAACGGGCCGAGGCCTGGAGCGAGCGGAGCGTCTTCGCGTTCTGGGAGTGGCGATTCTTGATGTGCTGGGCTTCGTCGGCCACGACGCATGCAAACTCAATGGCGGCAAAGAGCGTCTGATCGCGGGCGAGGGTGCCATAGGAGGTTATGACGAGATCGTATTCGTGAATGACCCCTGCCGCGAGGCGCTGGGCGCCATGGTGGACGAACACGCGAAGGGTCGGGGCGAAGCGCCTCGCCTCGCGCCGCCAGTTTTCGAGGAGCGAGGCCGGGCAGACGATGAGGCTCGCGCGGGCGTCGCCGGCCTGCCGGGCGTGCAGGGCGGAGACGAGCGCCAGGGCCTGAAGTGTCTTTCCCAGGCCCATTTCGTCCGCGAGCACGCCGCCAAGGCCTTGCTGGTGGAGATACCAGAGCCAGGCCGCACCGAGCCTCTGGTAGGGCCGAAGCTGGCGGTCGAGCTCGGCGGGCGCCGGCGCCGGATCGAGGGCCGACAGGCTGCGGAGCGCCTCGCTGCGGGTCTTCCATGCGGCTGGCGGCAGGAAGCCGGGGGAGAGCTCCGCCAGCATCGTGTCGAGTTCCGCGACTTCTGCAGCCCGGACCCTCTGGGTGGCGCGGGCGGACACGCCCGCGGAAGGATCGCCGGCGAGGGCCTGCTGGACTTCGCCGACGCGGCGCAGTTTGACGGGATCGATCAGGTAGATCGTTCCGCCGTCCTCCAGATAGCCGCGGCTCTCGGCCATGGCCGTTCGAATCTTCGCCGCATCGGCTTCGCCCGCCTTGAGGGCGACCGTGACGTCGAAGTCCCGGCCCTTGGGGACCGCGTCGCATACGATCTCGACCGGGGCGAGGTGCGCGCTGTTTTTCTCGAAGTTGGGCGTGAAATTCGCGCCGAATTCCTCGCGGAGCCGGGTTCCCTGCTCCGCAAGGAGGTTGAGGACCTTGTGGCGGTCCCGAAGCCACCACTTCCGATTCGAGGGCTCGAGAACAAACCCGCGGTTGCGCACAAGGGTGAGGGCATCCTCGTAGGAGGCGTGCTCCGGGGAGGGGAGGGTGAGCGCGAGGAAGTGCTCGCCTCCATCCACCGTCAGCGGGGTTGCCGATGGGCGCAAAGCGCGGCGCGCGGGTGCGGCCGCACTCCCGCCCGGCTTGTCGGACTGGGGGGCGGATCCGGGCGGGGGCTCCGCGAGATGCTCGCTGACGCCGTCCAGGGCGGCCCCCAGCCAGGCGATCGCCGCTCCGTGCCTGTCGGACCGGAAGAAGACGGGCTGGCCTCGCGCCGCCGCGATGAGCTCGCGCACCTGGCGCCGGTCCAGTTGGAGGAAGGCACGGACTGGACCGGACGCCGCGCCGTTTCCGGTGAGTTTGGACAGGAGGGCAAGGGCCGGCAGGAGTTCGGCCGGCGGCTCTGCGCCAAGGTCGAGTTCCAGCTTCACCGCAATCGCGTTGCGCGCCGCGGCCGCGGGCAGATTCGGTGGAAGGAGCAGCCGCAGCATCGAGCCGGTCAATCTAACCCGCGCTCAGACTGCGTCCACGAAAACAAGCACGCCCGATGCGTTGTCGGGGCCGCCACGCCGCAGGGCAAGGGCTATGAGCCTTCCCAGGACGTCGGCGGGCTCCCCGTCCCCGCCGAGGATTGCGCAGAGTTCCCCTTCCGCTAGGACGCGCGCGATTCCATCGGTGCAGAAGAGGTAGCGCTCTCCTTTCAAAAGGGGGCGGGCGATCAGGTCGGGCACGGGCTCCGGAGACTGGCCGATCGACCTGACGAGTGCCTGCGCATGCGCGGCAGGGAAGGGCTCCCCCCGCCGCTTCGCCTCATTCTCGACGGAATGGTCCTCGGTCAGGCGGAAGCACTTTCCTCCCCGCCAGACGTAGCAGCGCGAGTCGCCCACGTGCGCGATCAGCATGCGCCCGCCTCGCTGGCATCCGAAGGTGAGCGTGGTGGCTATTCCAAAGGCGGGATCGATCGGCTTGCCCGCCAGTGTCGTCTGGAGGTGCGCCTCGCGGACGATCGCAGCCATGTCGGGATCTGCGCCGGGCGGCAGGGCGCGGACCGCGCTCTCGACGGCTTCGGCGGCGGCGGTTGCGGCCGCCGCCCCTCCGCGCAGCCCTCCCACGCCGTCCGCCACCCCAAAGAGCGCATGTTCCTCGTCGAATAGGCAGCGGTCCTGGTTCTCATGGCGCAGGAGACCGATGTCGGACAAGGCTGCGGCTCGGAGCTTTGGGGTCACCCGGCAACATTGTCCGAACGTCCGCGCCCTTGCAACTTTCCAACGCGCTTCCCTCACGCATCTTCCGCCAGTAAGTACTGGCCAATCGGCAGCCACCAGCCAGCGTTGCGATTCCCAGCAACTTTCCCCCTTTCCGCGTGTACTAGGACAATCCATCGAGGATGCCCCAATCGAACCGATGACCGATCCGACCATTTTGAAAGTCGAACGCCTGACCCGGACGTACCGCACAGCTGCGGGCCCCCTCGTCGTGTTGCGCGAGGTCAGCTTCGAGTTGGCCGCGGGCGCGAGCCTGGCCATCGTCGGTCCGAGCGGCAGCGGCAAGACGACCCTCCTCGGGCTCTGCGCGGGGCTGGACCGCGCCAGCGGAGGAGAGGTGATCCTTGCGGGCGAGTCGCTCGGCGGCATGGATGAGGACGCCCGGGCCCGGGTGCGGAATGCGCATGTAGGCTTCGTCTTTCAGAATTTTCAGCTTATCCCGACCCTCACCGCGCTGGAGAAC
>CAZJNA010000112.1:8294-10149 GCA_964547325.1 uncultured Opitutaceae bacterium | reverse complement strand
CCCTTTCCGATTGCGGGCTGGCGGAAACAACCTCTCTTGAGGGGAGTGAAGATCCATATCCTCCCCAGCGGGCCGATTTCGACAAACGCCTACCTGCTGACCGCCCCGGAGAAGGGCGAGTCGGTGCTCATCGACGCACCGGGCGACATTTGGGATCACGTCCAGCCGATCCTTGCCCGCGAAAAATGCCGCCTCGTCGAACTTTGGATCACTCACGGGCACTGGGACCATACCCAAGGCGGCGCCGGAGTCGTTCGGGCCTCGGGAGCTGTTGTCCGGGCCCATGCCGCGGACAGGATCCTGATCGAGAACCCGGGGGTCATGAAGGCCTTCGCCGGCATGGAATTCAAGATGGAGCCCCTCAAGGTGGATCACTGGGTGGAGGCTGGCGACACGCTCGCCGCCCTGGGGACAACCGCCGAAGTGCGCTTCGTCCCGGGACACTGCCCCGGGAGCGTCCTGTTTTATTTTGCAAGGGAAGACGCGGCCTTTGTCGGCGACGCCCTCTTCAAGGGCAGCATCGGACGGACGGATTTTCCGGGATCCGATTTTGCGGTCCTCGCAAAGTCGATCCGCACCCAGATATACACCCTTCCTGACGTCACGCGCGTCTACGCCGGCCACGGGCCGCCGACCACGGTCGGCGAGGAGAAGAAGGACAATCCCTACGTTCGTCCGGTCTGAGCGCCCCAGCCATGGCAAAACACGAAACCGACGAAGCCTTCATGCGCCGCGCCCTCGACCTGGCGCGGAAAGGCTGGGGCGCGACACATCCCAATCCCATGGTCGGGGCCGTGATCGTGGAAGCCGGGCGCATTGCAGCCGACGGCTACCATTCGCAGGACGGCGGCCCCCATGCCGAGCGCGCCGCCCTGGCCGCCCTGGGCCGCGCCCCCAAGCCGGGCGCCATCCTCTACGTGACTCTCGAGCCCTGCTCCACGAAAGGCAGAACGGGAGCCTGCACGGAGGCCATCATCGGCTCCGGCATCCGCCGGGTGGTCGTCGGAGCAACCGATCCCAATCCCGAGCATTCCGGCCGCGGCTTCGAAATCCTCCGCGAGGCCGGCATCGAGGTCGAGACCGGCGTTCTCGAGGTGGAATGCTCGGACCTGAACCTCATTTTCAACCACGCAATCGCGCACCGGAGCCCGCTCCTGGCTGCCAAGTCGGCCATGACTCTCGACGGCAGGATCGCCACCCGCTCCGGCGAGTCGCAATGGATCACCGGAGAGCCTGCCCGGGCCGACGTCCACCGCTGGCGCCGGCTCTTTCCCGCGATCGCCGCCGGCGCAGGCACGATCGCCCGGGACAATCCCCGGCTCACCGCCCGCTCCCCGGACGCCCCCGAATGGTGTCCCATCCGCTTCGTCTTTGACGGCCGCCTGCGCACGGTCGTGGACAAGAACCTGCCCCGGGTCTACACCGACGAATTCCACGAGAGGACGATCGTCGTCACGACGCAGCACGGCGGCATGGGCTACGTCCGCAAGCTTCGCGAACTCGGCGTCCAGGTCTGGGTCTGCGAATCGCCCACCCAAAGGGTGGGCTTCGCCGACTTCCGCAAGCGCTGCGCCGAAGCCGGCATCACCGGCGTGTATTTCGAGGGAGGACCTCAGATCCTGAGCCTCCTCATCCAGGAGCGCCAGCTCGACTACCTCTTCGTCTACCGGGCGCCGCTCCTCCTCGCCGATTCCCGCTCCAAGCCCGCCTTCGACGGCCTCCGGACGGAGAAACTCGCCGCCGGCCTGCGTCTCGCAGACATCCGCAACCAAGTCCTCGGCGACGACACCCTGACCCGCGGCCGGGTCGTCTATCCCCCAAAACTCCAGGTGGACGAAACCGCCTTTAGCCTCGG
>CAZJNA010000112.1:1698-8194 GCA_964547325.1 uncultured Opitutaceae bacterium | reverse complement strand
GCTGCGCTACGGGCTGAATCGGAAAAGCGGGTCGTGTCTCAGTTTGCGGGGAGCATGCACCTCCAGAGGAGTTGCTGCCGCATCCGACGCCTCCGGGCCGCCATCTGGCCGGCAACTGGCCGGCGGATCTTGGCGTCCGGTATTGGCGGCGGTCCCGGAATTGGCAGCACCCGACGATGGGGGGCATGCTCCCGGCAAACTGATACACTTCCCCCGCTTTTCCGATTCGGCCCTCACTCGAATCGACTGGCGGCCCGCCTCCTTTGCCTTGAATGTATTTCCCCCGGAATGAAGCCATTCTACATCACCACCGCCATCGATTACGTAAATGGCTCCCCCCATATCGGCCACGCCTACGAAAAGGTGCTGACCGACGTAATCGCCCGCTTCCGGCGCCTTCAGGGCGACAACGTTTACTTCCTGACCGGCACCGACGAGCACGGCCAGAAGGTCCAGCAAAGCGCCCGCAAGCAAGGAGTCGCCCCTCAGGAGTTCGTGGACAAGGTCAGCGCCGAATTCCGGGCGCTCCTCCCGCTCCTCGAGATATCGAATGACGACTTCATCCGGACGACTGAGGACCGCCACAAGAAGGTCGTCCGCAAGGTCCTTCAGGATCTCTACGACCGCGGCGAGATCTACAAGGCCGAGTACCGCGGCTTCTACAGCACCCGCCAGGAGCAGTTCCTCCAGGAAAAGGACCGGCTCCCCGACGGCTCCTGGCCGGAACTCTTCGGCGAAGTCACCGAAATCGTCGAGCCGAACTACTTCTTCAAGCTCCGGGCCCACCAGGATTGGCTCATCGAGTTCCTGACCAAGAACGAGAACTTCATCTTCCCCAAGTACCGCCAGAAGCAGGTCCTCGAATTTCTCCGGGAGCCCCTGAACGACCTCTGCATCTCCCGCCCCCGCGAACGCCTGGAGTGGGGGATCCCCCTGCCGTTCGACGAAGCCTACGTCACCTACGTCTGGTTCGACGCCCTCCTGAACTACCTTTCCGCCGTCTCCGGCAGCCCCGGCCTCTGGCCCGCGGACCGGCACGTCATCGGCAAGGACATCCTCGTCCCTCCCCATGCCGTCTACTGGCCCATCATCCTCCACGTCGCGGACCTGCCGCTCCCCGGCGGCCTCATCGTCCACGGCTGGTGGACGATGAGCGGCTCCAAGATGTCGA
Organism: uncultured Opitutaceae bacterium; assembly: GCA_964547325.1. Lineage (GTDB taxonomy): Bacteria > Verrucomicrobiota > Verrucomicrobiia > Opitutales > Opitutaceae > Palsa-1447. Next base: position 7,023 of record CAZJNA010000112.1, on the reverse strand, counting down.
AGAGCACCGGCAATGCCCTCAATCCCCTGGACTTCGTCTCGGAATTCGGGGCGGACGCCTTCCGCTATTTCCTCATCCGGGAAATGAACGTGGGCCAGGACAGCGACTTTTCCCGCGAGCAGTTCCTCGTCCGCTACACGGGCGACCTCGCGAACGACCTCGGCAACCTGGTCAACCGCACGCTCAACATGACCGGCCGCTTTGCCGCCGGGACGATCCCCGCTCCCGAGATCGACGCCGAGCCCGAGAAGGAAGTCCGCGCTCTCTGGGAAAAGACCCGCGGGGAATACCTCGCCCTATTCGAAGGCTACCAGTTCCACACGGCCCTCGAACGGCTCTTCGTCTTCATCAAGTCCATCAACGCCTACATCGAGAAGCTGGCCCCCTGGAAGCTCGGCAAGTCGACCGAACCCGCGGACGCAGCCCGGCTCCGCACCTCCCTTGCCACTATGGCCGAGGCCCTCCGTCTCGCCACGGCTGCGCTCCGCCCAGTGATGCCCGCCTCAGCGGACAAGATCATGGCCGTCCTCGGCGCTCCTCCCAGCGCCTCCTGGAGCGACGAACTCGCCTGGGGCACCCGGCTCACCGGCTCCAAAGTCGCCGAAGCCCTCGTCCTCTTCCCCCGCCCCGCTCCCAAGGTTTGAGGGCCTTGGTTCGCTTTTCCGCCTTCCGCCTTCCGCTTTCCGCTTTGCCTGCCCGCTTTGCCTTCCCCGCTTTCCGCTTTGCCTTCCGCTTTCCGCTTTGCCTTCCCGCTTTGCCTTCCGCTCCGGTTTCCCCTCCTTCCGTTTCCGCTTTCCGCCTTCCGCTTTCCGCTTTGCCTTCCCCGCTTTGCCTTCCCCGCTTTGCGTTCCCCGCTTTCCGGTAGTGCCTCAGTTTGCGGGGAGCATGCTCCTCCAGAGGAGTTGCCTCCTCATCCGACGCCTCGGGGCCGCCATCCGGCCGGCAACTGGCCGGCGGATCTTGGCGGGCGGAATTGGCGTCGGTCTGGGTGTTGGAGGCACCCGACGATGGGGGGCATGCTCCCGGCAAACTGACGCACCATCCGTTCCCTCTTGATAAATAAACGTAAGCGGCTTATGTTCTCGCCATGGCATCCGAGAGCATCCATTCCTACCTGTCCCGTATCGGTCGTAAGGGCGGCCGAAAAAGCAGGCGCGCGTTGTCGCAGCAGCAGGCGCGTCTCATGGTTGCCGTGCGGTTGGCGAAGCGGGCATACCGGGATTTTCGGGTCCATTGCTTCTGGTCATACGGCGATTTGACCATCACGTCGGCCAACGTTGCCTGGGTCGCCGAGCAGTTGCGCCGCAATGGCAATCGCGCCGCCTGGCAGAAGGCATCCCGCATCCAATCCCTGTTGTGCCCCTAACACCCTTCCAGCAGGCCGTTGCCCGCCTGATCGCCGTCAATCGTTCTTCCTCCAGTCACCTTGCTGGCGGTGCGGCCATCCATATTGGAAAAGGATCGCCGCGCACAACCAACGACCTCGATTACTTTCATGATGAGGAACGCCTCGTGGCCGAGGCGTTCGCCGCGGATCGCGGCCTCCTCGAATCAGCCGGGTATTCCGTCACCGCCACGCTCAGCCAGCCTGGCTTCGTTCGCGCGATCGTCGGTCGCGGTGAGGATGCGACCAAGGTCGAATGGGCGCACGATTCCGCATGGCGCTTCCTGCCGCCAATCAGGGATCCGGATGTGGGATACCGGCTGCATCCGCTCGACCTGGCCATCAACAAGGTGCTGGCCCTGGCAGGCCGTGATGAGCCGCGCGATTTCCTCGATGCGATCTACGTCCACCACGAACATCTCAGCCTCGGAAGCCTTTGTTGGGCCGCCGTTGGCAAGGATCCCGGTTTCAGCCCCGCGCTGCTTGTTGAAATGCTCGCCCGAAAAGGACGCTATCGCCCCGAAGATTTCGAGCCGCTTCGCCTCGCAGCCAGACCGGATATTGCCAAGCTGAAGCAGATCTGGATCACTGCAATCGACGCTGCGAGGGAGTTGGTCAATACGCTGCCTCCCGAGGAGGCCGGCTGCCTCTATTTCGATCCCGCCACCGGAAAGTTTGTGGCTCCTGCCGGCGATCTTTCACGCCTGGTGCGGCATCGCGGATCCCGCGGCGGGATCCTGCCCATGGTCGGCGATAAGCCGGTCATCGAAAGCGACCGGGAGGCCCGCGGATTGCTTGGCGGGCGAACCAACCCCTGAGAGCCGTTTCCGTCTTCCGCTTTCCGCTTTGCCTTCCCGCATCCGGTTTCCCCTCCTTCCGTTTCCGTTTCCGCTTTCCGCTTTCCGCTTTGCCTGTCCCGCTTTGCCCGCCCCGCTTTCCGCCTTCGCCTGTTCCGCTTTCCGATTTCCGCTTTCCGCTTTGCCTGTCCCGCTTTGCCTTCCCCGCTTTGCCCGTCGTTTCCCCGCTTTCCGATTTCCGCTTTCCGCTTTTCATCATGCAGCTCCTTCCGCTCGACCCAGCCGCGGACCCTTCTCCCGCCGCACTGAGGGATTTTCTCGTCCAGTGCCAGGAGGCGGCCTCCCGGAGCGGCCGGCCAAAGCTCGTCAGCATCTCCCTGGAGGTCGATTCCCTCGACCCCCTCGCCGTCCTGGAATCGATCTTCGAGCCCCCCGAGCGTCACTTCTACGTCGAGCGCCCCAGCGAGCGGCTGGCCGTAGCGGGAGCCGAGGCCGTCCTCGCCTTCACCGCCTCGGGCCCCGGAAGGTTTGCCGCATGCCAGCGCTTCATCGACGAGACGCTAGAGCACACCCTGGCCGTGGGCGACCTCAGCGCGCCCTTCTCGGGTCCACACTTCTTTGCCGCCTTTGCCTTCGCCGACTCCGTCCAGCCGGACGAACCTTTTGACGCAGCCAGTGTCTTCGTTCCCCGCTGGCAGGTGGCCCATCGCGACGGCCGCACGGTCGCCGTCGCGAATCTCCTCGTCGACGCTTCGACGCCCATTGCAGCCCTTGCCGAGCGCGTCATCCGCGCCCACGCCAAGTTTGGCGCCTTCGATTACGCCGCGCCCGAATTCCAAGCCCGCAACGCGGCGGTGCAGGCACGGGTGGGGGAGGTGGGCGGCGACGGCAGCTACGCCGAGGCCGTCCGCCGCGCCCTCTCCGACATCGCGGCCGGCGACCTTCAGAAGATCGTCCTCGCCCGGGCGAAGGATCTCGTCGCCACCGAAACGCTGCACCCGCTGCGCGCCCTGAACGGGCTCCGCCAGCGCTTCAGCGATTGCTACGCCTTCTCCGTGGCAAACGGCCGCGGCCAGAGCTTCATAGGCGCGAGCCCCGAGCGCCTCCTCCGCGCCGGCGATGGCCGGCTCCTCACCGAGGCCCTGGCCGGCTCGGCCGCCCGCGGAACCACCGCCAGCGAGGACGCCGCCATCGCCGCCGCGCTCCTCCGGGACGACAAGGAGCTCCGCGAGCACCAGCTGGTCCTGGGCTCCATTGTCGGGGCCCTGGCCTCCCTCGGCCTCGCGCCCGAATTCCCCGGACGCCCCGACATCCGCCGCTACGCCAACGTCCAGCACCTGCATACGCCCGTCCAGGCGGCCCTTCCTGGGAATATCCGGCTCCTGGATGTCCTCGCCCGGCTGCACCCGACCCCTGCGGTCGGCGGCTCCCCGCGCGACGGCGCCATCGCCCGGATCCGCGAACTCGAGGCCTTCCCCCGCGGCCTCTACGCCGGGGCCTTGGGCTGGATCGACTCCGCGGGCCGGGGAGAATTCTTCGTCTGCCTCCGCTCCGCCCTCATAGACGGCCCCCGCGCCCGGCTCTACGCCGGCGCCGGCATCCTCGCCGGCTCCTCGCCCCAAAAGGAACTCGCCGAGACTGAAATGAAATTCCAAGTAATGGAAGACGCTCTCAAAGCTTGAGTTACCGCATGCGTGGACTGCCAAGTTGGCGGGTTGTTATAATGGTGGGTGTCACGGGTCTTTTCGCTTTCCGATTTCCACTTTTCTTCCACTCTTAGTTTGTCGCCATGAGCACCGTTGAGGATATCGAACGCGCTATTGAGCACCTGAATCCGCAGGACGTGACCCTGCTGACCGCTTGGCTTTTGAAGCGGGATAATGGAGACCAAAAAGTTGAGGAGGACAGCGCGGCTGGACGCGTGCTGGATTCAGAACTTTCGCGTACAGTTCTGGAATTATCGCTCGAGGACCGCCTCGAGCTTGCGCGACGCCTGGTCGAGAGCGCTATTCAACCGGCGCACGTTACTGAAGCGGTCAAAGAGGGCATCGGGCGCATCGAGGATGTTGCTGCGGGTCGCATTGTCGGCCTGACCGAACGGCAATACCGCGGCGTCGTTCGGTGAGGGTCCTGTTTCACCCGGAGTTTCCTCAGGATCAGCGAAGGATCCAGGCGGATTACGCTGAGATTTCTGAAGGATTGGCTATCCGTTTCCGGCAGGAGATTGATGACGCTATTGAAGCGATAAAGGCATCTCCCGATGGGGCTGGTCACTTCTTAAATGCCGGCTTTGTTATCCGCCGTGAGTACCGTCGGCGCAATCTCAGGGTATTCCCATTTTTTATACTCTATGGTCTGCCTGAAGGATCGTTGATTTTTGCGTCAATCATTCCGATTCGATCTGATCCCTTGCACTGGCTGCCCCGCTTTCGCAACCGATGAAGCAGGGGTCCTGAGGCCGTCGACCTCAAATGCGGTAAGACTACCGTAAGATGAATGGCATCTGTCACCGTGAAACTCCCCATCGAGCTGGACAAGAAGCTCCGCGCCGCCGCCCGCCGCCGTGGCGAAGGTCTGTCCGAACTCGTCCGCCGCGCCCTCGAACGCGAGATTGCCACGGACGGTCCCGATTTTGTCAGCGCCGCGGGCCGGTACAAAGGCATGTTTCGTGGGCCGTCGGACCTCTCAACCCGCGAGGGATAGGCGTGCATCTCGCGGAGAGCTGAAGGTCTAACGCAAATCGGCCGGACGCTTAGGGACGTATTCGGGTTCGTTCGCCAAGAGCCGCCATTCGTCGTCGTCGATTCGGCAACGCAATGTGAGATTCAGGGGCTTGGGAGCGGCCCATGCTTCTCCACCGTCCCGCTGGGGATAGTTGGGAAGCGTCCTCTCCAGGCTGCGGCGCACGACTTCGGCGAAGGTCATTTCGTATTCATGGGCGACCCGTTTGGCCTCGCGATAAAGGTGATCCGGAATCTGAATCTGGATTTTTACCATGACGGCAATTTGCCATCAATGAAGACATCGTCAAACACTGGAAGGAAACAGCTACATGTGGCTCCGCGGTTTTTGGCATGCCAGGATAATAACAACCCCCGCCATCGGCTCCCCAGTTTGTCTTTCCGATTTCCGCTTTGCCGGCCC
>CAZJNA010000112.1:0-1598 GCA_964547325.1 uncultured Opitutaceae bacterium | reverse complement strand
GATGCTCAGGGAAGAAATCACGCGGGGCTTTTACGGCGGTAAACCGCATGCCTAAAGTTCGCCGCCGGCATCTGCCGCCGGCGCTCTTCCAGCACCTGTTAGACCGCGTTCAGGATCGGAGCATCTCCGCTGACCATCTGGCTCTTTTGGCCCAATGGCTCGATCAGGAGCCCAATGTTCCTGAAGGCAGATGGTTCAGGCGGTTTCCGGGGATGACTGTGTGCGGCGAGGGTGAGCTGATTCGGACATTCTTGGTCCCCGGGCAGGTTCCGGCTGGGCACGAAGTGCAATGACATCCCGGATGCGATTCGCCTTCCCCGCTTTCCGCTTTTCCCTGCCCCCGGTTCGTCTTTTCCGCTTTCCGCTTTGCCTGCCCGCTTTGCCTTCCCGCTTTCCCTTACTCCCGGTACGGCTTTTCCGCTTTCCGCTTTCCGACTTCCGCTTTGCCTGCCCGCTTTCTCCTATTCCCCTTCCTTCGAATAAATCATCCCGTACACCCGCCTGATGTAGTTCTCCTTGGTGACATAGACATTGTCCATCCGGTCGTTCGCGTCACCCTTGGCCCAGAACCTATCCCCCTCCTTGATGACCAGCCGGTGCACGACCGGCAGCCCGAGCTGGGGATGGCGGTAGGTGACGATATCGCCCACCTTGAGCGCCTCGAAAGGCGCCGCCTCCATGAGCAGCACGGCCTTCTCGTCGAAGAACGGCTTCATGCTCCCCGTCGGCATGACCGTGCAGAAGGACGAGCCCGGCTTCATGAGCGCAAAGAGCCGGGCGATCTGCTCCGCCTGCTCGAACGTCATGCTGGAACTCGGTGTGTACTCGCGATTTCCGCTGCGGATCACCCTCTGGTCGCTCAGGGCGACAACGGAGTTTTCCCGCACGATATGGACGCTCAGGGCGGCCTTGAGCTGGGCGATCTCCAGTTCCTTTGCCGCGAGCTCAAGGCGGAGCCTCTCCACTTCCCTTGACTGGAAAGCAGCATCCGTCGGAGCTGCCGCGCGCCCCAATGAGGACATGCCGCAGGCCACGACGCACATCACGACTGTGCGCAACAACCGCATAAAACCGCAGCTTTTCTACGGTACGCGCCCGGCTCCCCTTTACCGCCGGTCCCAAAAGATCCCTCAAAGATTCCGCTAAAGAATTCTATCCGGCGCCACTTCCTACCTCGCACCGAGTTCTTTTCGTATTGGCGGGGAACCGAATACAGGTCTATGCAGTTAAGAATCGAAAGGAAGCGTGTGACTGAATCGGCCGCATTGGAGCAAATCGAACTGCTCAAGACGACAATTGCGCGTCTGGAGCATCGGGTGGATGATTTGGAAGATCTGCGTGACCTGGAGCGGGCCATCAAGGAGAACGGCGATAAGCCGCTAATGTCCTGGGTTCAGGCAAAGAAAGAGTTAGACCTAGAGTAATCTGCCGCCTCGGATGGCTGTGCTCGAAGCCCGGGTCTCCGATTTCCGCTTTGCCTGCCCCATTCGGTTTCCCTGCCTTCCGCTTTCCGATTTCCGCTTTGTCTCTCCGGTTTCCCCGCTTTCCGCTTTCCGACTTCCGCTTTGCCTTCCCCGCCTTCCGCTCGGTCGCTCACG
>CAZJNA010000111.1:0-10153 GCA_964547325.1 uncultured Opitutaceae bacterium | reverse complement strand
TGGCGGAGAGGGAGGGATTCGAACCCCCGGTACCTTGCGGCACACCTGATTTCGAGTCAGGCGCATTCGACCACTCTGCCACCTCTCCAAAGGGGAGGGAAAAGAGCGCAGGCTTGACCGATGACATCAAGGATTTTCTCCGGAGCGCAAAGGGCGTGTTTTCAACGTGACCTCCTTCCCTGGCGACGGATGATGCCGGGAGTCCCTTCGCATGGCGCATGATATCCCATAGGCCAACGGCGGCTGGCGCTCCCCCTGCGCCCTTTTCTCCGACTCGCGCACCCGCCTTGAGAACGCTGCTCAAGGGGGCGATTCTCGTCCTGGCCGGCTGGTTTGCATTTTCTCCCGCGCTTCGGGGCGGCTGGGTCTGGGACGACGCCTCGGAGATCCACCTGAACCCGATTCTCAGGGATCCCCACGCGCTGGGAAGGATATGGCTTTCACCGGCGGGCTCGGACTATTTTCCGCTCAAGACGACGCTCCAGTGGATTCTGTGGCAGGCCTTCGGGGACCGCCCGCTCTGTTTTCATGTCGCGAGCCTGGGACTGCATCTCCTGAGTGCGCTTCTTTTCTGGCGGCTGCTGGGGAAACTGGGAGTTCGCCTTGCCTGGTTCGGGGGGCTGCTTTTCGCCGTGCATCCCCTTGCCGTCGAGTCCGTCGCGTGGAGCGCGGAACTGAAGAACACGCTCTCCCTGGCGTTCGTGCTCGCGGCCATGGTCGCGTACGTCGACGGCGCCATCCTTCTGAGCTGGCTCCTTTTCCTCCTGGCCATGCTCAGCAAGACGACGGTCGTCATGTTTCCCGCCGTCATCCTGCTCTACTCCTGGTGGAAGCGGGGGAGGATCACGAAGGCGGACTTTTTCTCGAGTGCGCCATTCTTTGCCGTCTCGGCCGCCCTGGGTTCGATCACACTCTGGTTCCAGCAGAGCCGCGCTATTGGAGGCTGGATCATCCCCATGGGAGGCCCGGTCTTTCGGCTGGCGCGCGCGGGCATGGCCGCGAGCTTCTATCTTTGGAAATGCGCGGTGCCGGCTGGTCTCCTTCCGCTGTATCCGCGATTGATTTCCGGCCGGCTCGCCCTTTGGGATTTCATCCCCTGGGCTGTTTTTGCCGTTCTCGCAGGCTGGTTCTGGAAAGAGCGTGCCGGCTGGGGACGGCACGCGCTCCTTGGATTCGGCTTCTTTGCCCTGAACCTTCTCCCTGTCGTCGGATTTGTCCCGATGGCCTACCTGCACCTGGGCGACGTGGCGGACCACCTGGCTTACCTGTCGCTCCTGGGCGTGATCGGCCTCGGCGCTGCCGCGGCGGGCGCCCTCCTGGGGCGCTTTGCCCCGCCGAATTCCTGGAAGCGCGTCTTTGCGGTTGTGGCCGCAGCCGTGCTCGTCTCATCCCTCGCTCTTTGCGCCCGGGACCACGCTGGCTGGTACGCGAGCGATGAGGCGCTCTGGGTGCGCGCCTTGCAGGTCTATCCGTCTTCCGGGCTGGCGCACAACAACCTGGGCAGCGCTCTGATGGCAGAGGGCCGCGGCAACGGGGCGATTTCCCAGTTTGAAGCGGCCCTTCAATCGGACCCGGATTATGCCGAAGCGCACGCAAACCTGGGATTGGCACTGGCCCGGTCGGGCCGTTTGGCGGACGCGGTCGCGCACTACCGGGCTGCATTGGCGCTCAGGCCGGACTTCGCGGACACTCGGGCGAACCTCGGCAATGCCCTTTTGGGCCTCGGCCAGGCGGACGAGGCGATCCCTTGCTACGAAGAGGCGTTGCGCGCGCAGCCCGGCAGCGCGGAGGCGCAGGGCAATCTCGGGATCGCCCTTGCCCGCGTGGGCCGGCTGGCGGAGGCCGTGGCGCACGACGAGGAGGCCTTGAGGCTCGATCCCGCCTTTGGCGCCGAGCACATCAACCTGGCCAACGCGCTTGCCCAAATTGGCCGCACCGACGAGGCCATAGGGCACTACAGGGAAGCGCTGCGGCTCGGGCTGGGCGATGCCGGACTGCGATTCAACCTTGCCGTCGCGCTGGCCCGGGTCGGCCGGAGGGCGGAGGCGATCGAGCAACTCGAGGCCTGCCTGGGCCTCAGGCCGGGCGACGACGAGGCCAGGAGGGCCCTTGAAGCGTTGCGCGCTGCCCCGTAGGCGGGCACGTGTCGGGGCGACAGGATTCGAACCTGCGACCTCCTGGTCCCAAACCAGGCGCTCTACCAGGCTAAGCTACACCCCGGACACAAACTCAGGTTTCACGGTATCCGGCGGGGCTGCGGTTCCAAGCTCGATTTCCGCCGCCCGGACGGTCCGGGAACCGGCTGAAAATCAAGCGCCTGCGCTGCCGTAACTTGTTCATAATCTCTGCTTGCATCGCCTTGGGATTCTCGCTCTGCTCACCCGTCAATTCTTTAAATATGGACACCATTTCCCGCGAAAATAACAGTCTCCTTCCTGCGATCGGCGTGGCGGTCGGCGCCGTGGCGCTGATTCTGGCCGGATACTCCGCCTTAGCGCTCTCGAAGGTGAAAACCACCGTGGCCGCGCACGAAGAGAAGCTTTCGCACCTCGATGACATCGCCTCGCAGGCGAGCTCGGCCAACTCCAAGGCCGACAGCCTCAGGACCGACCTCACCAAAGTCGCCAACGAGACGAACACCGCCTTCACGAGCGTCGCGACGACGATCGGCACGATCCAGGCCCAGATCGCGAAGCTTGAAGAGGGACGCAAGCCCGCCGCCAAGGGCGGATCGCACGGCCCCGCGGTCGCGGGCCCCGGCGAATACATCGTGAAGCCTGGAGACACCCTTTCGAAGATCGCGCGGGCCAACGGCGTTTCGCGCGCCGACCTCGAGTCCGTCAACGCCGGCGTGGACTCCAAGCATCTCAAGGTCGGCCAGAAGCTCAAGGTGCCCGAGAAGGGTTCGGCCGCTCCGGCCGCCGCGCCCGCGCCCGCGGCTCAGTGATCCGCCCCAAGGGCGCCTCTTTCGATGCCTCCCCGCCCTCGTGGCCGGGAGGCATTTTCGTTTCTATATCTGTAAAATGAATACACCATCGCCGGGATTGCCGCGCCTGGTCAGGGGAAAGGGCCGCGTGCTGGCGAAGACCCGCATCCTCGAGCTCCGGCATGTCAGCTTCCGCCATCCGGTGCGCGGCACCGAGCGCGACTTCACGGTGATCGCCGCGCCGGACTGGGTGAACGTGATCGCCCTCACGCCGGACGGGCTCCTCGTCCTCGTCCGGCAGTTCCGGTACGGGGTCGACGATTTCTCGCTGGAGATTCCCGGCGGCGTGATCGAGGCCGGCGAGGATCCGGTGGAGGCCGGCGTCCGGGAATTGCGGGAGGAGACCGGATACGCCGGAGCCCGGGCGCGCCTTCTCGGCAGCGTGCACCCGAATCCGGCGATCCAGAACAACCGCTGCCATCTCGTCCTTGTCGAGGATGCGGCGCGCCGCGGCGAGACGTCCTGGGACCCCGACGAGGAGATCGAGGTCTCCGCCGCGCCCGTCGACGAGGTCCTTTCCTGGGCCCGCTCGGGGCGCATCAGCCACAGCCTCGTCCTCTGCGGCCTGTTTTATTTCGAGCAATGGTGGAGGGATTCGCGGAAACGTCGGCCCGCCGGCTGAAGCCCGCAGTTTGACAGTCCTGTAACGACGGCGTTAACTGGGCGTCTCTACCCCCATACCCATGACCCAGCCCGCCTTCGCCAACGACCCTGCCGTCCTGGGTTCCCCGCGGCCCGGGATGGTGCCGGCCCCGCTGGAGGAGGAGATCCGCCGCATCTACGCCCGAAGTCCCCTCTATCCGAGCCGGTTTCCGCTCCATCCGGAGCCGCTTCAGTGGTCCTGTTATGGGGAGATCCCCGTTCTGGCAAAGCGGGACATCGTCGAGCGCGGGCACCAGGCCTTTTTTGCCGATTACGGCGAGATCGAGCGGGGCCTGACCGAGAAGCGCTACGAGTACGAGAGCACCTCGGGCACGACCGCCGGGCCGATGACCGTCATCATGGAGGACGGCTGGTGGCAGTCCCAGACGGGGCAGGCCTACCGGGCATCGCCCCTGCTCCGGGAATTTGCCGACCGGCCCCATCGGAAGTGCGTCCTCGCCCCGGTTGGCTGCTCGAGCAACCTCTGCCCCTACGAGGACCACCCGTTTCCCCACCGCTATTTCGACGGCACGGTCTACCTGAACCTGACGAGCGATCCCTTTGCCTTTCCGGAGACGGAATGGGACCGAATCGTCCTCGAATTGCAGGCGACCCGGCCGGACATCCTCGAGGGCGAGCCGACCTATCTGTCGCTCCTCGCCCGGGCGGTCCTGCGCCGCAACGTGCGCGTTCCCAGCATCCGGGCGATCATCCTCACCTATGGCAAGGCGAGCCGTCAGCACGGAGCAAGGATCGCAGAGGCGTTTCCCGCGCCGCAGGTGGACCTGTACGGCTCGACCGAGGCGGGCTACCTGTTCGTGGGCGCCGCCTTCGCGGACGACTCCCGGGTCATAGACGCGAACGCCTTCGTCGAACTGGCGCCCTGGAAGCCGGGCGTGTCGCAGATCTACGTGACGACCCGGGGCCGCGAGGCGATGCCGCTTCTCCGCTACCATACGGGAGATGTCGTGCGGCGGATGCCCTCCGGCTTCCGCGTCCTCGGCCGCGAGAGCGGGCTCTACTTCCGGTCCGACGGCGGTTTCATGTCAGTGGAGGACATCGACGCCGCGCTGCCCGGGGATTTCGCCTGCTGGAACTATTCTCTCATACAGACCGGGGAGGATCGCTGGGATTTTCATTACGTGGCGGACGAGACGGGCCCGCACCGGGAAATCGAGGCCGCCCTGGCCGGCGCGCTCGGCGGCGGCGCCCGGGTGAGCGCCTTTCGTCGCAAGTCGATTGCACCCGCCTCAAGCGGGAAGTTCATCCTCCTGAAGCCGCTTCAGGCTCGTTAGTCAGGAGTGCTGCGGCATCAGGCCGCGCCGGCGCACGATGAAGAAGGCGAGCGCCATCGCCGCCATGACGGCGCCGTAGAACGCGGGTTCGGGCGCGGGCTTGTTGGACGAAAATTCGAGGCCGTTGACGCCCATCAGGTCGATGCCGCCGTAATTGCCGTCCCCGGTCGTCGTGTTGTCCGACGTGTCGCTCGGATAATACGTCGTGTTCATGTAGTTCACCAGGTCGGTGCTGATCGCCGTGGTTATGGCAACCGGGGCCGTGCTCGTCGAGTAGACGTCCGCCGCCATGATCGAGTAGCCGTAGATCCTCGTCCCGGCGCTTATGCCGAGATTTGCCAGCGAAAGGACGACGCCGCCGACGCCTTGGGTGCCCTGGTCCGTCGAAAGGATGTTCGTGCCGGTGACGCTGTTGTCCGAGGAGCTGAGATCGTTGCCAGTGTCGTAGCGGAACACCGTGTAGTTCTGGTTTGCGACCGGGTTGGCGGCCGTGTCGTAGTTGGAAGGCGTCACCGTCACGAGATTTCCGGCGTAGGTGGTGGGATTGCCGTTTGTGTCGACGCCGGTGATCACGGCGATCTTGAAGGAATCGTGGTTGGTCGTGTTGCCGCGATCGAAGACCGCAAAGGCCTGGTCGGTCGTCGCGCTCTCGCCGCTCGAGTTGAGTATGAAATCCAGCCGCTCCACGTCGCCGCTCGACTGCGTGTTGCCGTTTTGATTGGTCAGGAGGTTGTCGGATCCCTCGAGCAGGTTGTTTCCCAGCAGGGCTGTGTTGGCACCGGTCTGGTACTGTCCCTCGTAGGTCGGACTGGTGGCGCTTCCCGTGTAGGCATACCAGATCGAGATTTCATTCGGCGCATAGGTGTCGTGCGTCGGATCCCGCTGGATGAGCGCCGTCTGCGCGCTCGTCACAGTGTAGTAAGTCTTGCCGGTCGTCGTGGTGAAATTCACGACCTTCTCCGCATTGTTGTCGAAGGTGACCGTCTCGCTGTCGGTCGTGACGCTGGTCGCCGTCCCCGTGACCATCGCCGTGCCGATGGAAGAGATTGCAGCTTGGGCGCGAAGGCCCGCCGCCGAGAGGCCGAAAGCGGCGAGAACAGCCGCGGCGGAACGGCACGCATGTGCCAATCGGGCGCTGGTGTGCCGGGGATTCACAGGTTCAGCCTGTGCGGCGCCGCCTCCGTTGCCGAGCGCGATCTCCTCAGCAGTATTACCCATCCGGGCCATCGCCCGGTTTGCTCGGCCTGCGGATTTCATAGTCCGCAATATAATGACAATCAATAATTTGTCAAAACGGTGAGCGCGGTGTGCCTCAGCCGCCTCACGACGACCGCAAGGACGCCCATGCCGGCCAGGATCGCCCCGTAGGTGGATGGCTCGGGGGCGGGGGAGCTTTCGGCGAATCCGATGCCGTTGACCGCGACGAGATCGAGCCCGCCCGGATCCGCGCCGCTGTCCGTCGTGTTCGTGGGATAGTCGGTCGAATTCGTATAATTGCTGCCGCCAAGATTTGCCAGGGTGGTCGTGTCGTCCGCGGCCATGACGGAGTAACCGTAGATGGTCAGGCCCGCCTGGATCTGCGCGGTTGTGATGCCGAAGTCCGCGAGCGTAAGCACGACGCCGCCGATGCCCTGGTTGCTCGTTTCGCTGTCCGCATTCCAGTTGTCGTTGAGGTTGTTTCCCTGGTTGTTGTCGTAGCGGAAGAGCGTGTAGTTGAAACTCGTGTCGACGTTTGCGGTGCCGTAGTTCGTTGAGGTGATCTTGTCGGCCTTCAGCCCGGAAAGCGCGGCGTCGGTGTAGATGGGATTCCCGTTCGTGTCGTATCCCGTGATGAGGGCGATGTTGAACGAATCATGGGCGTTGACGACGCCGCGGTCAAAAACCGCGAAGGCGAGCGACGTGCCGCCGAGGATGCCGGCGCTCACCGTGTTCGTCCCGACGGTGCTCGTGTTTCCGAGCAGGAAGTCGATGCGCTCGATGTCGCTCTGATTGGGCGTCGAGCTCTGGGCGTTGTTGTTGACGAACAGATTGTCCGAGCCGACGTAGAGATTGTTTCCGAGCAGAACGTTGTTCGCGTTCGTATTGTAGGCTCCGGCCAGGCTGGTCGAGGATGCGCCCGTATAGGCGTACCAGACGGACATGCCGTTTTCGTTGGCGTCCGTGTCCGTGCCGGATCCCGCCGGGGCGGTGTTGCGGCGGATGATCGCGGCGGAGGCATTGGCTGAGCTGCCAGCCGTGTACGTATAGGTGTTGTTGTTCGAGTCCTTGAACGTGGAAACCACGAGATCGTTGCTGGTGGTGGCAAAGGATGCAGTGGCGCCGCCCCCCGTGGAGGATATCGTCCCGGTTTGGTACGTGCCCCCGCTTTCCGTTGAGAGAGTCGTTGTGATGGACGAAACCGCCGTCTGGGCGCGCAGGCCGGACGGAACGGACAAAAGCAAGCCGACGCCGGCCAAAAGGAGCCGGCCTGGGGTGCGATTCTTTGTAAAACGGGGCACGGGACTGAATCGAACTATCTTGCATAACGTCACTTTTGCCAATCTTATCCAGTGGGTAAATCTACTGAGCTAGAACTTGTTGTTAAAGTTCTGTCCGCGCCTTCTTAGTCTTTCATGCCCCGGTTTCATTGGCCTTGGTCTCGTTTTCCCGATCTCGCTGTCGAGACGGACGTAGTGCCGGCCCGGTCGCGCTGGCGGGCATGGCTTGGCGCAGGCGCAGTGGTGCTGGCGATCCTGGTCGCCGCAGCCGTCTGGCTGGCCCCCAAATTCGAGAGGCAGCTCGCAATGCGCTCCTTGCGCGAAGCCCAGGAGATGATGCGGCAGCAGGACTACCGGCGCGCCCAGCTCATGCTCGAGCAGGCCGTGCAGACGAATCCGGGCGATTCGGAGACCCGGCGCCAGCTCGCAAAATTCTACGAGGAGGTCGGCTCGGCGCGCGCGCTTCCGACCTGGAAGACCCTCGCCCAACTGGCTCCCGGCGATGACGCCAACCAGCTCGGACTCGGGCTCTGCGCGGTCCGGCTCGGCGACCTCGCGACGGCGCGGGAAGCGGCCGAAGCCGTCAGCGCGGCGGGCCGGGGCACCGTCGAGTATCACCAGCTCGCCGCGGGCATCGCGCTTCGCGCGGGAAACCAGGCTGTGCTCGACAGTGAAATCGCGGAACTCGCAACCCTGGAGCCCGACAATGCCCGCGCCCAGTTCAATCATGCCGCGATACAGTTGACCGGCGGCAGCCCGGCGGCCGCCGATGGCGCGCGCAAGGAGCTCGTGGAGCTTGCCCGGGGCAAGCCCCTTCGCATTCGGGCGACCCTCGAATTGATGCGCGCGGCCCAGCGCGAGGGCACGCCCTTTGCAGCCCTTGCCGAAAAGATACTTCCCGCGCGCCCGGGCGTCTCCGCCTTTGTCGCCTGGGCCATGGCGCCGCGGGGCTTCTTCGACCTCATCGTCTACATGCAGTCCCAGGAGAATCCCGAGCCGGAGGATGCCGTCGTGCTGGCCGACTGGCTGAGGCGCCAGGGCCTTGCGCCCGAGGCCGCCTTCTGGCTGGGGACACTGAACGCATCGACCCTCGCCGATCCGGCAGTCGTCTCGGTCCGTGCGAGCTGCTTTGTCCAGACGCACGACTGGCGCGGCCTTTCGAATGCGCTGCGGCAGGGGGCCTGGGGCCGCATGTCCGACGACGCGGTCAATCTTGCGATGGCGGCGAGGCTGCAGCGCGACCGGGGATACGCCGATCACGCTCGGCAGACCTGGAACGACGCCCTCGAGGTCGCCAATGGCTCGTTCGAGACCCTGCGGGCGCTGCTGCGGCTGGCCGAGGAGCTGAACTGGCCCGCGGAAGCCGAGGCGACCCTGCAGCGCGTCGTCCAGGTCAACCCCCGCATGCCCGGGGCCTGGCAGGCGCTGGCCGCGATAGCGATGGGAACTGGCGCGACCGAAAAACTTCTCGAGATCGACACCGCCTGGGCGAAGGCCCGCCCGGACGAGGCTGCGGCGCGGTCGAGCCAGGTCTGGGTCGCGGCGCTTCTCGGCCGCGCGACGCCCGAGGGCGCCTCCAACGGAAAGTATCTCGACGCACCCGCGTTTGCCGCCGCGCGCGCGCTGACCCTGCGGACCAGCGGCCGCGGCGACCAGGCATGGGACCTTCTGACCCGGCTGCCGGCAATTGCTCAAAACGATCCTCATGTCGCGCTTGTGCGAGGCCTGCTTCTGGCCGATCGCGGCCAACCGGCCGAAAGCGGGCAGGCCCTTGCCATCGCCGGGTCCGGGCCGATTCTTCTGCCCGAGGAAAGCGCGCTTTTGCAGGAAGCGCGCGTCAGGAATGGCCAACGGTAACAGCCGAACGGTGAGTTATTTAGCGGGTTAGGCTCGCTAATAAGGGGCTCGTCCCTCCTCGCGCCCCTTTACTTCGCGGGCGGCCGCCCTGAGGCTGCACGCGCCCCTTATCCCTTCCGATTCCAGATGAACCTAGCCGGAAGACTGTTTTGCACCACGATCGGCCGCAAATTGCTCATGGCCGCAACGGGGACCGTTTTGATTATTTTCGTCATCGGCCACCTGATCGGGAACCTCCAGGTGTTCGAGCACCCGGACAAGCTCAACGGGTACGCCCACTTTCTCCAGACGCTCGGCCCGGCTCTTTGGATCGCAAGGGCCGTCCTCCTCGGCTGCGTCGCCATTCACATCTGGGCGGCGACCGTCCTTGCGATCGCCGACAGGCGCGCCCGGGGCGACCACCCCTACAGGGTCAACACCTGGCTCCAGGCCACGCTTGCGTCGCGGTACATGCGCTGGACGGGCTACGTCGTCCTCGCCTTCATTTTGTATCATATCGCCCATTTCACGATCGGCGCGGCCCAGCCCGCGACCTTCAAGGGAAACCTCCCGGCCTACACGATGCAGGCCGACTACAAGGTCATGGGTTTCGTGACCGTGAGGTCGGGAACGGAAGTGGCCGACGTTCGCAGCATGGTGATCCTCGGGTTTGAGAACAGGCTCGTCGCGCTGTTCTATATCGTGGCCGTCGGCCTTCTCTCGCTGCACCTGCTGCACGGCGCCGAAAGCCTCTTCCAGACGTTCGGCTGGCGCAACGGGCGCTGGTCGGGCGGCCTCAGGGCGGCCGTGACGATCGCCTGCGCGGCCTACTTCCTCGGCAACCTGGCCATTCCCGGCGCGGTGCTCGCCGGCGTCCTCAACCCCGGCGGCGCGGCCGCCGCGGTTTCGCAGCATTG
>CAZJNA010000110.1:0-10468 GCA_964547325.1 uncultured Opitutaceae bacterium | reverse complement strand
GATTGGTGTGGCTGAATCCCAGCTGCACGTGGCGGCCGTCGGCCGTATAGACAACGTAGAGATAGTCGGAAAGGTAGGACACGCCGGTCACAAGGATCGGCTCCGCGGCGCCCGGTCGGTTCATCGGAAAGCGAAGGGTGATCTCGGCCGGGCCGTAGGCCTCCGGATGGGCCGCCTCCCACGCAAAGACCGGCCGATTGAAAAAACGCGCGAGGGCCGCAAAAGCTCCGGGCTGGTTGGCCGCGAAGATCCCGTTGTGATTGATTCCTGCGAGCGCGCTGAAGGCAGCCGAATAGACAACGATCGCCGCCACGCCCGCGCTGAAGAGACGCCGGGTGGCACGAGCAAGACCGGCTTTCCCAGCCACCATGAGAAGACCGATCGCAGCCGCAAGCAGCAGCAGCGGCAGAAAGTCCACCATGTAGCGATTGGTGGACCCGAGGAAGCACAGGGTCACCGCGGCGATCGCAAGAAACCCAAGACCGAAGAGCGCCAGCCATCGGCCAATCGCCCGCTTCTCCTGCTGGCAGCGCATCCACAGAAGCGGCGCGAGGAAGGCGAGCCAGCAAAACGGGAGGTTCGGCAGGATGCCAAAAGGATCCTCCGAGCCTCCATAGTCGGCCGGTCTCGTGCCCGGATAGCCGCGTATCACGCTTACAAATGGGAAGTATCTCTGGAACTGGGCAGGCGCCAGGAAGTAGTAGTAGAAATTGACCGGGATGAACCGGCTTCCCATGACGCCGCCGTGCGCGACGTTTGTTCCCCCAAGCTGGTACTTCTGCCCGAACTCCATGACATTTCCGAAGCGGGCGTAGTTGTACGCCAGCAGGCCCACCCCGATGATTGCAATCGGCAGGAAGAGGGCCGCTGTCTCCTTTGCGAGGAGCGCCCGTTTGGCTGACCCACCTGAATGCCACCGCCGGCGCAAATCCCAAAGCCACCAGCAGGCAAGGACCATGCAGAACAGGACGAACTGGGGTCGCGATGCGAACGAAAGGCCAAGGGAGATTCCGGAAAACACCAGCCACGCGACGCGGCGACCGGTCCCGCTTTCCGCTTTGAACAGGAGGAGCAGTCCCAGGCATGAGTAAAAATAGGCACTGGCAATCGGCACCTCCCAGACGCTGTTCCTTGCGAGCATCGCCGGGCAAAAATTGCAAAAGCCGAGCATCAAGGTCCCCAGCCAAAGCCATCCGGGAGCCGTCGCTGGGAAGTGGCGGCGGCACAACCCGAGGAAGAGGGCGACGCTGCAGAGGTAGCCGCCGGCGGAGAACAGGATTGTGGCTATGCCCTCCGGGAATTGAACGCCCGTGATCGCGCGAAACGGCCAGAAAAATGTCACTGCCGGGGCTACTCCGAAATAGAGATAATAACGCCCCTTGTAGTAGCTGACGTCATGCATCTCGGGGATGCCGGCCTGCTGGCGCTGGATTGGATCGTAGGGATCGTTGAGCGAGGCAAGCGCGGCTGGCGGATCGATGTTGAAACCCAGGCGTCCCGCGCGGAAGCCATCCACCAGCAGGGGATAGTACTCCAGGCTGGACGCGGAAAAGACCGGCTTCTGGAAAGCGGCTCCACTGACAAAGGCATAGAACCCGATCACGCCGGCCGCGATGAGCGCGACGCCGGCAAGAGCCCACCTATCGCTCCTGGAACTTCGCTGATGCGCCTCCACGAACGGGTGGGGTCAGGTCCCGCCCATGCGGAACTGACGTCGCGGCTTTTGACGGAGGAAGATGGCAGGGCCGGCGGGCATGGAGGAAGGCGGACAGGCTAAAGGCGGACGGCCGGGGGTAAACCGGAAAGCGCCATCCAGCCGGAGCTGATCTCAGGGCAGGTCCGTAGTGGATGGCAGGCGCCGGACAGATCGAAGGATGCCTGAGAAGGCTGCTCCTTTCCGGGCCGCTGTGCCGAGGGAGATCCTTTGGGGCGCGGAAAACCCGAATTTCATCTGTCCTGCAAGAACGCGTTTGCCGTCGAGGGCGACAGTAACATTCCGTCGGAGTGAAGCGTCCGCATAGAGCCCTCCCCAGCGAATCAGCAGGATATGAGGGGTGTCTGCTTCGATGCGGACGGGGGCGCTCATGATCGAGCGTCCATCCGTGGTATTCACGGACAAACGGCACGTGTCCGGCGTGCCATAGGTCATCGCAAGGGTGTCCGGGGAGGCATCGGGTCCCGTGGACAGCAGATTCTCCGTCCCCTTGGCGCCGGCGATCGGGATGAGGACGATCTCGATGGGCCCGTCATTTGCGTCGAACCCGGGAGGAGGCTCGAAGCTGGAGCGTTCCACCGAAAGGATCTTGCCGGTGAAGCGCGGGCCGCAAACGTCGGAAACCCTATTCTCGCCCGGCGTCACCTGATCCGCCGTCGATTCGGAATGGGGAACGACGCTTTTAAAGACCACCGTTCCGTCCAACTTGGTCGAAAGCCAGCCCTGCCTGAGAGCCATGATCTCATCAAGGGTGCGCGTGGCGAAGAAGGCATCCGTCTCGGTCGGATAGAGGGACGGCATGTCGATCTCGACCGTGTGACTCGAGCCTGGCTTTGCGGGATAATGCCGGCTCAGCTGGCTGCCCGCGCCGGGCTGGAGGTAACTGAATCCGATTTGTCCGGGGTAGGGGTAGGTGATCAACAGGAAGTCCTCCTGCGAGGTGCAGGGTCCAGTCACAAGGAGCGGATCGGCCGAGGTGGTCACCTGATCCGGCAGCTGGAACCGCATCCGCACCGGGCCGTATGCCGGGTGCGTGCCCGCCTCAATCCAATAGGGCGCGAAATGGAAGGCGGAGGCCTGCGGGATTGGGAGCAATTGCAGGGAATCCTGGGCGACGATCCGCCCGGTAAACTCCGGTGCGACCTCCGGATTGCCAAGCCTGTTGAATCCGATGGTGGGCGGGGAGGCCCCACCCGGGTAGAAAGCGCGCTTTTCAACCCATGCCAGCTGTCCGTTCCAGCGAACAAAGAGTGTACCGGCCAGCTCGCTTTCGCGGGCATTGCGCGGGGCGTCATAGAAAGATCCCAGGCTGGCTTCCAACAGGTGAATCTCGCCTTTCGGCGCCGGAAATGTGCGGCTATATTCAGACGGCCGGCCGGCATGCTCCAATCCAAAACGGACTTGGTCCGCATTCTTGTATTCGATGAAGAGCAGATCGCTTGCGCCGGATATTCCCGTCCCGATCAAGGGCTCGCGCCGGCCGGCTCCATCGGCGGGCAGCACCAGGGCGAGGCGCGCGAATTGATTGCCTGCGAGCGCATGAACGGGCGGCTCAAGGGGTTTCCTTGCAACGGAGAGTATTTGCCCGGAAAAGCGCCGTGCGACGAACTCCGACACATCGTTGTCCCCGAAGGTCACAAACCCCGGGGTTGTGTCGTAAAAATCCTGCTTTCGGAAAAGATAGGGAACGCCGTCGAGCGTCACGACAAGGGTGTGCTTGGCCGCCTCGATTGCCCCGGGATCCCAGGCGGAAAAATAGGGATGAGTCGCGGCCGGATAGAGGGATCCCATCTGAATCCCAAGGGTGTGCGGCGTCCGATAGTCGACGGCAATCGGCTGGCTCACCTCCTGATTGTGATTGGTGTGGCTGAATCCCAATTGCAGATGCCTCCCGTCGGTTGCGTAGACGGCGTAGAGATAGTCGGACGCGTAGGACGCCCCCGTCACCAGGATTGGCTCCGCGTTTCCCGGGCGGCCCATCGGAAAGCGCAGGCTCACCTCGGCGGGACCGTAGGTCCCGGGATGGAGCTTTTCCCAGGCCAGCACCGGCCGGTCAAAGAACCGGGCGAGCGCCCGGTAGGTTCCGGGCTCATTCACGGCGAATCTTCCCTCGTGGTTGATCGCGGCGAGCGCGCTGAAGGCCGCAGAATAGATGACACCGGCTGCGACGAGGATCCGAAGTGCCAGCCAGGCGCCGGCGGACAGGCTTCCCCGACGGGAGAGCATCAGCAGGGCGAGTGCGGCGACGAGCAGCAGAAGCGGAAGAAAATCCACCATGTAGCGGTTGTTCGCCGCCCCGAAGCAGAGTGTGAGCACGGCGACGCCTGAAAAGCACAGGGCCAGCAATGCCATCCAGCGGCCGAGTTCACCCTGTCCGCGGCCCCGCCGGGCCCAAATGACGGGAGCGAGCAGGGCGAGCCAGAAGCACGGCAGATTCGCCAGGACTCCATACGGGTCCTCGATTCCGAGATAGCCCGCCGGTCTCGATCCAAGATGTCCGCGGATGACCGTTACAAACGGGAAGTAGCGCTGAAACTGCGCGGGCGCCAGGAAGTAGTAATAGAAGTTAAGCGGCAGGAACCGGATGCTCATCGGCTTCAGGTGAAGCGTGTCGATTCCGCCTAGCTGATAGCGCACTCCGAACTCCAGGGGATCCCCGAAGCGGGCATAGTTGTAGGCAAGCAATCCGGAGACAAGGAGGGCGACCGGCAGGAACAGTGCGACCGTTTCCCTAATCATGAGGCCGGCCGCCACGCCGGCGCGTCCGCGCCGACGCCAATCCCAGAGCCGGAAAAGCCCCAGCATGACGCATAGAAATACAAAATGGGGCCGCGACGCGATGGAGAGTCCGAGCGCCAAGCCCGCGAGGGCGAGCCAGACGCCGCGGCGGGCCCCGGGAATTGAAGCCCGGAAGAACAGCAGCAGTCCCAGGCAGGAGTAAAAATAGGCGGCCGCGATCGGCACTTCCCAAACGCTGTTCCGGGCGAGCATCGCCGGGCAGAGATTGCCCGTGCCGATCATGAGGGCGCCCAGCCAGATCCATCCGGGAGCCGTGTCTGGAAAGTAGCGCCGGCGAAATCCCAGGAACAACCCAAGGCTGCAGAAATAGCCGCCGATGCAGAAAAGGATCGTGGCGAGCTCCTGCGAAAAGTGGACGCCTGTGAAGGCGCGAAACGGCCAGAAAAGCGTCACTGCGGGCGCGACGCCGAAATAAAGGTAGTAGCGGCCGTGGAAATAGCTGACGTCATGCATGTCGACCAGACCGGCCTGCTCGCGCTGCGCCGGGTCGTAGGGATTCGAAAGTTTTGCGAGCCCGGCCGGCGGATCTGCCGCCAAGCCCAGATGCCCGGCCCGGAAGCCGTCCACCAGCAAAGGATAATAGTTTGAATCCGCTTTTTTGAAGGCGAACGGCCGCTGCACCGTGGTGCCGACAAGCAGATAGAAACCCGCGATGCAGGCTGCGATGACCGCAACGCCGCCGAGCGCGAGCCTCTCGCGCCTAGGATGTTCCAACTGCGCCTCCACGGCTGGAGCGGTTCAGATCTCGTCCAGGCGCACGCGGCGCGAGTTCTCGCGGAGCGAAAGCGATGCTGCCTGAAGCGCAGCAACAACGCCGCGGCCGCTCGCCGAATCGCTCCGGGGCGGGCGGCCTTCGGCGATCGCGCCCAGGAAGTCCGCCGCCTCCTCGCGCAGCGGCTCTGCGGAGGCGATTTTCGGCAGGTGCACGTCGCCGGAGCGATAAACAAGGCGGCCGGCATCCGGATGGTCGAAGGGCAGCGGATTCCCGTCCTTGGCGAGCGAATCGATGCCTTTATCGTACACGACGATCTTGTTGTCGGCCATGTCGTCATAGACGACCATCTTTCGGCTGCCGACGAGCGTGACCTTGCGCACCTTGTTCGGATCGAGCCAGCTCACCTGCAGGCTCGCCGTGACCTGGTCCGGATACTCCAAATGCGCGAAGACGACGTCCTCAACACCCTTTTGCAGATAGTCCGTCCCGTGCGCCGAGGCGGCCAGCGGAGTGGCGCCCAGGAGGAAATTGAAAATGCTGACGTCGTGGGGGGCGAGGTTCCAGAGGGCGTTCACGTCCCGGCGGACGACGCCGAGGTTCAAGCGCTGGGAATAGAGGTAGTAGATCCTGCCGAGTTCGCCGGAATCGACCAGGGACTTCAGGTAAAGGACGGCCGGATTGTAGAGAAACGTATGGCCGGCCATGAGGGTGAGCCGCCGCTCGGCGGCGGCGGCCGCAAGGAGATCGACTTCGGCGACCGATCGGGCGAGCGGCTTCTCGACAAAGACGTGGCGGCCGGCCCGCAGGCCCCGGTGGGCGATGTCAAAATGGGTGTCCGCAGGGGTGGCGACGACAAGGGCCTGCACGTCAGGGTCGGCAAGGACGGCTTCGAGCGAATCGATCGGGGCCGTCCGCGGAAAGTTTTCACGGACGTAGCGGCGGCGCTCCTCGCTGGGATCGACCACGTATTTGACCCAGGCGTCCTTCTGCGCGGAAAAGCTCCGCAGGAGATTCGGGCCCCAGTAGCCGCATCCGATTTGCGCGAGGGTGATCATTCTGGCGGGCGAGGCTAGGCGATCGGATAGAACTCAAAATCGTGGGGAATCAGCAATTGCTGCTCAAAATGAGGCTGGTTGGGCGCGTAGTGGACCGAGAAGGAGCATGCCAGGTCCACCCAGTCGAGCGTCGTGACCTCCTTGTCGGCGCCTTTGCGCCCCGTGAGCGACATCGAGATCGAGTAGATGCCGGGCCTGACCGGAAGGGTCGTATGGAAGACCATGAGCGCGCGGTGGCCGGCCGTCTGACGGGGAATCCGGATGCCCTCCACCTGCGTGTTGGTGCCCGTGAGGTTGATTCCGGTGTCCGTCCGGCAGAAATACCCGATGACGATCTCGTCCACGTCGTCGTTGAATTCGCAATAGAACCTGAGGACCACGCTCTGTCCGTGCAGGAATTCCGAGCGTTCCATCCCGGCCGTATCCTCCAGGCGCAGTCGGACGATGCGCGCGGCGCCGTTGCCGAAGCGGGTGGCCTTGCAGCGTTTCTCCATCTCGGGGTCTGCGGTGAATTCGATCGGGACCGGACCGCTCGCAGGCGGCTCCGCCACGGGAGCCGCCGGGCTCGCCGCGGGAGCGGGAGCCGGGTGCTCGCTCATGCGCTGGACGTCCGCGCTCTGCTTTTCCCGAATGATCTGGTTGTAGTGGCTGACGACCTTCTCGGCCTCGTCCACCATGACGGTATGGCCCTTGTCGAGGAGGAGGGCGCGGCTGCAGAGGCTGGTGACGATCGTACCGGCGTGGCTGACGAAGAGGATCGTCACGCCGCGGGCCTTCAGCTCGTTGAGCCGGTGGAAGCACTTGTTGACGAAGTAATTGTCCCCGACGGCGAGCGCCTCGTCGACGATGAGCACCTGGGGATCGACGCAGACCGAAATCGCGAAGGCCAGCCGCATGACCATGCCGCTGGAATAGGTCCGGACCGGCTGGTGTATGAAGTCGCCGATGTCGGCGAAGTCCGCGATTTCGTCAAAGCGGGCGCGCACCTCTTTTTCCGACAGTCCGAGAATGGCCCCGTTCAGGAAGACATTCTCGACGCCCGTGAAATTCGGGTCGAATCCGGAGCCGAGTTCGAGGAGCGCCGCCACCCGGCCGCGTACGGTAACCTCCCCGCCGGTCGGGGTCAGGGTGCCGGCGACGAGTTGCAGGAGAGTCGACTTGCCCGCGCCATTCTGGCCGACGATGCCGAAGGTCTCGCCCCGGCGAACCTCGAAGGAGCAGTCGCTCAGCGCGTGAAAATCCCGATAGTAGCCGGCAGCCTTCGCCTCGAGGCGGTCATGGGCCGATCCGGGAGGGAGGATGCGGGCCAGGCCCGCGCACCAGGGGGCCTTCAGCCGCGCGGCCGGATCGTTCCATATCCGGTAGGACTTGCTCAGCCGCGACACGCGGATGGCGACATCGTCCCCCCGCGAGGCCAGGGAAGCCTGGCGGCGTTCGCTCGCGGTGCCGGAGGAGGATACCATCGGAAGAGGGAGGGGAAGGCGCTACTCGCCGAAGGAGCCCGACTCAAGGATCGCGCCGTTTGAGCCGACGGCCCAGAATCTCCCGTGTCCAAAGGTCACGGCACGCAGGGAATGCCGGAATCCCGATAGGCGCGCCTGCCACGTCACGCCGTCCGCCGAGGTTAGAATCGTGCCGCTCGAGCCGACCGCCACGAAGGTGTCGTGGCCGAATGCGACGCCATGAAGCGTCTCTTCGGTGCCGGATTTCTGGGGCGTCCAGGTCTGGCCAGTTGGCGAGGTGAGGATCGTGCCGTCCTCGCCCACGACCACGAAGACACCATTGCCCGCGGCGACCCCCCGGAGGCCGCTGGCCGTGCCGGAATCCCTCTGCAGCCAATAGCTTCCGTTGTCTGAATTCAGGATCGTGCCATTCGAGCCGACCGCGACGAACGCCCGGCCCGCGAATGTGACGCTGTTCAGGGCCGTGATCACGCTCGATGGATGCGTCGTCCACTCGCCTCCGGCGCGCGAGGTGATGACCGTCCCCCCGTCGCCGACGGCGACAAAGACGCTCGGCGTGTACATGACGCAGAAGAGCGGCACGGTCACCGTGGAGTCGCGGCTTTCCCAGGTCTCGCCGTCCTTCGACGTGACGAGCGAGCCGCGCGCGCCGACCGCGAAGAACGCATTGTTTGCGAACGTGATGCCGTAGAGCGGGTGCTGCGTGCCGGCATCCATGATCCGCCATGCCGGATCGGCTTCCTTGCGCAGCAGGACCTTGAAGCCGCTCCCAACCACAGCGACCATCGCCTTGTCCTGATTGTAGTAGACGCCGGCGTAATTGTCGCCCTTGAACGAGTCCTTGGCGGCGGGGCCCATCCAGGTCCACTGGTCCAGGGCATCGGCGGCGGCGGCACGGGCCGCCAGCAGCAGTCCGGCGGAAAACGCCAGGCGCTGGAGGAGAAGGGAAGGGGAGGCTGGCACCATGAAGGATTTAGAATGCTACGTAAATGAACGGCTGGACGGGCAGCGTCAGGCGGAAGAGAAGGTAGTGGAAGAACACCCCGACGACAAGGCCGACGAGCAGGGACACGACATGCCTGACCGGGCGCGATTTCAAAATGGAATCCGTCGAGTTCATGGGTTGGTATAGCCGAGCTTTTGGGACATTTCGCGGATTTTAACCGCAACAACCTTGGCCAGCTTTTGGCCGCCGCGCCAGGTCATGTGGGCGCGGTCGCAGAAATCCTCAGCGACGAAGTCCTTCCCGTAAATCAGGGATGAGAACCCGCCCTTCTCCCATTCCTTGGCCGCATAGTTGAAGGAGAGGTCGTTGCGCTCGAGCTCGTCCGGCTTCAGGCGCGCAAGGTAGAAGGGACAGGCATAGCCCATGAGGATCAGGGTGCGCTTCCTGAGCTCCGGCGGAAAGGCAGCCGCGCTCTGCTTTTCAAATTCGTCCCAGACGGGCTGATAGAGCTTCCATTTTCCGGCGGCATCCTTGTTGAAGGCGTAGATGCTCACCCCCCGGACGATGTCGAGCTCCCCGGGAACGCCCGCCTCAGGGAACCGGGCGCTCATCGGCCAGGTCGCCGAATCCGGCTCGGGATCGGGATACACGGTGCGCGGATCGAGAAAGCGGATGGGATCCTGGAAGCCGGTCACGCCGGGGAAATAGGCGCCCCAGACCAGATTCATCCGGGTAAAGGTGAAGCAGTTCCAGAAATCCTGGAAATAGAAGAGGCTGTCAAAAAACTCGCGGATCTTCAGCTCCCCGACGGCGAACTCCCGGTTGTAGTACTCGGGGATCGCATGGCTGTACTTGATCTCCGCGTTGCGCACGGGATCGTCGATCAGCATGCCCTTGTAATAGGCCTCCCAGTTGGCGAAGCGGTACACCTCGCTCCCGGTGGGATAGCCCATCTGGGTGGGGGGAAGGTTCGCGATGTAGATCTGCCTGGGGAATTCCTTTCGGAGCGCCTCGGCGGCCACGCCTCCCGCATTGGTCGGCGGAGATCCGTTCAGGGCGAAGTTGACCACGTAGTACCCGCTTCCAAGGGTTTCCTGCAGGCGTTTGCTCCATACGCGGTCCGGCGGCTGGCCCACGCCGCGAAGGACGGAATTTCCGCCCACGATGACGAGAATCTGGCCCGGCTTTATCTCGTGGCGGACGATGGCGATCATCTCGTTGACCGTCGGATAGTACTTGCTCTCGGGCGAATCCCATTGGGTGAATCGAACGAAGCCCGGATGATAATCCATGCGCGCCACGTAGCGGCCGAGGACGCACATCGCCCCGAAGCCCGCCAGGGCGCCGAGGAGCACGGTGCGCGGCGCAAGATTAGAGCGCCACTCGCGGAATATCTCGCCCGGGCTCATGGCGCTGTGCCGGAAGTGAACAGCAGGCCAGCCATTCCAGCCGCATCCGACACCGCGTAGAAGAACAGCAGCCAGCCAAACCAGACGAAGGCCTGCGTGAGGATCCAGCAGAACGGCCGGTGCGCGCCGAGGAGCTTCTTGATGACGGGGCCCAGAACGGGAATGGCGGGATAGTTGGCGCAAATGCCAAGGCCGAGCCCATGATAGACGCCCCAGGCGACGAAGTTCCAGGCGGCCCCATGCCAGAGCCCGCACAGGGCGAAGGCGGCGAGGCCGTTCAGGATCTTGCGAAGGAGGCCGTGCCGGTTGCCCCCCAGGGGAATGTAGACGTAGTCGCGAATCCAGCTGCTGAGAGAGATATGCCAGC
>CAZJNA010000109.1:0-10519 GCA_964547325.1 uncultured Opitutaceae bacterium | reverse complement strand
TGCAGGAGGGCATCTATTCGCTCATGCAGATGGCGAAGACGAGCGCCGCGCTCGCCCGCCTCGACGCGGCGGGCCTCCCCTTCATCTCCGTGCTCACCGATCCCACGACCGGAGGCGTCTCGGCGAGCTTTGCCATGCTGGGCGATGTCATCCTCGCCGAACCCGGAGCCCTGATCGGATTCGCGGGCGCGCGCGTCATCAAGGACACGACCAAGCAGACTTTGCCGGCGGGATTCCAGACCTCCGAATTCCTCCTGAAGCACGGGCTCGTCGACCAGATCGTCAGCCGGCTCGAGCTGCGCGGCCGCTTGGGGGACATCCTGCGGGCGCTGTACGTGAAGAGGAAGTGAGCCCGGGGCCGCCCGCGATGGCCGCTAGCCGATCCGCGTACGCGGACATCCAGGAATACCTCTTCAGCCTCAAGGCTGGCGGAGCGAAGTTCGGCATCGATCGGATGGGCCTCCTCGCGGCCGCGATTGGCCATCCGGAGCGCTCCGTGCCCTGCATCCACGTCGCGGGGACCAACGGCAAGGGTTCCGTGGGCGCCATGCTCGAGGCAGTCTTTCGGGCGGCCGGCTGGCGGACGGGGCTCTACACATCGCCGCACCTGGTCAGGCTTGGCGAGCGCGTGCGGGTCGATGGCCGCCCCCTCTCGGAGGATGAGATCGCCGCATATACCGATGAGCTGCGTCCTGCCGCCGAGCGGTTGTCTGCGGAGGGTGGCGAGGACGACCGTCCGAGCTTTTTCGAATTCATGACGGCGATGGCCTTCCTCCAGTTCGGCCGGGCGCGTTGCGACATCGGCATCGTGGAGGTCGGGCTCGGCGGCCGCCTGGACGCGACCAACATCGTCGTTCCCGAGGTCAGCGTCATCACCTCGATCGGCCTGGACCACATGGAACATCTCGGCGGCACGATCCCGGAGATCGCCGCCGAGAAGGCGGGCATTGTGAAGCCCGGAAGGCCGGTCGTCATCGGCCGCATGCCGTGGGAAGCCGAACGGACCATTCGGGCGACTGCGCTTGAGCGCGGCTCGCCGCTCTTCTCCGTTGCGGAGGAATTCGGCGAAGATTTCGCGCGCTACCCCGAGACAAATCTCGCTGGCGACTACCAGCGCTGGAATGCCGCAACCGCCGTCCTCGCAGCCCGTCAGTTGCCGGCGCGGTGGCGCCTGTCCCCGGAAGTCGTCGCGCGCGGCCTTCAGGCTGTGGACTGGCCGGGGCGCTGGCAGAAGACGCGGCTGGGCGGCCGGCTCGTCGTGCTCGATGCCTCGCACAACCCCGAGGGCGCACAGGTGCTCGATGCCAACCTGGCTCGGCTTTTCGCCGAGACCGGGCGGCGCCCCGTGATCGTCATAGGCGCCTTGGGAGCCGGCCGGGCCGGCCCTCTATTGGAGACCGTGTGCCGGCATGCGAGAGAGATTCACCTGGCTGTCCCGGACCAGGCCCGGGCCTGCAGCCAGGATGAGCTCGCCGCCCTGGTGCCCCGGGATTTTGTCGGAAACGTCATTCGAAGCGCGGTTGCCGAGCTTTTCCCCGGGCCGGATGTCTGCACGGCCGGCGGTCCGGACGATGTCGTGGTTGTGACGGGCTCGATCTATCTCCTTGGGGAAGTCCTGGCTCGGATCGAGCCTGAGCGGGGGGCAGGGGAGGGTCGGCTCCAGGACTTCTAAATTTTCGTTTGCCCTCCGTCCTGGCCTAGTCTCTCTCCTTGTCCGCAACAGGGGGCTCTCCTGGGCTTCGGTTGCTGCGCCAACCATGTCCCTTCCCCCCTTTTCCAGCCAGCTCATCGCCGATGTGGGCATTTCCCTCGGCGACGAGGGCAAGGGCAGGCTGATCCCTGAGATCGCGGAGGAACTGCGGGCCACGAAGGCCCCGGTATCGGTCGTCCTGAAGGTCAACGGGGGCGCCAACGCCGGACACACGGCGGGCGGGATCAAGCTGAACCTGCTTCCCTCCGGAGTGGTTGTCCGCGAGGTGCCGCACCTCTGCATCGGGAGCGGCGTTGTGGCCGATCCCCGGAAATTTTGGTGGGAGGCCCGCCCTCTCGAGAAGAAGGGCTATGCCGTCCTCGATCGGCTCCTGATCGACGAGCGGACGATGATCTCGGACATCACGCACCGGCTCCTTGACCTTGCGGAGGAGGACTACCGGGTGAAGGTATTGCAGGAGGAATGCCGCGGATCCACGGGCCGCGGCATTTCGGCGGCCTACAGCGAGGAGACGGGCCACTGGCAGATGCATTACTCGGATTTTCTGGCGGGCCCCAATTTCTTCGCACGCAAGCTCGCACAGCGTGCCGATCGGGCCTGCAGGACGATCCAGCACGTCTATCGCACGAGCGGGGAAGATTGGAACGGCTTCTTCGACAGGCTGACCGCGGCCGAGCAGCGCGCCAATGCCGAGGCGGTCGCCATGGGCGTTTACGGGCCCGAGGAATTCGACTTTGCGCAGTTTCGCGGTCCTGCGCCTTTCACTCTAAATCTGGAGCGGCTCGCCGACGTTTATTGGAAGGCGGGGACGGCGCTTGCCGGGAACATCGGAGAGGTGCGTGAGCTCGTGCTTCGCGAATTGCGCGCCGGGCGGACGATCGTCGGCGAGTTCGGCCAGGCCTACTGGCTCGACAAGCGCCACGGCTTCTCGGGGACTTCGTCGCATACCTACACCCCGGAATTTTTCGAGAGCGCGAATATTCCGGTGCAGCGGGTCCACACCTTCGGCGTGGCCAAGGCCTACGACACGAAGGTCGGCACCCACACCTTCGTCACCGAGATGGAGGATGCGCATCCGCTGTGCGCCAAGCTGAAGAAGCTCGAATTCGGCGCGACGACCGGCCGCCAGAGGATGGTGGGCTGGTACGATGCGGTTGAGAAGGGCGACACCCTGCGGTATGGCGGCTTCCAGGACCTGATGATCAACAAGCTCGACGCCCTGACTTATGCCGGGGAATGGAAGGGCGATCTCCTGATCTGCACCGCCTACGAGGACGCTCAGGGTCGCCGCGTGGCCCATGTCCCGCGGAACGAGGCTGTCCGCAAGCTGCTGCGCCCGGTCTATGCCCGCTATCCGGGATGGAGCGAGGACGTATCGCAGGTCCGGCGCTTCGCCGACCTCCCTGCGAACGCCCGCCGCTACGTCGCCGGGATGCTGAAGAGCGTCTTCGACGTCGCCTACGCCGGAGAGAAGCGCCCGTCCGTCCTGCCCAATCTTCGCTATCTCGGCGTCGGCCCGCTGCCTTCCCAGATCATCAAGGACGTGCCGCCTGCGGGGGAGCTTGTGAAGCTGGCGGAATGACCGCCTTGCGGTCAGCCAGGAGCGCTCTCGGAATCGGGCGCAGCGTCGTTCCCGGTATTCCGGCGGATCGAGTCAAGCTGCCGACCGAGCATCATGCTTAAGATTGAAAGATTCCACGCATGGGCGCCGTCTTTGACGCCGAAATGGACCATGGCAGCAATTGCCGACGCACAGCAGATTATACCGAAGACGTATCGCGCGTGATAGTGGCTTAACAGGGAGCGACAGCTTTCTCCCCAGGCACATTTGAGTGATCCGAGGCACGCGAAAGCAAACACTGCTCCGAACAACCACGAACCGACCACAGCATATTTATTGCCATAGGCGCTGTGACCGATCCCGGTTAGCAGCTTCGCACTCCAAAAATAGACTGCTGAAAAAGCCGCGGTCAAAAGGAGCGATGCGACGAATTGAAGCCGCGATGGGCGCAGCAGAACCGCTCGCAGCGCGGCAAGATAGCACCAAAGAAGCAGCCAATCGGCCAGTGTCAGATACTGATGGCCGGCGGCGTAGAGAAACACCATCGTTCCCATTCCAGCCAACGCGATCCTGGTTTCCCGGGGCAGCGCCTTCAGCCACTCGGTGAGCATCGTGCCGGCGAGGTCGCGCAGGACGTGGAGGCCATACCGGATCTTTGAAGTCGGGCCCCGGTTGCTGGCTCGGCTCCAATCCTCATCGAAGGCCTGCAGCATCTCTGCACCGTACCGTTCGCAAAAGGCGCCGGGATAGAGATTGAGGAGCCTCTTATACCAGAGACAGGTCCGCGGCTCGGGGTCGGATGGCATAGGGGCGCTCATGCCGGGGAGAGGATCTTCTTCGCCCGTGCCTGACGGACTGCCTTGGAAAGTCGCTGCACTTCGGCACGGAGCACTCGGCTTCCGAATTCGCTCAGCCGATAGTAGCGTCGGCGCTCATCGTCCTTGGCCGGAACGGGACGCTCTTCGGATTCCTCGATCAACCCGGCCTTGAGCATCCGGTCGAGCGAGCCGTAGAGCGTGCCGGGGCCCATCCGAACGCCGCTATCGGTCGCCTCCTCCACTTCGCGCATGATCGCGTACCCATGCTTTTCCCCGTCCGCGAGCGCGAGGAGGATGTTAAATACCGCCGGAGTCAGCGGCAGCAATTCGATCGGATCGGGCAAATTATTGACGGTTTCCATGATCGAGCAGAGGATTTATATATCCGCTACAGATGTATCTGTGGCGGTTATGCCGCCGTCAACTGAAAAGATCACCTCATTTCTGATTCCCAAGGCAAATTTAGTCGGTCCGCCGCCTGTAGATATTGATCATTAGGCTGTAGTCCCGGTTCCGTCTGGGCTCGGCGTGACCCTGCAGCGAATAATACTGGTCGAGGTAGGCGGCCAGGGCGGGAAAGGTGTCGGGCGAATCTTTCCGCTGGCCGTGGAGGACGTAGTCCTCGACGTCCACGATCACCTCGGGCGCGGATTTCTCCAGGTCGCGCATGTAGGCGCTGCGCAGGAAATCACGGCCGGGATTGTCGTCCATGAGAAAGGCGCAGACCGCATTTCGCGTGGCCGGCGGGAGCCCGAGATCGACGTAGATGCTGGGCGCCCACCCCCAGATCGCGAGCGAGCGCGGCTGCGGCACGAAGTGCCGGACTGCCTTCGCGAGGAATATCTGGCCCTCGAACGCCCGCCCGCCGGACGATGGCAGCATCGCCTCGGCAGCCCGGTCGTAGTGGTACTTGAAGAAGTTGGCGGCAGGCAGCGCGATGACGCCGAGGGCGAGGATCATCCACGAGCGCAGACGCCGGGCATCCGCGCCGACAAGAAGTCCGCCGCAGATCGAGGCGCAGAGCATCAGAGGCGCCAGGCAAAAGAGCGAATAGTGGCTCCATTGCGTGATCGGCCTGAGCGCGACGAACACCGATGCGGCGAGCCAGATGGCTGCCAGGCACAGCGTGGTTCCGGGAATGGTCTGACGCGTTGCCCGCCGCCAGAGCCTCGCAACGCCGACTGTCAGGATGACCACGTCCCAGAACCAGGGGGAGGACGGGCGCCAAAAAAGCAGGTCCTCGATATTTTGGAGGTGCTCGCTCCAGGGACGCGACCGCCCGTGGTAAAGACCGCCGAGGATGTAGATCCGCCAGAATTCCTCCGTGGCCCCTGCGGCGGAGATCCATGTCAGAAGTAATGCACTCGGCACGATGGCTCCCGCGGTCAGGGCCGCGAGGTAGCGGCCGCGGTCCCGGACTGGATCAGACGGCCCTCGGAGTCCGTCCCAGATCGCCCAGATCCCGAGAGCCAGCGCGACCGGGCCCGCCTGCAGCTTTGCCCAGGGGGCGAGCCCGAGTAAAAATCCCCCGACGGCGCCCAGCCGCCAATCGAGTCCCTTTCCGGCCCGCCGCGCGCCGGCTATCGCCGCCATTGCGAGGCTAAGGAGAAGTATCGGAACCAGCTCGCTCGAATAATGGACGAAATCCTCGACTGGCGCCAGGGCGAGCCAGATGGATCCCGCTGCTAGGCCGATCAGGGCTGCGGTGTCACCCGCCAGCTTCCGCAGGGCCGCGTAGGTCGCAAGGAGGGCCGCAGCCAGGCATGCTGCCGCGAGGGCGTGCAGGGCGCTGTAGGCGAGCGGCATTCCAACGGCATGCGCGGCGGTGAGAAGCCATGAATCGAGGGGGCCATTGGTCTCGCCTTCGACCGATCGCCAGGGTGTGAGGTCCTGCGCGTAGCGCATGGCCTGCGCGGCCATCTGGCTTTCGTCGCGGTTGAGCTCGTACGGGCAAAGGATCGCCGGCATCCGGGAGAGCAGGAAGAATCCCAGGCAGCCCCATACCCACAGCGATCGTCTCAGGGGAATTGCGGAGCCGGTCATCAGTCGGATTGAACGGGACAAGACAGCTTCCGTGAAGACAAAAGCCGATTTTCAAATTCGACTGTGTTCGCCCGATGGAAAACCATACGGTCGTCCGTAACCACCCCGATGCCATCCCGCCTCACCCATCGCCGCTACCGGCTGCCATTCCGCCAGCCGATGCGGACGGCTCATGGAGTCTGGGCCGAGCGCGAGGGGATGATCGTCCGACTTGAGGACGAATCGGGAAGGGTGGGCTGGGGAGAGGTTGCCCCGCTTCCTGACTTCGGCACGGAGACGGTTGCCGAGGCGGAGGCCGCCCTGCGGAACCTGGGGGGCGTTGTCGAGGCTGCCTCGCTTGCAGATTTGCCCCGCCGACTCGTGTGTGCCCGAGGTTCGCTCGCGATGGCGCTTGCCGATCTCGGGGCGGCGGGACCGGACAAGGAACCGCTTTCTTCCCCGGTGGACTATCTGCCGCTCGCGGCCCTGTTGCCGGCGGGCCGCCCAGCCCTTGCGCAGGCCCGACTGAAGTCCGAGGTGGGATTCCGGACCTTCAAGTGGAAGGTCGGAGCGGCGGATCCGGCCGACGAACTCGCGCTCCTCGACGACCTTTGCGCGGTGCTTCCGTCCGGATCCAAGCTGCGTCTCGATGCAAACGGAGCCTGGGACCGCCGCCGGGCCGAACTTTGGCTGGAGCGGTGCGCCGACCGCCCCGTCGAATTTGTGGAGCAACCCGTGGCGGCCGCGGCCCGCGGCTCGGAGGACCTCCTCATGGGACTGGCGGCGGACCATCCTACGCCGCTCGCGCTCGACGAGTCGCTGGCCGGTCCAGACGCGCTCAACCGCTGGCTCGGCGCGGGCTGGCCGGGCGTATTCGTGGTCAAGCCTTCGCTCCTTGGCGACCCTGCCGGGGCGCTTGCCCGGCTTGCGAAGTCCGCGGGCGATCGCGTGGTTTTTTCCTCGGCCCTTGAAACCGCAGTGGGGGCCCGTTCGGCGCTGCGGATCGCATTCGCGTGGCCGGGCGCTGCGCGGGCGCTGGGATTCGGCGTCTGGCCCCTGTTCCAGGATTCGCGGTTCGACGGACCCGCGAGCGCGCCTTTTGTCCGTGCGGAGGACGTGAGCCGGATAGACGCGGAGGCCGTATGGAACGCACTGAGCTAGCGCGGCTCCTCGGCGCTTTCGCGGGAGCGCCGGAGACATCCGGCGCTCCCAGGGTCGTCTCCGAGCGCGATTCTGCGGGATTCATGGCCGCATTTGGCCGCGCTGCGGCTGGCCGGGGACCGGTCTTTCTCGCGGATCCTGGCTGGGGCGAGGCAGAGCTCGCAGCACTTGGCGAGTATTCGGGCAAGGCTTCTTCCGCGCCTGAGGGGCGGGGCTGGCTGATGATACCGAGCGGCGGGACAAGCGGTCGGCTGAAATTTGCGCGGCATGACGGGGCCACGATCGCGGCGGCGGTCGGCGGCTTTTGCTCCCGCTTCGGGGTGGAGCGCGCCAATTGCGTCGGTGTCCTGCCCCTGCACCACGTGAGCGGCCTGATGGCCTGGATGCGGGCGGCCCTTACGGGAGGCGAATTCATCCCGTGGGATTGGAAGCGGCTCGAGTCTGGGGAAAGGCCTCCACAGCCGATCCCGGGCGGGACCGGCTGGTTTCTGTCGCTCGTCCCGACGCAGCTGCAGCGGCTGCTCGTTTCGGCGGAGACGACGGCATGGCTGAGGAGTTTTCAGGCCGTATTCGTCGGAGGGGGCCCAATCTGGCCTGAACTTGCGGATGCGGCCGCCCGGGCAGGAGTGCCGGTCTCCCTGACGTATGGCATGACCGAGACCTGTGCCATGGCGGCGTCGCTTCCGCCCGCGGAATTTCTGGCGGGGGCCAGGAATTGCGGTGCCCCCTTGCCGCACATCGGGCTGGACCTGACGGACGACGGGCGCGTCCGTGCCGCCGGTGCCTCGGTCTCCAGGGGATACTATCCGGATTGGAGCGACCAAGGGGAGTTCATCAGCGAGGACCTGGGAAAGTTCGACGGAAACGGCCATCTGGAAATTCTCGGGCGCGGCGACGCGCTCATCATAACAGGCGGAGAGAAGGTCGATCCCCACGAGGTGGAGCTCGCGCTTCGCGCGAGCGGGGAATTCATGGATGTCGCTGTCGTCGGAGTCCCGCACCCGGAATGGGGAAGGGCTGCTGTGGCCTGTTATCCGGCTGACCAGGCGCCGCCGAACGCAGCCCGCGTGGCTGCGCAGGTTCAAAGGCTCGCCGCATTCAAGCGCCCGTTCCGCTACCTCCCGATCCCGGATTGGCCGCGCAACGCCCAGGGCAAGCTAAACCGCGCTGAGCTCGCGCGCCGGGCGGAGGAGATGCTGGAGAGGGTTAAGCCGTGATCGTACGTTTTTGCGATGGGAGAGACCCGGAAGGGGCATGAGCGTAGCTTCATCGGTCGCCTCTGCGCCGACCCCCTTTAGAGGGGAAGGCGGGCTGCGGCGACCGGATTGGGAATTGCGGAGCGTAGCCCCGGAGGGTCCTTCCATCGCAAAAACGTACTCCTTCCCATTAAACTCGGCACTTGTCTTTTCTTCCATTGGGCCTATCACGTTCTCGGCAACTCATGAGTGAGTTCGCCACGCCCCCCGCCTCTTCCGTCGACGCGGAATTCTTCCTCCCCGCGGATGCCTTTTTCCGCGCGAACCTGCCGACGGCCCTGACGTTCGACGACGTTTCACTGGCGACCCTTTATTCGGAGATCCTTCCAAAGGATGCCGACACCTCGACCGCCCTTTCCGAGGCCCTGAGGCTGCCGATCCCCGTCATCTCCTCGGACATGGACACGGTCACCGAATCCCGGATGGCCATAGCCATGGCCCTCAACGGCGGCCTCGGGCTCATCCATTACAACATGGCGGGCAAGGACCAGGTGAAGGAGGTCGCGCGGGTGAAGCGACACATCCACGGCCTTATCCAGGACCCGATAACGGTCGGGCCCGAGTCGCTGATCGGCGACGTCATCGAGATGATCGAGGCGAAGCGCTTCGCTTTTTCGACTTTCCCGGTCGTGGATCCCAAGGGCCGCCTCGCGGGGCTTCTCTCGGGGAACCTGGTCAAGGACCGCTACAAGGCAAAGAAGGTGGCGGAGGTCATGACGCCCCGATCCGGCCTGATGACGGAAAAGGAAAAGGCGGTCGCGGCCGACCCGATCGCCGCCGCCGACCGCTTTTTCACCCGCCATGTCGGCATCAACAAGATGCTGGTCGTCGATGACGCCGACTGCCTCCGCGGGCTGATCACCGCCTCCGACGTCGAGCGGATCATGGGGGAGGCCAAGTCCCGGCGGAAACCTGCGCGGGATGCCCATTTCCGGCTGCTGGTCGGAGCCGCCCTGTCAGCGAGCAGGCTCGCGGACGGCTCGCTCGACAGGGAGAAGATCCTCGCGCACGTCGGCCACCTGGTGGACGAGGATGTCGACGCGGTCGCCGTTTCTACGGCGCACGGCCACACCGCCGGCGTGGGAGAGACGGTCAAGCTCGTGCGCGGCGCCTTCCCGAAGCTCACAATCATCGCCGGCAACGTGACCAGCGCCGCCGGCGTGGAGTTTTTGGCGGGCTGCGGGGCGGACGCTGTCAAGATCGGCCAGGGCCCGGGTTCCATCTGCACGACCCGCGTCGTTGCCGGCGTGGGCATCCCCCAGCTGACCGCGCTCTATGTCGCCGCCACCGCCGCCCGGCGCAAGGGCGTCCGGCTGATAGCCGACGGCGGAATCGCAAAGTCCGGCGACATCGTCAAGGCCCTGACGCTTGCCGATGCTGTCATCTGCGGCGGGCTCCTCGCGGGCTGCCGCGAGGCACCGGGCGAGATCGTCGAAATCGGCGGCAAGGTCTACAAGCAGTACCGCGGAATGGGTTCCCTCTCGGCGATGAAGGCGGGCAGCGCGGCCCGCTACGGCCACGAAAAGGGAGATTCGTCGCGCAAGGTCGCTGCCGAGGGCATCGAGGCGCTGAAGGAGGTGAGCGGCTCCGTGGACGATGTCCTGGCCACCCTGATTGGGGGCGTCCAGAGCGGCATGGGCTATCTTGGGGCGGCGGATCTTTCGCAGCTGCGGAGCAAGGCCCGTTTCGCTCGGGTCAGCCCCGCCGGCCAGAAGGAAGCTGAGACGCACGACGTGATCGAGGTTTCGACGCGCAAAAATTGATCGAACGCGCGACCGGAAGCTGGGGCCCCCGCTATTCCATCCTGATCGACGTCTACCGGCGTTCGCCCTGATTTGCTTCGGGCTATCGGCCGCCGGCCGCCACCCAGGCCGCCAGGCTCTTCGGAAGGGCGATTCGCT
Organism: uncultured Opitutaceae bacterium; assembly: GCA_964547325.1. Lineage (GTDB taxonomy): Bacteria > Verrucomicrobiota > Verrucomicrobiia > Opitutales > Opitutaceae > Palsa-1447. The sequence continues at coordinate 89 of CAZJNA010000109.1, read as the reverse complement.
GGCGGCTCTTTGCGTCCAGGCACACGTGCTTCGTGCGGATCCGGGCGGCGATCTTCTCGGGCGGCCCGTCCTTGATGATTTCAAAGCGG
>CAZJNA010000108.1:0-10556 GCA_964547325.1 uncultured Opitutaceae bacterium | reverse complement strand
TCTGCGCCTCTTGGAGGCGCGAAAAGCGCCGCCGGTCAGGCGCAGAGTATTGGCATTGGCGAAGCGTAGCCCCGAAGGGTCTCTCCCATCGCCAAAACGTACCATCGCCCTCTTTTTGCGTCACTTGACCGGTCCGCATGCGTCTGCCACCTTGTCGTCCCCCCAGTGATCTTCCGCCACCGCCTCTTTCTATTCGCCGCCGCAGGACTCGGACTGCTTCCGGCAACGCGCGGCGTTGCCCAACTCGTCGATACTTCGCCCTTTCTGGCCCCCGGCGCCACCGCGTCCGCCGGGAATGCGGCGGACAACGCCCCCCTTGAATTGCGGGGCATCATGTCCACCCCCCAAGGCACGAGATATTGCATCTACGATCCCGGCAAAAAATCGGGCACCTGGGCGGCCCTGAACGAGCGCGGCAATTCCTTCCTCATACGAGCTGCGGATCCGGCGCGGCAGGCCATCACGGTCCAAAGCGAAGGCCGCACGCTGAGGCTTGTGCTGCGCGAATCGAAGGCCGCCGCCCTCGGTGTGGCGGCGCCCGGGCAAGCGGGACCTGCCGGACCTCCCGCAGGGGCTGCCCAAAGCCCGTCGCCCGCGGACGAAGCGCGCCGGCTTCAGGCGGTCGCCGAGGCCGTGCGCGCCCGGCGGCTCATGCGCGAGCAGGCGGCCCAAGGAGGCGAGGCGGCGCCCCCGCCCGCCGGCGATCAGCAGAACCCCCGCAGAAACAGGCAGCAGCAGTAAGGGGTCAGGTCCGGCGATCGGACGATCCGAAAGGGGCATGAGCGCAGCCTCATCTGCGCCTCTTGGCGGCGCGAAAAGCGCTGCCGGCTCGGCGCAGAGTTTTGGTCTCTGCGGAGCGTAGCCCCGGAGGGTCGTCCGATCGCCGGACCCGCCCCCCCTCTACTCCTTGTTCTCGTGGATCACCGTCTGCGTCGGGAACGCGAAGGCGAGCTTCCGGTTCGCAACGGCCCGCATGATCTTCAGATTGATGCGCTCGCGGACGGCCATGTGTTTTTGCCAGTCGGGATCGCTTGTGAAGAAGACGATAGTGATGTCGAGAGAGGATTCCCCGTAGTCGGCGAAGTTGACCGCGATGAGGCCCGGATGCACGCCCGGGTCGTCCCGCAGCAGCGCGCGCAGGTCGCCAAGGATCTCCTCCATCTGCGCGGCGGACGTTGCGTACGTCAGGCCGATCGTTTGATCGACCCTGCGCTGAGGCATCCGGCTGAAATTCGTTATGGCTTCGCTGGCCACGAGCTTGTTCGGCATGACGATCAGGGTGCGGGCCCTGGTGCGCAACCGGGTCGATCGGAGCCCGATGTCCTCGACGGTCCCCTCGTTGCCGGCGATACGCACGGTGTCGCCGACCCTGAAGGGATGGTCCATAACCACGACGAACGAGCCGAACATATTGGCGATGGTGTCCTGCGCGGCCAGCGCCACGGCCAGGCCCCCGATGCCCAGACCCGCGAGAAATGTCTTCACCTCAAGCCCAAGGCTCTCGGCGACTATGAGGGCGCCGAGGATCCCGAAGACAAATCCCGCGATCTTCCTGACCAGGGGCATGAAGGCCGCGATGCCAAGGTCGCGGCTGCGGGCAAGCTGCTCGAAATGGCCCAGCGCCGCTGCGCCTCCGCGAAAAATGCCCCAGAGCGCGATGGCGGTGACGGCGAGCTTTGTGCCCGCGCCGGCCAGGCGCTCCGCCTCGGGCGGAAGGTTGAACACGGCCAGCGCCGCATAGACGCCGCATGCCATCAGCAAGGCGCTCAGGGGCGCGACCAGCGCCTCGAAGAAACGTTCGTAGGCGCCCGGCTCCGCGACTCCCTGGGAGCCGAGCCGCCGCGCAATGACCCTCGCGGCGACCTGCTGGCAGAGCGCCGCCAGGGCGACGAGAATCAGCCCGGAAACCAAATGGAACGCGGTGTTGCCCATCCCGGGGAAGAAGCCGTGCGCCCAGTCGACCAGGCGTTCAAGCAGCTCGACGGTCGCCGCCACGACCCTGCCGGGGGCAGGCGCCTGCTCTTGCGCCATGGGCGGTATTGGCTGGAGGATGCCGGACGACATGGCGGGACATAAAAACGGCTTCGGGACATCGCGGCAAGGATCGCGTGCGGACGCCGCGCCTGTGCGGGCCGCCCTGTGGCGGTGCGCCCTCCTCTTGGCGCTATCGCTCGCGACAGCCGGGGTGTTTTGGCGGTGGCGCGGCGCCGAGGCGGCGCAGCAATACCTGGCCGGCTACCTGGTCGAGCTCGGGCTCAGCGTCGACAACGTTCTTGTTTTCATGCTGATCTTCGCGGGCTTCCGGGTCCCCTCCGATCTCCAGCGACGCGTGCTTTCATGGGGCGTATGGGGCGCAATGATCATGCGCGGCGGATTCCTCCTGGCCGGATTTGGCCTGATCCGGAGGTTTCATGCGATCCTCTATGTCTTTGGAGCCTTTCTGCTGCTTGCCGGCATCCGTCTCATTCGCAGACGAAACCAAACGCCCGACTTCAACCCTTCCCGCAGCGCAGCCGCGCGCTTCATCCGGCGCCACCTTCCCGTGTCGGACCGGTATCACGGACATCGTTTCTTCGTCGTCGAAAATGGACGGCGCCTGGCCACGCTCCTCCTGATCGTCCTCCTTGTGATCGAGGCGACAGACCTTGTGTTCGCCTTGGACTCGCTGCCGGCCGTGATTGCGGTGACCCGGAGCACGCTGGTGGCGATCACATCCAATTTTTTCGCCATTCTCGGCCTGCGCTCGCTGTACTTCGTCCTGCGCGAATACGCGCCCCGGTTCGTCGCCCTGAAAACAGGGCTCGCCGTGATCCTGGCGTTCATTGGCGCGACAATGCTGCTCGAGCCATGGCTTGCGATCCCCACATCGGCCAAGCTTGGTTTTATAGGAGGCACGCTGATCGTCTGCCTGATGGCATCGCGCAAAGGCGCCAAGATATGATCCGGGCCTGGACAGGAGGATCGATTTGCGTGAGAAACCGGATCAGTTGATAAACCGAGCCGCCATTTCGGGGCGCGGAAGCGGGCAAGCCCGCCAGGGACCAAACGCGCGGTGCCGCCAGCGGGCGACCAGACCGTAACCCCAATCCCGCAGGGACGGCGGAAACAGCGACAGCGCAAACGCCAGCGGGCGCCCCGCGCCTCCCGCGGCTCGCAACGCGGCGATCACGCCGGCGGTGCGGATCAGAAAATCCGTCCGCTCCCGGCGGCCCCAGTCCGGAACGAAGACGATCGTGCTGAAATCCCCGGCCTGCATCCCGTGCGCGCGAAGGAACGCCTGCGCTGGCGGCCCCTGGAGCGGCGCGAAACGAAGCGTTCCCCGGCGATCGATCCGAAGGAGCAGGCGGACGACCCGGTTGCACAGGCCGCACTCGCCGTCAAACAACAGCACCGGTGCGGCTGCCGGATCCCGCGTCGAATCGTCCATGGCCGTCAGAATCAGCGATCGGCTCTGCGGCCGCAAAAAGAAACGGGCGCCATGGGCCGGCGCCCGTCTCCAAGGCCTTCTCCGGGATTGCGCCCGATCAGCTGACCGGGATCTCCCGCGGCTTGAGCGCCTCCCGCTTCGGGAGCGTGACGGTCAGGACTCCGTTCTCATAAGCCGCGGCCACCTTGTCCAGCTGGACGTCCCCGGGAAGGCTTACAGACCGGCTTGCCGTATAGGCCTCCTCTTTTCCGTCGTTCTTCTCGCGCCGCGATGCGGTGATGGTCAGGCTGCCGTCGGCCGTTTCCACCTTGATGTCCTCGCGTCGCACACCGGGCAATTCGGCGCGGACGTAGGTGTTGTCCTTGTCCTCGGAAAGTTCGACCGGGAAATCCGCGCGGGACAGCGCGGTTCCGGCAAAGAGCCGGTCGATTTCGTTTGCGAGCCCCGTCCACTGGCTGCGAGCCGGGACGAAGCTGCGTGCGTTGGGATAGTATTGTACGATGCGCATGATGGTTATCTCCTGTTATGGGCTGATTTTCCTTCACCTATGCATGCCAGGTGCCGGCACGCGATGAACCGCAACCTGTTGCAATTCATATTCTTGAATCCATGGCCTTCCATCGTTGTGTGAAAATCCTGCCCGCCGTGGCACACGGGGTGTGAAAAGTTTTCGCAGCGGCTTAACAGCCTGTTAAGACAGCGTTTGGTCTTTCCGCTTTTTTCGTTTTCGAGATAGGCTTGGGACTCGCATGCCAAACTTCGACTTTGACACTGCCGCCGAGCGCAGGGGCACCGACTCGCAAAAATGGCAGAAGTACGCCGGCCGCGACGTCCTGCCGCTCTGGGTCGCCGACATGGACTTCCAGTCGCCCCCAGCCGTGATCGAGGCGCTCCACAGCCGCGTCGCCCATGGCATCTTCGGCTACGCGCGGCCCGTGAAGTCGACTGTGGATGCCGTGGCAGGCGCCCTCGAATCCCGCTACGGATGGCGGATCGATCCGTCATGGATCGTCTGGCTTCCCGGCCTCGTCTGCGGGCTCAACGTCTCCATCGAGGCCTTCAGCGAGCCCGGTGACGAGGTTCTCTGCCTGACGCCCGTCTATCCCCCGTTCATCAGCAGCCCCAGGACCCGGGGCAGGATCACGCGGGCCGTCCCCCTCGCGCTTGAAAAGGCCGCGGGAAGCCAACGATGGATCATCGATTGGGAGCTCCTCGAGCGCGCGGTGACGCCGCGAACGAAGGTGCTCCTCTTCTGCCATCCCCATAATCCGCTTGCGCGGGTCTGGGCAAGGGAGGAGCTCGCGCGCCTGGCCGAATTCTGCAGCCGGCACGCGATCGTCCTCTGCTCGGACGAGATTCACTGCGATCTTATCCTGGATCCCGCCCGGCGGCACGTGCCGTCCGCGCTGGCCGCGGCCGACATCGGCGGAGCGCCCGGACTGCTGGCCACGTTCATGGCGCCGAGCAAGACCTACAACCTCCCGGGGCTGGGAACCTCGTTTGCGATCATCGCGGATGCTTCCCTCCGCGCGCGGCTCATCCGCGCGGGCACGGGGATCGCGGCTGAAGTGACCGCCCTCGGTTACACCGCCTGCGAGGCGGCCTACCGGGACAGCGAGCCGTGGCGGATTGCGCTCCTCGCTTACCTGGGGGCAAACCGCGATTTCCTGTGCGGTTTCATCGCCCGGGAGCTGCCCGGAATCCGGATCGAGGCTCCGATCGAGGCAACCTACCTGGCGTGGCTCAACGTCGGCGGGCTGGGGCTCGCCGACCCCGTGGCCCACTTCGAGGCTCACGGGGTGGGCCTTAGCGACGGCCTGTTCTTCGGCGCCGACCGAGGCAAGGCTGTCCGCCTGAATTTCGGCTGCCCCAGATCCACCCTCGCAGAGGCGCTGCGCCGCATGAAGGCCGCCCTGTCCCAGAAGGGATGAAGGATCTCCAGGCCATCGTTGCGCGGCTTTCGGGGACGGCCGGCGATGCCGGCGGAAATGTGCTGGCGACGCTGGTGTCCGTCGAGGGCTCGTCGTACCGCCGGGCCGGCGCCCGGCTCCTCACGGCCGGGGAGGGAACCCGAATCGGCTCCATCAGCGGCGGCTGCCTCGAAGAGGACGTGCTCGTTCGCGCCAATTCCGTTCGGGAATCCGGCCGCGCGGAGCTCGTCGTCTACGACACCCGGTCGGAAAACGACCTCGTCTGGGGAGTCGGGCTCGGATGCCACGGGGTCGTGCGCGTTCTGATAGAGAAGCTGCCCCCGAGACCGGCCTGGGCTCGCGCGCTTGCGGCAAATCTCGCCGAGGCGCGGGAGACGCGGCTCTCCGTGGTCTGGGAGGCGACCAACCCGGCCCTCGTGGGCACCCGACTTTCCGAATCCCTGCCCGCGCTTCCGGAAGGCGCAAAGCTGTTCAGGCAGGTGCTCGCCCCTCCTCCGGCGCTTGTGATCTTTGGAGCAGGCGACGACGCCATGCCGCTCGTCCGCGGCGCCAGTGAGTTTGGCTGGCGCGTGACAATCGCCGATCCCCGTCCGACGTTTGTGAGCGCCGAACGGTTTCCGGAGGCGGACACCCGGGTGTCCGCTCCGGCGCATGAGCTCGTGGCGCTGGCTTCTCCCGGCCCGGCGGCGCTCGCCGTGGTCATGACGCATCACTACGTGCACGATGTGCCGATCCTGCGAGACCTGCTCCAGCGCCCCCTGGCCTACCTCGGCCTCCTCGGCCCCAGGAAGCGCGCGGAGAAGATCCTGGCCGACCTGGCCGCCGCCGGTCTCGCGATCGCGCCCGGCCGGCAAACGAGCCTGCGCGCGCCCGTCGGGCTGGACATCGGCGCCGAGACGCCGCAGGAGGTCGCGCTCAGCATCCTCGCCGAGATGCGCGCCTCCTTGGGCGGGCGCGACGGGCGCCCGCTGCGCGATCGAAATGGGCCAATCCATGAGTGAGGCCCCGCTCCGCTTCGGCGCCGTCATTCTCGCCGCGGGCGAGTCCAGGCGCATGGGGTCTCCGAAGGCCCTGGTCGAGATCGGCGGCCGCACCCTGATCGCACTTGCCGCGGAAGCCGCGCTCGCTTCGCCCGCATGGCCCGTGGTCGTCGTACTCGGCGCGCACGCGGAGCAGATCCGTCCGTCCCTCGCGCAGCTGCCGGTGCTCGCGATCGAGAATCCGGCGTGGCCGGAGGGCATGGCGTCCTCCATCCGCGCCGGCATCGCGACGCTGCGCCAGTTTTCCCGGTCCCTGAATGGCGCCCTGGTGGCCCTGTGCGACCAGCCGGCGTTCTCGCCGGCGATCATCGCCCGCCTCGTTGCCGAACAGCGCGCGACGGGGCGCGGAATCGCCGCGGCCCGCTACGGAGGGCGCTGCGGCGCTCCCGCACTTTTCATGAAGGAGCACTTTCAGGCGCTCGCGGAGCTGACCGGCGAAGCGGGGGCGCGGCTCCTCCTGAACGACGATCCGGCCAGGGTCGCCGCGGTGGATCTGCCGGAACTCGCCGCGGACCTCGACACGCCGGAAGACGTGCTGAAATTCGGGATTCGGAAGGCTGAAAGCGGAAATACCTGAATTTCCGAGCCCAAACCTCGGGTGCTCAGGCAGCCTGCTATGCGGGCAGCTGGGCCTTGAGAACCTTTTCGGTCTGGGCGGTACGGTAGGCGTCCACCGCGTCCTTGATCTTTGAATCGCCAAGCGCCAGGACGGCCCCCGCAAAGAGCGCAGCATTGACAGCGCCGGGCTTCCCGATGGCAAAAGTGGCGACGGGGACCCCGGCCGGCATCTGCACCATCGAAAGCAGGGAATCCAGCCCCTTCAGCGAAGCCGATTCCATGGGAACACCCAGGACGGGCAGCGGCGTGAGGGCTGCCGCGACGCCGGCAAGGTGCGCAGCGCCTCCCGCCCCGGCAATAACAAGCCTCAGTCCGCGGTCGGCCGCGCTCGTCCCCCATTCATGCATGAGCTGCGGCGTTCGGTGGGCGCTGATCACCCGCTTTTCGTAGGGGACACCGAGGGTGTCGAGCGTTTGCGCCGCGTGCTGCATGGTCTCCCAGTCGGAGATGCTGCCCATGATGATGCCGACAAGAGGCTTGGTCATTGCGAGAGACGTAGGCGGAAAAACGGTAGGCGCAAAGCGAAAAACGCAGCCAGGAACCCACAAACCTCAAACCAGCGAGGTCGTCTTGGTCCGGACCACCACCGTGCCTGCGATTTTGTCGTGCCACGCCTGCTTTTCCGAATCGAAGGCGATCCAAAAGAAGCCCAGCCAGAAGAATGTCGAGAGGAAGCAGCTCAGGGCCCGCACGACGACAGTCTCCCACTCAAGGGGTTTCCCATCGAGGCGCACGACCCGCAGTCCGAAGACCATGCCGCCGATGGTCGTTCCCTTCAATTTCCACATAATGGCTCCATAGATCGCCAGGGGCAGCATGTTGTGAACGCCGGCTAAGTGGATGCCCGGAAGCACAGCCAGGGGAAGCGTTACCAAACTTCCGAAGACCGCGCTTATGATCACACTGTCGATGAACAAGGCTCCCATGCGGATCCAAAAGCCGGCACGCGGAAGTCCAGCCGAGAACGTCTCCGTGGGGCAAGCCAGGGGAATCGGTCCGGCGGCAGGGGCAGCGGGAACCGGTTCGGGCATCGCGGCAGGAGCGGGTGGAGGCGCCGCAGGAGGGGGAGTCCCGGCCGGAGCGGCTGCCGCCGCCGGAGGCGCCTTGCGCGACAGGTGCAGCAGGGCCGTGACTGCGCAGCCAAAGCCCAGGACCAGGAGGAAGAACGAAATCAGGAAGCCCAGGATGGGGACGAGGTAGGCCAGCGCGCACAGGGCTCCGCCAATGAGGACCGCCCCTGCCGCGGGCAGCCGGTCGCCCGAGAGACCGCGTCCGATAAGGGCGTAGAGGGATGCCTTTCCAAACAGGCAGCAGGCGACGATCGCGCAGGGCACCAGCCCCACGGCCACAGGAATGCCGACAATTGTGAAGATCAGCAGGACACAAATAAGCGGGATCGCCAGCAGCGACAGGATGGTCGCGAGCACGGCCAGCCCCGGCCGCTCCACTAGCACATCACCGCATCGCCGGATTCCCTTCGGGAACAGGAGGGCCAGCAGCACATAGAATCCCAGGAAAACGAAGGTGAGGATCCATCTCCAGCTTTGGTAGTGGTCCCAAAAAATCGGCCAATCGGGGATCCTCCGCCCGCGCGCCCAGACGACGTTCGGGGTCCGCGGTCCAAAATGCGGTCCGGTGCTGAACGCGCCGCTCACGATGCGGCCGCGGACGATCGCGCCCGGGGCCCGATGGATCGATCCCATCACGCTGACGACATCGCCCCGGATGATGGCGTCCGGCCCCAGCGTCACTCCGCCCATGACCGCGACCACGTTGTGCCCCACCGTGCCATTGATCGTCGCCCCTCCCATGACAGCCACGGCATCGTGGCCGACCGAGCCATTCACCACGTTTCCACCCATCACGGAGACGAGGTCGTGGGAGACGGAACCGTCGACCACGTTGCCGCCCATGACCGCCACGACATCGCCCGTGATCTTCTCGTCCGCGGCAATCTCATTGCTGCCGAAAATCTGGACGCGATCATTCTTTCCGGCGCGATCGCCCTGGCGTTCGTCGGTGTAAGTCGTGTCTTGGTCGGCGTCCGGCGGGTCTGACGGCCTGGAAGGCGGAGTCTGGGCGAACGCGGCCGCGGCAATCGCAACGAACAGGCCGGCGCAGGCGGCGCGATGGGAGAGAAAGGCTTTCATTGGGTAATCGGGCCGAAAAGATTTTTTTGGCCGAAGAAGACGCGATGGGCGACCACCGCCAGGCCGATCAGAAGCGCGTAACAGCCGGCGATGAGCGCGACCGACCCGTAGAGCCAGGTCTGCGGGATGGCGTCGGAAACAACCCGGACGGATTCCGCCAGGCTCTCGTATGCGGACTGGAGAAACGCGAACCATGGGATTCGCATGGCGACCGCGCCGACCGCCTGCGCGGTCGCGTTGCTGCGGCTCAGAAAATACACCGCCGCCGCGGCGGCCGCGAGGAGCAGCATGAAGGCGCAGCGCACGCTCACGGGCCATTGCGCGTACGACCGGCGCCACCAGGGAAGCGCCGCGCGGCGGCCAACAGCCATGAGGACGCGGGCTTCGAGGGTCCGCGGCGCCGCGCGGTCGGGCAGGGCCCGCAGCGCCTTGTGGATGATATCTTCGAGTTTCTGGGGATCGGGCGATTGCATCAGGCGAGGGGGTCGGAGGGTTTCTGGCGGGGCCCGACAAGGATCTTGGCGAGCGCGGCCCGGCCGCGCAGGATGTCGGTCTTTACCTTGGAAAGGGAAATCTTCAGATGGCTCGCGATGTCCTCGTAAGCCATCTCGTCAAAGTGAAAGAGCACCAGGGGCACGCGCTGGCCCTCCGGCAGGTCCGCCAGGGCTCGCTCAAGAGCCTCCCGCCGGTCCGCAGCGTCCATCGCGTCGAAAAAAACGTCCGGAGCGGCGAATTCGACCTCGGGCCCAGCCTCTCCGGCATCCGTCTCGCGGAATTCCGAGAAGAAACGCCACCGCTTCCGATACCGCTGCAGGTGGTTCAGGGAAAGGCGGGTCGCCACCGTTTTCAGCCAGCCGCCGGCAGTGGGGCTGGTTGACAGCATCTCAAAATGCGAATGCGCCTTCAGAAACACCTCCTGCGCAATGTCTTCAGCCTGCGCGTCGTTTCCCGTGATCCGAGCGGCGGTGGTGAAGACCATGTTCTGGTAGGCGTGCATGAATGTTGTGAAGTCGGCGGGCGGGCTTGCTCCCGGTGATGGGGTTTGCACGGGATGGTTCGTCGCTCAGCCAGAGAACACCGTTAATGCTCCTGAGTTGCAAAAATGGGCGGCAAGGACGCCGGAAACAAAGCAAAAAGGCCCGCTCCTTGCGGAGCGGGCCCTAACCCAATTTTCCGAAATTGGATATTATACGGCCTGCTGGCCGGTCTCCCCGGTCCGGATCCGGATGACCTCGTCCACAGGGAGGACGAAGATCTTTCCGTCACCGATCTTGTCCGTCCGTGCCACGCTTATGATCGCCTGGATGGCCCGGGCAACGACCTCCTCGGGCACGACGATTTCGATCTTTATCTTCGGCAGGAAGTCCACCGTGTATTCGCTTCCGCGGTA
>CAZJNA010000107.1:0-10574 GCA_964547325.1 uncultured Opitutaceae bacterium | reverse complement strand
TGGCGGCGGTCCGGGAATTGGCAGCACCCGACGATGGGGGCATGCTCCCGGCAAAAGGACACACCACCGATGCGTGGAGCGCCTTGACCTCAAGGCGCTTCTTTTTTTTAGTCAGGCTTTTCCGCCAATGTCTTCCCTGCCTCCGCCCTTATCGACCTGGGCCCGCAATGTCGCCCCGTCGCCGACGCTCGCGGTCGACGCCCGGGCCAAGGCGCTCCAGGCGGCGGGCGAGGATGTCTGCGGCTTTGCCGCAGGGGAGCCCGATTTTGACACGCCGGCCCACATCAAGGAGGCTGCGATCGCCGCGATCACGGCGGGCAAGACGAAGTACGTGGCGACGGCGGGCATCGAGCCCCTGCGGCAGGCGATTGCGGAGGCCTACCTCGGGAGCCACGGCCTTTCCGTGTCGCCCTCGCAGGTGATCGTGAGCCCGGGAGGAAAGTTTTCCTGCCACCTGGCGATCCTCGCGGTATGCTCTCCCGGCGACGAAGTTCTCATTCCCGCGCCATACTGGGTCAGCTACCCCGAAATGGCCAAGCTGGCCGGAGCCGTCCCGAAGTTCGTGCTGGCCGGCGACTCGACGGGTTTCCGGATGACGCCCGGCCAGCTCGAGTCCGCCATCACTCCCAGGACGCGGCTCCTGATACTCAATTCGCCGTCGAATCCGACCGGCGCCGTGTACACCCGGCCCGAACTCGAGGCCATCGTGGCCGTCGCCCTGAGGCACAATCTCTACATACTCTCGGACGAGATCTACGAGCACCTGCTCTACGACGGGGCCGTCCACTCGAGCCCGGCCATGTTCGGGGCGGAGGCCGTGGCGCGGACGATCATCGTCTCCGGCTTCTCGAAGACCTATTCGATGACGGGATGGCGGCTCGGCACCACGGTGGCCCCGGCGCCGATCGCCAAGGCGATAGCCGAGCTTCAGAGCCAGATGACGTCGAACGCCACGACTTTCGGCCAGTACGGGGCGCTGGCCGCGCTCAAGGAGGGGGAAAAGACCCGGGCCTCGCTGCAGGCGATGCTGGCGGCCTTCGACCGGCGCCGAAAGTTCCTTCACGGGGAGCTTTCCCGGATTCCCGGCATCAGCTGCGTCCTCGCGCAGGGCGCCTTTTACCTCTTCCCGAACATCTCCAGCTTCGGCCTTCCCTCCCAGGAGTTCTGCGCCCGCCTGCTGGATTCGGAGAAGGTCGCAGCGGTCCCCGGAAGCGCCTTCGGCGCGGAGGGCTACCTTCGCCTGAGCTATGCGACCAGCGACGAGATCATCGCGAAGGGGGTCGCGCGCATCGCGAACTTCTGCCGCAGTCTGAACCGCTGACCCTTTTCCCATGCCCTCCCCAAACCAACCGCCCGCCGGCGGCAAGATCTCCGTCGTCAATGGCAAGCTGAGCGTTCCGGACAATCCGGTCATCCCCTTCATCCGCGGGGACGGCACCGGCCCTGACATCTGGGCCGCCTCCGTGCGCGTCCTGGATTCCGCGGTGCACAAGGCCTACGGCGGAAAGCGGCAGCTGTCCTGGCTCGAAGTTTTCGCAGGGGAGGAGAGCTTCAAGCGCTTCAAGAACTGGCTGCCCGACGAGACCGTCGAGGCCTTCCGGGAATATCTCGTGGGAATCAAGGGTCCCCTGACCACGCCTGTCGGCGGGGGCATCCGATCCCTGAACGTCGCCCTGCGCCAGATGCTCGATCTCTACGTCTGCCTCCGTCCCGTTCAATGGTTCGCGGGAGTGCCGAGCCCCGTGAAGCATCCCGAGAAGGTGGACATGGTGATCTTCCGCGAAAACACCGAGGACATCTACGCCGGCATCGAATACGCGGCAGGAACGCCCGAAGCGCAGAAGATCCTGGATTTTCTCGCCAGGGAATTTCCGAAGGGATTCGAGAAGATCCGGTTCGGAACGAAGGCGAAGGCCGAGGAGTTCTGGAAGCGGGTCGGCGCACAGGGCGTCTCCAGCGAGGTCCAGGTCGGGATCGGCATCAAGCCGGTGAGCTATTCCGGAAGCGTCCGCCTCATCCACAGCGCGATCGCCTACGCCATAAAGAACGGCCGCAAGAGCGTCACCCTGGTGCACAAGGGCAACATCATGAAATTCACGGAGGGAGCCTTCCGCGACTGGGGCTACCAGGTCGCGAAGGAGCATTTTGGAGCCGTCGAGATCGACGGGGGGCCCTGGTGCAGGATTCCCGACGGGAAGCCCGGCGCGGGCATCGTCATCAAGGACAGCATCGCCGACATCACGCTCCAGCAGGTGCTCACGCGGCCGACCGACTTTGACGTCATCGCCACCCTGAACCTCAACGGGGACTATCTCTCCGATGCGCTCGCCGCGCAGGTCGGCGGCATCGGCATTGCCCCGGGCGGCAACATCAACTACATTTCGGGCCACGCCATCTTCGAGGCCACGCACGGAACGGCCCCGAAGTACGCCGGCAAGGACATGGTCAATCCCGGCTCAGTCGTCCTGTCGGGCGAGATGATGCTGCGCTACCTCGGCTGGACCGAGGCGGCCGATCTCGTGCTCAAGGGGCTCAACGGAGCCATCGCCTCCAAGCGCGTCACCTACGATTTTGCCCGGCAGATGGACGGCGGGACGGAGATCAAGTGCAGCGCGTTCGGCGACAACATCATCGCCCACATGTAGGATGAGGCGGGCGATAATTCTCGTTGCGCTCCTCGGCCTCGGCGCCGCACACGCCGCTGAAATCAAGTTGAACCTTGCCTATGGGGAGGCGGCCGGGGAGACCCTGAGGCTGGACGCCTTTGTGCCCCCGGGGCAGGGGCCCTTCGCGGGGGCGATCCTTGTCCACGGCGGCGGCTGGACCTCCGGCGACAAGCGGGTCAATTTTGCGCCCCTCTTCGATCCCCTGACGCGCGCCGGAATCGCGTGGTTCTCGGTGAACTACCGTCTCGCCCCGAAACACCGCTACCCCGCCTGCCTGGAGGACGTCGAGACGGCCATCCGGTGGGTGAAGGCGCACGCCGCGGATTTGCACGTCGATCCGGACCGCCTGGCGCTCGTGGGAGAATCCTCCGGCGGCCAGCTCGCGGAGATGGCCGCCCTCCGGGCGGGGCCCGAGACCCGGATCGCTGCGGTCGTCGCATTCTACTCCCCCTGCGACCTCGTGGCCGAAATGCGCAAGCGGGGCGGGCTGGGCAAGTCGATGGTCGCCCTCTTCGGACGGCCGCAATTCGACGGGCAGATGGGGACGCTGATGCACGATGCATCACCCCTTTTTTTCGTCCATCCCGGGCTGCCTCCCTTCCTCCTTGTGCATGGAACATCCGATCGCGTCGTTCCGTATGAGCAATCGGTGCAATTTCAGACGGCACTCCGGACCGCCGGGGTGCCCTGCCAGCTGATCGCGGTCACAAACGGCCCACACAGCATGGGCAACTGGAACCGGATAGCGCCGCACTACAAGGACCAGGTCGTCGCATGGCTCGTTCAGGCTCTGCGAGCGCCCGGGGACAAGCCGCAATGATCCCCGCGCCGCCCCCGGCATCGATCAAGCGCCTGCTGCCCTGGCTCGTGGCCGTTGCGTTCTTCATGGAATCGCTCGACACGACGATCCTGAACACGGCGGTGCCGACGATCGCGGAGGCCCTCCGGGTGACGCCGCTCAGCCTGAAGTCCGCCCTGACGAGCTACATGCTGAGCCTTGCCGTCTTCATTCCGATAAGCGGCTGGGTCGCCGACCGCTACGGCACGCGCCGCGTTTTTTCCAGCGCCATCGGCATCTTCACCCTGGGTTCGCTCCTCTGCGGCCTGGCGCCCAACCTGCCTCTCCTTGTCGCCTCGCGGATCATCCAGGGCGTCGGCGGAGCGATGATGATGCCCGTCGGGCGCATCACCATGGTGAGGACCTTCCCGAAATCGGAGCTTATCCGGGCAATGAGCTTTGTCGCCATCCCGGGGCTCATCGGACCCCTCTTCGGACCGCTCGCCGGCGGCCTGATCGTCGGCTATTTCCACTGGCGGCTGATTTTCTTCGTCAACCTCCCGATTGGGCTCCTGGGCCTCTACATGGTCCACCGGCACCTGCCGGACTACCGGGCGGAGCGGTCCGACCCCATCGACTTTGTCGGCTTCGTGCTCTTTGGCGCCGGAATCGCGCTTCTCTCCTACGTGCTCGAGGTCTTCGGCGAGCATTCGCTGCGGCCCCCCGCAATAGCCGGCCTCCTCGCCCTGTCCGCCGCCTTCCTTGCCTTGTACGCGCGCCATGCCCTGCCCAGGCCGCATCCCCTGCTGCGCCTCACGCTCTTCCGCACGCGGACCTTCCGGGCCGCGGTCACCGGAAGCTTTGTCACCCGGCTCGGGGTCGGCGGCATGCCCTTCCTGCTGCCCTTGCTTTACCAGGTCGGCCTCGGATTCACGCCCATACAATCCGGCCTCCTCATCATGCCTCAGCCGCTGGCCGCAATGAGCCTGAAGGTGCTCATGCCGCGGATCCTCAGCTGGGCCGGATATCGCCGGGTGCTGCTGTCCAACACGGCGATCATCGGAATGATCATCGCCTGCTTCGCCTTTATTCGTCCGGGCTATCCCATCTGGCTCATCGTCGCCGGGGCCTTCGCGTTCGGGTTCTTTTCCTCCCTGCAGTACACGTGCATGAACAGCCTCGTCTTCGCTGACCTCTCCGACCTCGACACAAGCATGGGAAGCAGCATCGCAAGCACGATGCAGCAGATGTCCATGAGCTTCGGGGTGGCGGTCGCGTCCCTCGTCGCGACTCTCTTCATAGGCGGACACCGGGCCGTTTCCCCGCCGGAGATGACGTCGGCCCTGCGCCATGCCTTCCTTGTCCTCGGGGCAATGACCGTCCTCTCGACGCTGATCTTTCGCCAGCTGGAGCCCGGCGACGGCTCCAACATCAGCCGCCATATGGAGACTCCGGAAGAGGCCGCCTGACCGAATGCATTTATCCGGCCTTGATGCGCGCAGGGCGTGATGTAAAAGAGATCCCATCGACCATGAGGAAGCTCCTCGCCATCGCGCTCGCCGCCCTCTCCGCCTGCATCGTCCCCTGCCGCGCGCAGGACGCCGCCAAGCCGCCGGCCACCTTTGGCATCAGCATCCAGGGCCAGGTCGGAAAGCCGGGACGTTATTCGGTGTCGGCGGAATTCAGCGTCCTCGACGCGATCGAGCTCGCCGGAGGCTTCAGGGAACAGGCCCTGCGGAGCAAGGTCACGATCACGCGCGGCGCAAAGGGCGCGGACGGACCCGTGACGACCACGCTGGATTACAGCGATTCCCCCCTGAATCCGGCCAACGCGGACTTCAAGCTTCAGCCAGGCGACGTCATAGCGGTCCCGGTCGATCCCACGTACGGCAAGTAGGCGGCGCACAAGATGTGCGCAGGGTTGGCCAACGGACGCGGGGCGGGCCGCGCGGCCTTCTGGCATCGTCTCGGTCCAGAGACGTGAACATCGAGACTTCATACGGACGGCCATGACCATCCCCGCGCTTTTCCTTGTCGGCGCCAGCCATCGAACCGCGCCGTTCTCCTTCCGCGAGAAGCTTGCTCTCGGAGCCGAAGCCGAGGCCGGTCTCGCCGGGGAGCTGGCGGACATGGGTTCGATGCTTGAGTTCGCGGTGCTCAACACCTGCAACCGGGTCGAGATCTACGGAGTCTCAGCCGACGCGGACGGCCCGGGCCGGGTGGCCGCCGCCTTTTGCGCCCGGCAGCATGTGAACCCGGCCGACTTCCAGGAATTCGGCCACGCGAAACGCGGCCGGGATGCTGTCGGGCATTTGCTCGAGGTTTCCTCCGGGCTCGATTCCCAGATGCTGGGCGAGACCGAGATCTTCGGGCAGGTGAAGCGCGCCTATGCGGCCGCGCAGGCGCGGGGCACCGCGGGCCCCATCCTGAACCGCCTCTTTCAGAAAGCTTTCCAGTCGGCAAAGCTTGTCCGCACGCACACGGCCGTGACCACCGGCCAAGTGAGCGTCGCCAATGTGGCCGTCGATCTGGCCCTCGACGTCTTCGGCGACCTTGCCAAGGCCCGCGTGCTCCTGCTTGGAGCCGGTGAGATGGCGGAGAAAAGCGGAAGGGCCCTGCAGAGCAGGGGCGTCCGCCGGGTTTCGGTATCGAGCCGACACATCGCGCGGGCGGGCAGGCTTGCCGCCGATCTCGGCGCCGACGCCGTCCCGTTCGAGAACCGCGAGTCGCGCCTCGCCGAGGCGGACATCGTCGTGTGCTCCACCGCCGCGCCCTCGACGGTCATCTCGGCAAATGCAGTCGCAGCCGCGATGCGGATCCGTCCGGCGCGGCCGCTTCTCCTGATTGACCTCGCCATGCCGCGGGACATCGAGGTTGCGGCGGGCGAACTTCCGGGCGTCTTCCTCTATAATCTGGACGATCTGGCCCGGGTCGCAGAAAAGAACCGGCGCGCCCGCCAGGCGGAGGCCGTGCGCGGCCGACTGGTGCTTGCTCCCCGGGCGGACGCCCTCTGGGAACAGGTGCGGAATCAGCTCGTCATTGGCGCAGGGACCCGCGAAACGCCAGCCGACGAGGCCTGCCCGATCGGCCGCCCCATGGCGCCGGCGGCCTTCGCCTGACCCGAAATCAGGGCCCCGCGGACGAGACGGCTGCGGCCATGCGCTTTCCCGACTCGATGCACTGGGAGAGGGATATCCCATCCCGGCAGTTTCCGCCGATGAAGAGCCCGGGCGCGTCCGCTTCCATGGCCGCATAGGCATTTTCGCGCCCGCCGAAGCCCAGCGTGTACTGCGGAATCGCCCGGGGCCACCGCCGTAATTCCGCCCATTCGGGTGCCGCGCGGACGCCGAGGAGACTCTCCAACTCCGCGCGCACCTGGAGGAGCAACTCGTTGTCGCCGAGCCCCGCCAACTCGGGCTGCCGCGCGCCTCCGACAAAGCTCGTCAGCGCGACGCAGCCCTCCGGGGCCCGCCCCGGAAAAAGCGTGCTCGAAAAAAGCGTCCCGAGTATCCGGCGGCGCTCCGCCGCTGGAGCGAGAAGCCCGAAGCCGTCGAGAGGGTGGGTTACGTCGCCGCGACGAAATCCGGTGAAGACCGAAACGACCGGCGGCTGCTCCATCGGCGGCAAGGCGCGAAGGCCTCCGGAAGCCGGCACACCCTCGAACTGGAGCACCTGGAGGGCGTCCGATGGAAGGGCGCAGACCACCGCGGAAAATCTTTCCGCGGCCCTATTCCCGCCGCTCTCCCAGGAAACCTCCCAATCGGGCGCGACGCGCCGAACGACACGCACCAGGCAGCGCCGCCGCACCGAGTCGCCGAGGGAGCGGGCCAGCGCCTGCGGAAGTTCGGCAAGGCCGTCGGGAAACGAGAATATCCTCCCACGGGGACCGCCCGTCGCGTTCCGGCTCCGGATCGCTCCGCGAATGAGGGAACCATGATTCCTCTCGAGCGCGCACAGCTTGGGGAAGGCGTGCCTCACGGAGAGGCGCGCCGGATCCCCGGCATAAATCCCGCCCACAAGCGGATCCACGGCGTAGTCGAGAAACTCCCGTCCCAGCCTGCGAAGGACAAATTCGGACACGGTCTCATCCCGGCCGGGAGGGCACGGTCCGCGAAACGGCTCACTGAGCAGACGGAGCTTCGCCTTCCAGGAAAACAGCCGTGTCGCGATGAATGCCGCCGGCGAAGCGGGCATCGCGACCAGGCGGCCTCGGCGGACGATGTAGCGGTTCTTGGCCTCGGGCGCGGCGTAAAGCCGGCGATTCCCGAGTCCGACCTGCTCGACCAGCTCTTCGACAGCCTTTGACCCCTCCAGCAGAGAGTTCGGGCCGGTCTCATGGAGCCATCCGCCGCGCATTTCCGTGCCGATCGCCCCGCCTTCGCGCGCCGCGGCCTCGAGGACGACAACGGGCAGCCCTGCGCCCCTGAGATGCCACGCGGCGGAGAGGCCCGTAATCCCTCCCCCGAGCACGGCCACCGGCAGGGCATCGCTTGCGCGCGCAGGGCTGGGGGTAGTCATGGAGTCCGAGCCTAGCAAGCCACCTGTGGAATTGCTACTGCGGGGATTTTGGGCATATCACATCGACCCATGAGCGATCCCAGCGCAAGCATCCCGAGGGATCCGGGCCCCAAGCCCTCCGTCTGGCGCAACTGGATCAGCCTCGCCGGCGGGATTGTGGCGGCGGGAAGCCTGTTCTCCTTCCTGCTCCTGACAGCGCTCGATCTGATGGGACGCGGAGCGAACAATCCGTACCTCGGAATCCTCACCTACGTCGTTGCTCCCGGCTTCCTGATCCTCGGCACTGCGCTTGTGGTGGGAGGCGCCTGGCACCAAAGACGCCAGCGGGCTGGCGGTCGGCAGCAGCCGGCCCCTCACTTCGCGATCGACCTCGCCCGCCCCCGCGACCGGCGCGTTCTGGCATGGTTCAGCCTGGGTACCATGACCTTTCTTCTCATGAGCGCCCTCGGCAGCTACCAGACGTATGTCTACACGGAATCGAACCAGTTCTGCGGGGAGGTATGCCATTCGGCCATGGGTCCGGAGTTCACTGCCTACCGCCGCAGCGCACACGCGAAGGTCGCCTGCGTCGAATGCCACGTGGGATCCGGCGCGGCCTGGTATGTGAAGGCGAAGGTCAACGGCACGCACCAGCTGTACGGAATCGTTTTTAACAAGTTTGAGCGCCCGATTCCCGCCCCCGTGCAGAGCATGCGTCCGGCCCGCGACACCTGCGAGCAGTGCCATTGGTCCGAGAAGTACTCCGGGAGCATCGAGCGCAGCTTCAACCGCTTCCTCGGCGACGCCAAGAACACGCCCTACAGCGTCCGCCTGCTGGTCAATGTCGGCGGGGGCAGCCCCGCGCACGGTCCGGTGGGGGGAATTCACTGGCACATGAACGTCTCGAACAAGGTCGAGTACTTCGCGACCGACCCGCAGCGGCAGGTCATCCCGTGGGTGCGGGTGACCGCCAAGGACGGCGCGGTCACCGTATACCGCACCCCCGATTTCAAAGGCGAGCCCGCCCCGGACAAGATCCGCCAGATGGATTGCATGGACTGCCACAATCGGCCCGCACACCGCTATGCCTCGCCGAACGATGCCGTGGACGAGGCGATGGACCTGGGCCGAATCGATGCCACCCTCCCGTCCATCAAGCGAACGGCCGTGGACCTGCTCACCAAGCCGTACCACACCCGGGATGAGGGTGTTTCGGCGATAGCAAAGGCCCTTGAGGCCCGCTACGCCGGCACCGCAAGCCTCCCCTCCACCGCACAGGCCGTTGAGGCGGTGTACCGGGAGAATTTCTTCCCGGACATGAAGGCGGACTGGAGCAAGTACCCCGACAATATAGGCCACATGGACTCCGCGGGCTGTTTCCGCTGCCACGACTCGAAGCATTCCGTGGCCGGCGACGGCAAGCGCATGCCGGCCACGGACTGCAACAGCTGCCACACGATACTGGCCCAGGGCAGCGGGTCGGACTTGGCCAAGGTCGCACCCGCAGGGATGGCATTCAAGCATCCCTCGAGCGACATCGATGGGCTCGGGCTCATCTGCAGCGACTGCCACAACGGAAAGAACCAGGATAACTGAAGCCTGTCCGGCGTGGTTCCGGTCAAGAACTGCGCAGGCTTGGCCAAGCAAAGCGGAGCAACACGGGGCGATTCCGGCGACCATCGCGCCCAGCCATGATCCGTCCGGAAGAGTCAGCCGCCCCCGCATCCGTGCAGGTCGATCTCGATCTGGTCCGCAAGTATTCGATGGCTGCGCCGCGCTACACCTCGTACCCGCCGGCGACACGATTCACAACCGGCACCGCGGGCCTCGAAGAAGCGATCGCGGCCGACAATGCGGAGGGCGCGGGCCCGCTTTCGCTCTATTTTCACCTTCCGTTCTGCCGCTCCGCCTGCTGGTACTGCGGCTGCCACACGATCATCACGGAGCGCCCGGGGGCTGCGCTCGATTACCTTGCCGAAATGGAGCAGGAAATCGAGCTCACGGCGGCCCGCATGGATCCCGAGCGGCCGGTGTCCCAGATTCATCTCGGCGGGGGAACCCCGACCTTCCTGTCCCCGGATGAGCTGCTCTGGCTGGGAACGCTCATCCGGGAGACCTTCCTCCTCGGCCCGGAGTGCGAATTCGGCGTCGAAATCGATCCCCGGCAGCTGACGCTCGGGCACGTGGAGGCCTTGCGGGCGGTCGGCGCGAACCGCGCCTCGCTTGGGGTGCAGGATACCGATCCGCGGGTCCAGCTCGCCATCCACCGCTGGCAGCCGGGCGAGCTCACCGCGCAGGCCATGGCGTGGCTCCGGGCCGCGGGATTCCGATCCGTGAACGTCGATCTCATATACGGGCTGCCCCTCCAGACGATCGAATCCTTTTCGCGCACGATAGACGAAGTCCTGGCCCTGCGCCCCGATCGCCTGTCGCTGTTCAGCTACGCCCATGTGCCATGGCTCAAGCCGCGGCAGCGCATCTTCGAGCTCAGGAACCAATTGCCGTCGCCCGATACCAAGCTTCGGATGTTCGGGCTCGCCCACGAAAAGCTGACGGACGCCGGCTTCATGGATATCGGCCTCGACCATTTTGCCCGCCCCGGAGACGAGCTTGCCGTCGCCCAGGGCAACCGG
>CAZJNA010000106.1:0-10587 GCA_964547325.1 uncultured Opitutaceae bacterium | reverse complement strand
GCGATCCACCTCATGGACGAGGCCGACCGGAAGAAGGTCCCCGAGATTCACGAGATCTGGATCGATATCGGGGCCAAGACGAAGAAGGAGGCGCTCTCCCGCGTGGCGATGGGCGACGTGGCCACCTACGACCATGAATTCGACCTGATCCACGGCTCGATCGGCGTCGCCCGCGCCTTCGACGACAAGGCCGGCGCGTACATCGTCGGCGAAACCCTGATCCGGCTCGCCAAGCAGAGGAAGAAGCTGGCCGCGAAGATCGTCGCCGTGGCCACGACGCAGGAGGAGATCGGCGTCCGCGGCGCGACCACTTCGGGCTACATCGCCGATCCGCACATCGCGGTCGCGGTCGACGTTGGCCATGCGACCGACCACCCGGATTGCGACCAGCGCAAGTACGGCGAGACGAAGCTCGGCGGCGGCCCGATCATCTGCAGGGGGCCGAACATCAATCCGAAGATTTACGACCGGCTGGTCGCCGCCGCGAAGAAGCTGAAGATACCCTACCAGCTCGAGGGTGCCCCTCGGCCGACCGGCACCGACGCGCGGGCCATCCAGGTGGGCCGCGGCGGCGTCGCGACCGGGCTGATCAGCATTCCCCTGCGCTACATGCACACGCCGAGCGAGGTGGTGGACCTGGCCGACGTGGAGCGCTGCGTCCAGCTCCTCGTCGAATTCGCCAAGGGCCTCGAAAAAGGCGACTACGGACACTGGTGAAGCGCCTGCTCGCGCTCGACGACGGTCGGATGCGAGTGGAAGAAGGCGCCGAACCAGGGATGGGGCGTGAGATTTGCCAGATTTTTCTCCGCCAGAAGGTGCAGGGCTCGCACCAGGGGCGCCGGCCCGCCTGTCGCCTGCCGGGCAAACGCGTCGGCCTGGTACTCATGCCGGCGCGAGAGCAGGTTGCTCAATGGGGAAATCCAAAAGGTGAGAAGCCCGCTCAGGAGTCCGAACAGCAGAAAGGACGGAGCGAGGGCGGCCGGCGGAAATCCGAAGGCCGGGTTGAACCATGCGCGACCGGCGAGCCACGCGATCAGCGCGAATCCGACGAGGAGCGAGACGGCGCCGATTGCGAGCCTCTGGGGTATGTGGCCCCTGCGATAGTGGCCGATCTCGTGCGCGAGCACGGCCTCGAGCTCCGCGGGCCCGAGCTGCGCGATCAGGGTGTCGAAGAGGACGATCCGGCGAAACCGGCCAAAGCCCGTGAAATAGGCGTTCGCATGCGCGGAGCGCTTGCTGCCATCGATCACCTGGATCGTGGACGCGCGAAACCCCGTCCGATCCGCGAACGCAAGAAGGCGCGAGCGCAGCTCCCCTTCCGGGAGCGGCGAAAGCTTGTTGAAGAGCGGCAGGATCAGACGGGGATAGAGGACGAGCGCGGCCAGCTGGAATCCGAACACGAGGGCGAAGCCCCACAGCCACCAGAGGGGGCCAACCCGGCGCACGAGGGCAAGCAGGGCCCACAGCAGCGGAAATCCGATCGCGAAGCCAACGGCCAGGCCCTTCAGCCGGTCCGCAAGCCAGAGTGTCAGCGTCGATCGGTTGAAGCCGAACCTGGCCTCAATCCTGAATTGCTGCCACCATTCGAACGGCGCGGAGGGAAGCGCCAGGGCAACGCCTGCCGCGATGATGAAAAGGGCGCCGCTCCAGGCCGCGCCGGGGGCGCCCCACTCTCCGACCCGGGCATAAAGCCGCGGCAGGAATCCGCTGAAGAGCGCCACCGCGAGAACGATGGCATCGAACGAGGCGGCAACCGAGCCGAAGCGCGACTTCTCAAGGGTGTACTCCGATGCCCGGGCGTGGGTCGCCGCATCCTGGATCGCGGCGACCCCCGGCGGCGGCGATTGCGAGCGCCGCCGCACCTCCGCCCGGTTGAGAGCGGAAAGCGCGAGCTCGGCCGTCAGGCGGACAAGGATCAGCGCGGCGACCGCGAGTCGAACGATCATGGCTCGAAACCGATGGGTCTCACTCCCTGCTGGCGCGCCAGCGCGATGTCGACCTCGGAAAATCCGGGCGATCCCAGGTTCGGCAGCGTGCTCTGGAGTTCCTGGGCCCCGTACGAGAGGGCCGCGGCGAAGGGGGCACCGCTCAGGAGAGTCGTCTCGAGAGCCATCAGTTGTCCGCCTGAGGGTGCGTCGTAGACCGCGATAAAGCAATGCCCTGGCCGAAACATGAGCACCGGGCGCAGGCCTATCCGGCGGAAGACGGAGGCCAGGAGCACAGCCCCGTCCACGCAGTTGGCTCCCTGGTCGCGCACGGACTGGTCCAGGAATCGCACATACTGGGTCGAAACGTCCGACACTCCGCCGCTTACGGTGGCGAGATCCACGTAGCTCAGGCTCCGGGCCGCCAATGCCTCCCAGATCGCCTCCATCTGCTGGACGACCGCGCCGGGCCCCAGCCCATAGCCCGCGAACCGCTCGATGCCGCCGCGCGCGGCGGCCTCCTGGAGAAGCGTGTTGATCCAGGGGTGGTCCTCATTGACGAACGCTGCGTAACAGATGCTGGTATCCTGCCAGGAAGCCAGATCCTGGTCATAGACCCGCGAGACGGCCTCGTTCACCGAGTGAACCAGGCACGTCAGGGTCGTCTGCACGGTTCGGCCGCCGGCCGCCACCGATATGGCGAACAATTCCGGCTGGCTCTGGGAGAAGCCGCGGAGCGCCGCGTAGTTCCAGGGAATGTCCGGCGTCAGGATCCAGGTATCCGACGACGCGCTGGCCGTCGTGACGAAGGGCTCCTGGAAGAGGCTCGATTCGATCCGGATCTCGCAGGGCCTCCCCACGGGAGCGTGATGGATCGTAAGCGTGAGGCAGCGGGCGTATTCGGGATGGGCGGCTCCCAGGGAGAGCACGAGGGACGGGTAGACATTGTCGTGGAAGGACGCGACAGCCTCGCAGGCGAGCGCGGGCCTGGGCGGGCTGGGGGCGGCCGCGGTCTCGACGGGAGCCGGCTCCGGCGCCGCCGGCTGCGGGGCGGGCGGCCCGCGGTGTCCGATCCAAATTCCGATTCCCAATCCGACGGCCAGAAGCAGAGCCGCCCGGAATGCGCTCTTCACCGACGACGGTTCGAAAGCAGGCTGAGCAGGACGTAGAGGGCGCTTATGAAGGCCGCGACATAGGTCAGGGCGGCGGCGTCGAGCGTCTCGTTCACTCCGGCCATCTCATCCCGGCCGACGATGCCCAGGGTGACGAGCTGGGCCTTCGCCCGGCGGCTCGCGTCAAATTCAACGGGGAGCGTCACCAGCTGGAAGAGCGTGATGACGGCGTAGCAGATGATCGCGATATCGAGCACCATCCCGGTGAGGCCGCGGAGAAGAAACCAGCTCGCCAGAAAGAGGAAGGGCACGATCCGGGAGACAAACTGCGTCGCCGGCACGAGGGCCATCCGGGCATAGAGCATCTTGTAGCCGACCTTCTGCTGGATCGCGTGTCCGGACTCGTGGGCCGCGACGCCGAGCGCGGCGAGGCTCGTGCCTCGGTAGTTCTCCGAGGAAAGCACGAGTTCCTTCCTCATTGGGTCGAAATGGTCCGTCAGGTGGCCTCCCGTCTCGACAATCGTCACATCCGTGATGCCCGCCTGCGCCATCACGGCCTCGGCGGCCTCGCGGCCGGTGATGCCGTTGCGGGAAAGGATCCGGGCGTTCTTGTTGTACGCGCTCGAGACCCGGATCTGCGCGTAGATCGAAAAGATCAGCACGAAGACGAAAAGGAGCATGAACACTCCGGAGGACATGAAGCCGGAGCCTGAGGAAAGGAAGGTGACTGGCATGGGTGATTAGAGGCCCGAGGGTACCAAAGGTTTCACCTTTCGTCAAACCAGCGGGGGGACGTCCAGCCACCGGCGCTCGGCCCAGGATTTGAGGCCGAGCTCCGCAAGCTGAACGCCCTTGGCGCCCTCGAGAAGGGTCCAGCGGAACGGGTCCCCGCGGACAACGTGCTTCAGAAAGAGCTCCCACTGGACCTTGAACGCGTTGTCGCAGGTTTCGCCGGCCGATGCGGTGCTCCAGCCCTCGAAATACTTGATGGGGCTGTCTATGTCGGGATTCCAGGTACAACGCGGAGTTGCGGAAAGCGGCTGAGCCAGGCAGTCGCGGAGTCCCGCCACGGCGGAGCCGTCGGTCCCGTCCACCTGAAGCGTGAGGAGATCGTCCCGCCGCACCCGGACCGCCCAGGACGAGTTGAAATTGCAGACGACCCCGTTCCTGAGCTCGAAGGTGGCATAGGCGGAGTCATCCGCCGTGCACGCGTACGGCTTGCCCGACTCGTCATAGCGCTCCGGGATGTGGGTCGCCCCCAGGCATGAGAGAGCGCTCACCTCGCCGAAGAGATTGTCGATCACGTAGCGCCAATGGCAGAGCATGTCGACGATGATGCCGCCGTCGTCCTCCTTTCGATAGTTCCACGAAGGGCGCTGGAGCTTGTCCTGCCTGCCCGTGAAGACCCAGTAGCCGAACTCGCCGCGGACGGAGAGGATCCGGCCGAAGAACCCCGCGTCTATCAGGTGCCTGAGCTTGAGGAGACCCGGAAGCCAGAGCTTGTCCTGAACGACGCCGTTCTTGACGCCTGCGGCGACGGCCTCCCGGTAGAGGGCCAGCGCCTCCGCCGAGGTCGTGGCGGTCGGCTTTTCGCAATAGACGTGCTTCTTCGCGGCCAGCGCCTTCCGGACCCCGATCGGCCGATGGCCGGTCAGCGTCGCGTCGAAATAGACCGGATTCGCCGGATCGGCCAGCGCCCGGTCGATATCCGTCGTGAAGCGCTTCACGCCCGCGCGGGCGGCCAGCTCCCCGAGCTTTCCCTCGCTCCGCCCGACGAGGATCGGGTCTGGCATGATGACATCCCCGTTGCCGAGGGGGACGCCGCCCTGCGCGATGATCGCGACGATCGAGCGCAGCAGGTGCTGGTTCGTGCCCATGCGCCCCGTGACGCCGTTCATGATGATGCCGACCTTGTGAACGCTCATCGTCCTTTGCCCCCCGTTTTCCGATTTCCGCTTTCCGCTTTGCCTTCCCCGCCCTTCGCTTTCCGTTTTCCGCTTTGCCTTCCCCGCTTTCCGCTTTTCTGCGTGCATTGCGGCTGCGCGCCGGCCGGAAGCGGCGGCACCGCTCCGACGCCCGCCTGCGGAAGCGTGCCGTCGAGCTCCTGGCGCCAATGAGCCACGTCCCCGCCAGGACAGTAGATGTACATCATGTGCAGGGGCTGATCGCCTGTGTTGGTGAGCTGATGGAAAACGGTCGGCGGGAGGTAGACGGCCTGGCCGCCGACGATTTCACTCCGCTCGGCGCCGACGCAGATCTCCCCGCGGCCCTGGAGCACCATATAGACCTCCTCCTGCTCCTGGTTGTGCCAGGGCACCTGGCCGCCCTCCGGCTCGAGGACCACGTAGCCCATCGCAAAACCCGTTGCCGGTATAGGCTGGCCGGCCTGCCCCACCATCCCGCGCGTCCAGCGCCGGGCTGGAAACGTGCGGCCTGCGATCGTTGCGATGTCGGCGAGCGTCATTTGCTTGGAAAATGGAGGTTGGACCGCCCGGCGGAAGGACAAAACCGAAAAGCTACCCGGCCAGTCCGGAACGGATGAGCAGCGCCTGCAAGTCCGGATCGCGGCCCATGAAGTCGCGGAACAGCTCCGCGGGATCCGCGCCGTTGCCGCGGCTGAGGATCTTCGAGACGAATTCCGCGCCCACCTTGGGGCTGAAGAGCCCCTCGCGGCGGAACCGGGTGAATGCGTCCGCCTCGAGCACCTCCGCCCACTTGTACGAATAGTATCCGGCCGCATAGCCGACGGGATCGGAGAAGAGGTGGGTGAAGCGCTTGACGATCGTCGGGGCGGGCGGCTGCGTCGGAATAAGGCAATCGGCGATCGCCGCCCTCGCCTTCGGCTCGACGTCGGCCTCTGACGCGAATTCCCGGGCCCGCACGTGCAGCAGGAGATCCATCTTCGCCAGGGCTATCTGCCGCATGGTCCCGCTTGCCGAGCGGAAGTTCCTGGCCGCCGTCATCCGGGCGAACAGCTCCGCGGGAATCGCCCCCCCAGTTTCGAAATGCCTCGCGAAGAGATCGAGGCTGTCCCGCTCCCAGCACCAGTTTTCCATGATCTGGGACGGGAGTTCGACGAAATCCCAGGCCACGTTGACGCCGTTCATCGACTTGATCTCCACCTCGCCCAGGAGGTGGTGCAGCAGGTGGCCGAATTCATGAAAGATCGTCTCGACCTCGTGATGGGTCAGAAGCGCGGGACGGCCGGGCGACGGCGGCGTCAGGTTGCCGCAGATCAGGCCCAGGTGAGGACTGCGGATGCCGTCCGGGCGCGGGCCGCCCGTTATCAGGTAATTCATCCACGCCCCGCCTCGCTTGGACTCCCGCGGATGCCAGTCGGCGTAGAACGAGCCCACGTGGCGTCTCGCGGCATCCCAAACCTCGTAGAACTTGACCTCGGGATGCCACGTCTCGACGCCGGGCTTCTCGGAGATCCGGAGGCCGAAGACACGTCCGGCCAGGTCGAACAGGCCGGCCACGACCCGCTCGAGGGGAAAATAGGGCCGCAGGGCCTCCGCGTCGAAGTCGTAGCGGGCCCGCCTGATCTTCTCGGCGCGGTAGGCCAGCTCCCAGGGGGCGAGCGGACCGGGGCTGGGCCGACCGGGCGCCGCCTCGAGTTCCCCGCATTCGCGTTTGAAAGCGACGGCGCAGCGCCGCTGCAGGTCCTCGAGGAAGGCAATCGCGCGGGCCCCCGACTTGGCCATCCGACGCTCAAGAACCAGATCTGCAAAATGCTCGCGGCCGAGGAGCGCCGCCTTCTCGGCCCGAAGTGCAAGAATGCGGGAAAGAAGGGCTGTATTGTCGTGGGGCGCCCGGGCCCCGACCGCGACCGCCGACGACCACAGCTCGCGCCGGAGGCCGTCGTCGTCGAGATAGGTCAGAAACGGCTCCTGGGATGGGCCATGAAGTGTGAAGCGCCAGGCGGGCTTCTCCTCGCTGCCAAGGCCCTTCGCGGCGGCATTTTGCCCGGCGGCGCCCTTCGCGTTCGCGGGCAGGCCGGCTAGCCGGGCCTCGTCCTCGATCACGAGCTGCCAGGCATTGGTCGCATCGAGGACATTCTCCGAGAACTTTTGCGTGAGCTGCGCAAGTTCGCTCTGAAGCGCCTCGAGCCGGGCACGCTGATCCGGAGGGAGGTCCGCGCCCGCCTGCCGGAAATCAGCTGCGGTCTCCTCGAGAAACCTGCGCCGTACGCCCTGAAGGCCGGAGGCTTCCGGCGACGCGGCGAACGCCTTGAGCCTGCGCCAGAGCTCCGGATTGAGGGGGATTCGCGCGTAGAAGGCCGTGACCTTTGGCAGCATCGCATTGTGCGCGGCGCGCAGCGCCGGCGAATCCGCCACGGACTGGAGATGCGAAACCTTGGCCCAGGCTTCATTGAGCCCCTCCGTGGACCGCTCAAGCGCCAGGAAGGTGCTCTCGAAGGTCAGCCTCCCCAGGTCCTGGGCCGCGACGGCGTCGACCGCCGCCTGCGCACGCTCTAGGGCGAGGCCGATGTCGGGCTCGACATGCTCGGCATCAAGCTGGGACCAGGGAATCTCAAAGGTTGAGGCAAGAAAGGGATGCGACATCGCGTGAAATACTGAATCTATGCCCTTCGTCCCGGAATTAACCAGCCGGAACAGGAGTTGTTATTATTAGCGCATGACCCAATCGACCTCTCCCGAAAAGTCGCCGCAGGCCCTTGACGTCGCTCTCAGCGGCGGCAGAATCATGCGCATGATGCGCATGCTGTTCGGCAGCGTGATTCGCGCCTCCGTGCTGGAGGCGGTGAGCCCGATGTTCGCAGATCTCAGAGAAGGCCAGCTGCGCATTGAAGGCAGAATGGATCGCATCGAGGGTAGAATGGATCGCATCGAAGGCATGATGGAGCGGCTCGACTGCCGCATGAATCGAATTGAAGAACGGCTTGATCGCTTGGACGAGCGCATGGACAGGCTGGATGCGCGGATGGACAGGCTCGTCGCACGGGTCGAAGCAACGCTGTTCTCTTCCAAGGTCTAGCAGGTTGCCTCGAACCGGTAAAAACTCCAGCTAGTTGGGACCCCTTCCGGCGTTCGATGACGGTCCTCGTATTCCCGCAATAGTTGCCGCAGCCGCGATGGCGGCAGCCGACGGCGTGGCGCCGCCCCGGTCCCGTGCAGCGAGCGCAGGAAAGCAGCCGCGGATGAGTGGAAGACCGTGCGGCGCTCCTCGCCGTCCCGAAGAAGGCGCAGGCCCGATGCCTCAATCAGGATCCTCCATTCCTCCCGGGTGCGCCAGCGCAGCGGCGCCTCGCCCGCGATGGCGCCCCACTCCTCCAGGCTGCCCGAGGAGAAGAGCCCGGCGAGCACGCGCCCCCCGGGGGCGAGCCTCTTCCGCCAGGCCGCGAATACGGCGGCCGGATCCTCCGACCACTGAAGCATGCTGCTCGAAAAAATCCAATCCCAGGGTCCCGGAACCGGCTTTTCTGCAACCATCGTGCGCCATTTTGCAGCAGGCAGGGCCGACCGGCCCGTTGCGCACATCGCCCGCGAAGCATCCGTGGCCAGCAGCGTCCCGTTCCAGGGAAGGATTCTCCGGGTGAACACCCCAGGGCCGGAGCCAACCTCAAGCGCGCGCCCGGCCCGCGATTTTGGCAGCCATTCGGCGAGCCAGCCTGCCAGCGCCTCCTGCACGCCCGCATGGGCGAGGTAGGTGGGGGCAACCCGATCGAAACTGGCGATCACATCCGTCATGAGATCGCCTCCGCGAAGGCCTGGATCAAAGCGGCGGGATGGTGGGTTCCGCCCTCGACGATATTTATCCCCGGATCCAGCGCATGGAGGCGGGAGGCGTCGAGCAAGGCGTCCTCGGCTCCGCACCAGGCCATCCAGCCGGGCGGAAGAGGCGGCTCGAACCGGTCCTTTTCCAGGCGCTCGAGGCCCCAAAGAAGATTCTCCGCCGTTCCGGGATGCAGCCCGGGAGGGACATGCAGAACGGCCCGCTCGTAGAAATCAGCCAGCGCTGCGAGCGGCTCGCGCCTGAGCCATCGAGCGAGACGCCGCACCTGTGTCCGCGAGACGCGGCCCCCGAGCCCTTCCTCGCTGGCGAAGGCGAACATCGGCGCAAGCAGGGCCACGCGGCCCTGCGGGAGGCTCGATGCGCGGGAGAGCAGAAGCAGGCTTCCGAGCGAGTATCCTACCGTCCAGTCAAATAGCCCGGACGTCTCCAGCGTGCCGACCGCGTCTGCCGTCGCCGGGACGAAGACGTGGTCGGCCTTCGGCAGCGTCGCGCGGGCAATCGGAGCGAACCACGCCTCGGGCGCGGCCCAGCCGAGGATCCATCCAATCCTCATGATCGGCCGCCCTTCCGCCATGCCGCCATCGCCCCCAGGACGCGTCCGGCTTCGGCTTCTCCAAAACTCCGCTTTAGGGAGAATCGCAGACGGCTGGTTCCCTTGGGGACCGTGGGCGGCCGCACCGCTCCCGCGTGGATCCCCGCGGAGCGAAGCGCCGCTGCGAGCGCCAGCGCGTCCGGCTCATTGTCGAGCCGGATGGGCACGATCGGCGATTCTCCCTCGGGGGCCTTCCAGCCGGATTTGCGGAGCGCGGATCGAAACGCCCGTGACGATCGATGCCACTCACCCTGCCCGGGAGCGAGGACCCTGATCCGCTCAAGCGCCGCGTGTGCAGCCGCCGCGTTTGCCGGCGGCAGGGCGGTCGAATAGATAAATTCCCCGGCCCGGTTGACGAGGAAATCGCGGACGGCCTCGTCCCTGAAAAGCGTGTAGGCGCCGCCGGAAGCCAGCGCCTTTCCCAGCGTGCCGACGAGGACGTCCACATCCCCTTCCACTCCGGCAGCGCGCGCGAGGCCGGACCCGTCCGGCCCGTACCATCCCAGGGCGTGGGCCTCGTCGACGATCCAGCAAAACCCGTGGCGCCTCTTGAGTTCCCCCATGCGCGCGAGGTCGGGAAAGTCCCCGTCCATGCTGAAGAGACTCTCGGTGACGACAAAAACGGTTCGTAAGGGGGCAGGTCTCGGATCTTGCCCCGTGGAGCAAGATCCGAGACCTGCCCCCTTTGCCTCAACGAGCCTCCGCTCGAGTTCCTCCAGATCGAGGTGGCGATAGCGTTGCACGCGCGCTCCGCTCTGGAGCATCCCGGCGACAATGCTATGGTGCACAAGGCGGTCCGCCAGCACGAGGTCTCCCTTCTGCGGAAGCGTTCCGAGAACAGCGGAATTTGCGGCGTAGCCGCTGCTCCAGAGCAGCCCGCAGGGGAAGCCCTGCCAGGCACTGAGCGCCTCGACGAGCCGTGCGTGGGGCTCCCTCCATCCCGTGATGAGCGGCGAAGCCGAGGCGGAGGTTCCGTGCCGCTCGAGGGCCCCGGAGGCAGCCGCGACGACGGAAGGATCCCGCGCGAGATCAAGGTAGTCGTTATTGGCGAGATTGAGCTCGCCTGCCTTTGGATCCGCGACCCGGAGGCTGCGCAGGAGATGCTTTTCCTCCCGTTCGGCGAGTTCCGAACGGCAGCGTGCGAGCCAAATGGGGTCAGGCCCTGAATTCTCAACTGCAGTTGAGAATTCAGGGCCTGACA